>NZ_VKHP01000203.1 GCF_010811875.1 Bradyrhizobium uaiense
ACCGATCTCGGTGATCCAGTAACCTTCCAGCTTGCCGAAATTGTCGGCGCGGATGTCGCGCGAGATCGTGCTCGCGGCCTTCACCATCTCGCCGACGGTGCCTGGACGTACCGTGTAGGTGCGCAGCTCATAGATCATGGTTGTCTCCCTGATTGTTTCCGGTGGATGGTGTGGGCAAACGAAAAAGCCCGGCGTGAGCCGGGCTTTGGAAAGGGATTACGGACTACTCCGCCGCCTGCGCGTTGATCTCGGCCGAGACCTGGCGGATAGCGCGGGCGAGCTGCTCGGCCGGCTGCGCACCGGACACTGCGTATTTCTGCGCGAACACGAAGGTCGGCACGCCGGAGATACCCTTCTCGGCGGCCTCCTGGGCCTGCGCCGAGACCAGCGCGACATCCTCATCGGTGGCAAGGCGCTTGCGTACGTCGTCGGCATCGAGCCCGACATCGGCGGCCGCCTGCACCAGCACATCGGTGTCGGTGAGATCGCCGCCGTCGCGGAAATACAGCTCCATCAGCCGCTGCTTCATCTCGGCCGCCTTGCCGCTGGCTTCGGCCCAGTGGATCAGCCGGTGGCAGTCGATCGTGTTGGGCTGCCGCTTGACGAGCTCGGGATGGTAGGTGAGCCCCTCCTCGTTGGCGGCTGCGACCACGCGGCCGGCAATGCCCTTGTAGGCCTCGACCGAGCCGAACTTGGCGGTGAGATATTCGTCGCGGCTGATGCCCTCGCGCGGCACCCAATTGTTGAGGAAGAACGGCCGCCAGTACACCTCGACCGGCACGTCAGGCACCAGCTTGAGCGCGTCCTCGATGCGATGCTTGCCGATGTAGCACCAGGGACAAACGACGTCGGAGACGATGTCGAGGCGAAGCGGCTTCAGATCGCTCATGGCGGGGGCTCCCGGCGGAAATGGAACCCGGAAGGTAAGCCGAAAGCGCCCCGAGACAAGCCGCTATTTCATACTGGCTGCCATCTGCCGCATCCGCTCGGCGGTCAGCTCGTCGGCCGGAAAGAAGGTCTCCAGCGCCAGTTCCTGCAGCGTGATATCGACCGGCGTGCCGAACACCATCGTCGTCGAGATGAAGCTCAGGATCTCGCCGTTGAGGCGGAGCTTGAACGGAAGCGCGACGTTGTTGTCCGCCGTGATTGGGGCCGACCGCGCCGGGATCGGATAGGACTTCAGGTCTTGGTAGAGCTTGAGCAGCTCCGGATCAGCTGTCGCCTCGCATTGCCGGTGCAGCCGCTCCAAGAGATGCGCGGCCCATTCCGCCAGGTTCACGGTGCGCGGCGCCAAGCCCTCCGGGTGAAAGGCCAACCGCAGGATGTTGAAGGGCTGGCCGAGCAGCCGCTGTGGCACGCCCTCGAGCAGCGGCGCCACCATGCGGTTGGCGGAGACCAGATTCCAGTGCCGGTCATAGGCCAGTGCCGGATTGGGCTCGTGCGCCTTCAGCACCAGATTGATCGCCGCGCGCGCCGATTTCAGCGCGGGATCCTCCAGCGAGCGTTGCGGAAATGCGGGTGCGAAGCCCGCGGCGACCAGCAGCACGTTGCGTTCGCGTAGGGGCACGTCGAGGCGCTCCGCCAGTTTGAGGACCATGTCGCGCGACGGCGCCGAGCGGCCGGTCTCGACGAAGCTCAAATGCCGCGCCGAGATTTCGGCGTCGACGGCAAGGTCGAGCTGGCTGAGATGCCGACGCTGCCGCCACTCGCGCAGGTGCTCGCCGACAAGGAGGGGTTTTGCGGGCTCGGCCCGCGCCGTGGATGCATGTGCGTTCATGCTGCAAAACCTACCATGCGAAATTCGCCCGTTCCATTACGCCCGAGGTAATCGAATTGGCGCGCCGGGCGGCTCATCTTCCACGGCACAGGAGATGACCATGCTGATGCTGTCGCTTATCCGCGCCCTCGCCGTCCTGATCCCGTGGCTGCTCCATCTAACCACCTGGCTGGTCGCACGTTCGCTCAACATGCCCCAGCCGCTCGTGCACGACACCGGCGTGTTCGTGTTCGCGCAGGTCTACGCGGTCGAGATGAGGGTCGGCAAGGCGCTGTGCCCGCTCCGGCTGTGGCGTCAGCTGCAGGCCCTGTTCCACTGACAACCCATCCCAACCAGAGGAGACACTGCCATGATCCATTCGTCCCAGCTGCTGCGCCGCGCCTTGCTTGCCGACGCGCTCTTCAGCGGCGTATCCGCCATCGCGATGGTGCTCGACGCCGGCGCGCTGGCATCGCTGCTCGGCCTGCCGGAAGCGTTGCTGCGCGAGACCGGGTTGTTCCTGGTCGCCTACACCGCGCTGGTCGGCTGGCTCGGCAGCCGCACATCCGCGCCGAAGGCGGTGGTGATGCTGGTGGTCGCCGGCAACGCGGCCTGGACGCTGGCCAGCATCGCGCTGCTGCTCTCGGGCGCGGTGACGCCGAACCTGCTCGGGACCATCGTCATCCTCGCCCAGGCAATCGCCACCGGCGTGTTCGCCGAGCTGCAATATGTCGGGTTGAGGAGGAGCGAGGGCGTGGTGACGGCGTAACCGCGTTCGTCATTCCGGGGCGCGCCTTGGCGCGAGCCCGGAATCCATTGTGCTGCGGAAATTATGGCCCGATGGATTCCGGGTTCTCGCTTCGCGAGCCCCGGAATGACGGAGAATTTCTTCGAAATCTCTCTCCCACTCCCAGCATCACGCCCTGTCCGCTGGCGACGCCCATCTCGAGGCTGGACGCGATGCGGCGTGCGCGCTCGACGAAATGAACCGCCGCGACGGGTGCGCAAAGTTCATGCGCGGTCGCCTCGAACAGCTCGAGCCAGCGGTCGAAATGCGCGGCATCAATCGGCAGCGGCATGTGCTTGACCATCGGCGTGCCGTGATAACGCCCGGTCATCAGCGCGACCGACGACCAGAACGCGCACATCTGCGCCAGATGCGGCTCCCAATCGGTGATCCTGGCCTCGAACACCGGCCCGATCATCGGGTCCTTGCGGACCTTTGCGTAGAAGCCATGGACCAACTGCTCGATGAGGGCCTCGGTGATGCCGGTCCGCTCGATGATGCCGGCCGTGATCTGCTCGCGGCGCTCTGCCTCCGCCATTGCGGGGCCTCCATAAATAGGTATTTCAAATGCCTATTTAGATTGCTATAGCTGATCCGCCAAGTGCTGATTTCGAAGGGCTTCCATGCGCCTCACATCGTTCACGGATTTTGCGCTGCGCGCCCTGATGCGGCTGGCCGGCGAGCCGGACCGTTCGTTTGCCACCGGTGAGATCGCGGCCGAATTCGGCATTTCCCGCAATCACCTCGCCAAGGTGGTGCGTGACCTCGCCGAGGCCGGCTTCATCGCGACCCAGCGCGGCGCCGGCGGCGGATTTTCGCTGGCACGCGCCCCGCGGGCGATCACGCTCGGCGAGGTAGTGCGCGCGCTTGAAGGCGGCAGCCCGCTGGTCGAATGTTTCAGGGATGATGGCGGAGAATGCGTGCTGCTGCCGCGCTGCCGGCTGAAAGCCAGGCTCGCGGCGGCCCGCGAAGCCTTCATGCGCGAACTCGACGGAACCACGCTCGCCGAATGCGCCTATCTGCCGCGTCCCGCGCGCCATCCGGCGCGCGCATCATGATAATCGTCGAACAGGATCGGTTTCGTAACTCAGGCCTGCAGCACGCGCGCAGCAGCGCGCTTTGAGGGCGCGACCCGCTTGCCAGCCGCGGCGGTCAGGCTGTGGCCGTTGAGGTGCTTGCCGTTCAAGGCTTTGCCATTCAGGGCGTTGCCGTTGGCGACCTTGCCATTGGCTTTGGCAGCCTTCTTCGCCTTGGCCTTCCGCTCCTTGGACCGCTTCTCAGCGAGCTTCTCAGCCTCACGCTTGGCTTTCCGCTCGGCCTTTTCCTTCAGCCGCACCCGCTCCGCCCGCGCCTCCGCGCGCTGCTTCTTGCGCTTCTTCTCGCAGGCATCGCACTTGCAGCCGATCGGCTTCAGATAGGCTTTGAAATAGTCGGTTCCGTAGTCGTAGTTGATCTCGTCGCCCGGCTCGATGTCCTTGATGGCGCGGATGAACACCTTGCGCTTGCGCGGCTTCACGTCGGATTCCGCGTTCGGCCGGCAGGCGTGGTTGATGTAGCGGGCGACGTTCTCGCGGATCGAGCCGTCGATGGTCCAGCGGTTGGTGAGCTCGAACAGGTACTTGTTCTCGATCGCGTCCTCATCCTTCTTCTTCGAGTCGAGCAGCGGCCCGAAATAGCGGATGATCTTGGTGCCTTTCTTGATCGGCTTGGTGGCGAAGAGGCCGAGGCCAGTGCGGGAACGGCCGACGCGATAGGGCTTGTGCGATAATGATGTGGTCATGACGATCGAGGCTACGGCACGCAAGGTGCACGCGACAGAAGTTGCGAAGCCGCCCTTCTAGGACGATTCCGCGCGCCTGTCAGGTGTTTCCCGCGTGTCTGTTGAACCTTCCCCAGATTGCATATGTCAGACACAAAGTAACGTCCGGATCGCAGGTTTCCCCCGATGAAATACCTTGCTTTTGCAACAATCATTATGGCGCTCGCCGGCGCAAATCCTGGTCAGGCTGCCGCTGAAACGATCACCAGCTCCTATACGTCAACAGCGCCGAAGGCCTGCCGCATGATCGGCAAGCCCAACGAGGAGGACGGCAGCACGACGCGGGTTTGCCCGGGAAAGTCCGGCCTTGTGGTGCTGATCAACGAGGGCGACCTGCGTGAGGTGGTCTCGGTCGGCCGAAGCCACCAAGCAGCAGCCAGGGAACCGGCGGCGCAGGCCTGGTTCGGCCCATTCAGCTCGACCGGCGACACGATCGAATGGCGCGCCGCCGGCAGCAAGCCGTACGCGATCATCCAGCGCTGGCAGATCGCCGACAACAGCGAGCAGGACAAGCGCGGTGGCCCGGTCTCGCGGGCGATGCTCGCGGTGACGCGGCTGCCGCCAGGCGAGGTCTGCCATGTCGCCTATATCGACGTCGCGGCCAATCCCGACGCCAACGAACTGGCGCGGCAAGCCGCCGACGATTTCGCCCGCGATTTCAAATGCGGCGCGGACACGGTCAAGACGGTCGGCCAGAGTGGCCGGACCACAGCGCTCACCAAGCGCTGATCGCGCGACGGCCTCGATTACGGCCGCGGTTGTTTGCTCGCCGACCGCCCCAGCATCGCGGTCAACAACGTTTCCGCGGAGGTGCCTTCGGGTGCCCGATCCAGGATCGTCTTGAGGCGCCCGTCGAGCAACAGCATGGTGAAGCCGTGCACCAGCGACCAGGCGGACGCGATCGCGGCGGCCTGGTCCAGCGTAAGCTGCTCCTTGGAAATCTCTTCGTGCCGGCTGGCACCGACGCCGCGGGTCAGCCCCGCGAATGATGCCTCCGACGCCTCGTGCAGCGACGGCCGCGCATGATCGAGCCGCTCGCTGCGGAACATCAGCCCGTACATGCCGGGATGCGCCTGCGCATAAGCGACATAAGCCTTGGCGCTCGCCACGCCCTTTTCGGGTGGCGTCGCCGCGGAAGCGTCCGCCGCCGCCATCGCTTGGCCGAATTGCCGGAAACCAATCGCCGCGAGTTCACTGAGCAAACCGGTCAGATCGCCGAAATGATGTGTGGGCGCCGCGTGCGAGACACCGGCCTCGCGCGCCACCGCACGCAACGTCAGTCCCGCCAATCCGTCACGTTCAAGCACGCGCTCGGCAGCCTTCAACAGCGCCTCGTGCAGATCGCCATGATGATACGGCGTGTCGTTGGTCCGGCGCCGCGGTGCCGGGCGAACGGTAGCGGCTCGCGCAACCCGGCGCTTCGGGGTCTGTGCCGGGCGAGTCGCCTTGTTTTCCTTGGATAATCTTGCCATGCGGCCGTTATAGGTCGCAATTTTTACACTGTAAAGATTTTGCTTGACGATCATCGGCGTCATCCCTACTGATATCTTTACGGTGTAAAGATCATAGTGCAGGGAGATCCGGAATGCTCGACCAGGTCACATCCAACGCGGCGCGCTCCAATCTGGCGCCAATCCCGTTCGAAGCCGATGCGCCGTTCCTGAAGGTGTCCGGCGAATTGCCGCGCGAGCTGAACGGCACGCTCTACCGCAACGGCCCCAATCCGCAGTTCGAGGCGCCGGGCGCGCACTGGTTCGTCGGCGACGGCATGCTGCACGCCTTCCATCTCGAGAACGGCCGCGCCAGCTACCGCAACCGCTGGGTCCGCACGCCAAAATGGCAGGCCGAGCACGACGCCGGCCGCGCGCTGTTCGGCGGCTTCGGCCGCAAGATGCCGGATACGCCGGCAACGACAACCACCGATGGCGGCGTCGCCAACACCAACATCATCTTCCATGGCGGCCGCCTGCTTGCGCTCGAGGAAGGCCATTTGCCCACCGAGATCGAGCCCGGCACGCTCAATCGTCTCGGCTATTGTGACTACAAGGGCGCGATATCAGGTCCCTTCACCGCGCATCCCAAGATCGATCCGGTCACCGGCGAGATGGTGTTCTTCGGCTACAACGCCGCGGGTCCGCTGACGCCGGCGCTGTCGTTCGGCGCGGTGAGCGCGTCCGGCGTGGTGAGCCGATTCGAACGCTTCGAAGCGCCGTATGCCAGCATGGTGCACGATTTCATCGTTACCGAGAATCACGTGCTGTTTCCGATCCTGCCGATCACCGGCAGCATGCAGCGCGCGATGCGCGGACAGGCGCCCTACGCCTGGGAGCCGGAGAAAGGCGCCTATGTCGGCGTGATGAAGCGCAGCGGTTCCTCAAAGGACATCGTCTGGTTCCGCGCCGAGACCTGCTACGTCTTCCATGTCATGAACGCGTGGGAAGAAGGCAACCGCATCATCGCCGACGTGATGCAGTTCGAGGAAGCGCCGTTGTTCAACCATCCGGACGGCTCGCAAACCGACCCGAAGAAGAACCGCGCGCGCTATTGCCGCTGGACTTTCGACCTCTCCGGCAACACCGACCGCTTCACGCAAACCTATCTCGACGACCTCACCGGCGAATTCCCCCGCGTCGACGATCGCCGCGCGGGGTTTGCGAGCAATCACGGCTGGTATGCTTGCGCCAACCCCGATCTGCCGATGTTCGGTGCGCTGTCGGGCATCGTGCATGTCGACGGCCGTGGCAAGCGGCTCGGCCATTATCTCTTGCCGGCCGGCGATACGATCTCCGAGCCCGTGTTCGTCGAACGCGGTGCTGACGCGGCGGAGGGCGACGGCTGGCTGCTCGCGGTGGTCTGGCGCGCCCGCGAAAACCGCAGCGACCTCGCCGTCTTCAACGCGCAAGATGTCGAGGCTGGTCCGACCGCACTGGTCCATCTCGGCCACCGCGTGCCGGATGGCTTCCACGGCAATTGGGTCGGGGCGGAGTAGGTGCCGATCGTCCGAGGCGTCGAGCACCAACCACTCCACGCGTCATGCCCGGGCTTGTCCCGGGCATGACGTCTTTGTCACCACTTGCGGGAAAGACGTGGATGGTCGGGACAAGCCCGGCCATGACGGTCCGGGACGGTGAATGCCGAGTGCCGCTAACGCTCTATGTCATTGCCTCATCTCTATTTTTCTCCATCATATCACGATTTTGACACTGTAAAGATTTCGCTTGACGCTTTCCTTGCCGGCCCCTAGGCTATCTTTACGATGTAAAGATCAGCTGACGAGACTCCCAATGACGATCTTCCTGATCCTCGCCCCCTACGGCGTCTTCGCTACGCTGATGCTGGTGACCTCGGCGACCGTAAGTCTGCTCTGCGCCACGTTGATCTGCCTCACCTTCATCGCATTCGATATCGCGCGCGGCCGCAGCATCAAGATCCTCGGCGTCGGCTCGGTGATCGTGTTCACCGCGGTCGGTTTCTATCTCACCTTCGTCGATGCGACGGCGAGCGGCATCGCGGTGAAGATCGCGGTCGATGCCGGCATCCTCCTTGTATCGCTCACCTCGATCCTGATCGGCCAACCCTTCGCGCGGCAATATGCGCTCGAACAGGTCGATGCCGAGACCGCGAAGCTGCCCGGCTTCATCACCGTCAACTATTTGATCACCGGCGCGTGGACCGCCGCGACGCTATTGATGTTGATCGGCAACCTCGCGGTGCTCTACGTGCCGGCCCTGCCGCTGTGGACGGGCCTCTTGATCGCTTTCGCCGCGCGCAACGCCGCGGTGGGCTTCACCCGCTGGTATCCGCACTATCGCGCGGCCAAGTACGGCACGCCGTCGGCCAGCGCGCTGCCATCGCACTAACGTAGCCATAGCAATTACCCGCCCAAGGAAACGGAAACAACCACGATGAAGAGCGTATTTGCCAGGCTCGCGAGCGACTTCCTCTCCACCATCGTGTTCCTGGTGGTCTATCTCGCCACCGACAACGTGCTGATCGCCACCGGCGTTGCGATCGCGGGCGCCATTGCGCAAGTGGCCTATGCCCGCGTCAAGGGACAGGCGCTCGGCTACATGACCTGGGCGAGCCTTGGGCTGGTGATCGTGCTGGGCGGCGCCACGCTCGTCACCAACGATCCGCGCTTCGTGCTGGCGAAGCCCGCGATCGGCCACATCGCGATCGGCGCGATCATGCTGAAGCGCGGCTGGATGCTGCGCTATCTGCCGCCGATCGTGACCGAGACCATTCCGGAATACGCCACCTTCGCCGGCTATGCCTGGGCTGGGCTGATGTTCGTCCTCGCCGCCGGCACCATCGCGGTCGCAGCGACCGGCGACATGAAGCTGTGGGCGTTCTACGTGTCGGTGGTTCTGCTCGGTGCCAAGATCGCCGCCTTTGCGATCCAGTATGTCGCCTTCCGCTTCCTGGTCGGAAACCGGCTGCGCGCCGCCGCCCGCGCCTGATCGCCGCAGCCGCGAACTAGGCGCGCGCGGCAAGATGGGCTATACCCGCGCACGATTTATTTCAGGGGAGACATCAATGGCGGTGGACGGAAACTGGAATCTCACGATGACGACGCCGATGGGCGATCGCCAGGCGACGCTGTCGCTTTCGAGCTCGGGCGGCACACTCACCGGCACGCAGGGCGCCGACGGCAACTCCACCGAAATCTTCGACGGCACCGTGAACGGCGACGACGTCGCCTGGAAGGTTTCCATCACCAACCCGATGCCGCTGACGCTCGAATTCACCGGCAAGGTCGCAGGCGACGGCATCTCCGGCGAGATGGGCATCGGCCCGATGGGCAGCTTCCCCTTCACCGGCACGCGCGCGTAACCCCTCCGCTTCTCTTGACGCGTTTTCTTCGCGCGAACCGCTATCCACTTCGCTTGAAAACGCTCTAGAACCAGATCTGCATCGGCAGATCATGCGCATCCAGCGGCTGCGGTCCCCCGGGAACGCAGCCGCTTGGTTCATGAGCCGCGAGCGCCACGGCGCAGGCGTCCAGCACGTCATCGCGTTTCGCGCCGGTTCCGATCCGCACCTCGGTGAGCCAGCGGTCGATCTCGCGAAAGCCCGATCGCTTCAGCAGTCTGCAACGGAGCGCATCGCCCTGCTCCGACTTCTTGCGCGGCAACGGCGCGCCATCGTTCAAGCGCAGGAACACCAGTTCGGGATGCACCTCGCGGATGTCGCGTGCGGTGTTCGCACGCACGAATGCATCGGCCTCCATGATCTTCCGCCCGAGATGCCAGAGCTGGCGCGAGACGCGGGTCTGGCCGCGGCGCAGCGCTTCTTCATTCGCCTGATCGGGATCGTCAAACTGCTGCCACAGCCAGCGCCGCGCGCCAGTGAAGACGCGCGAGGTGTGCGGTCGCAGGCGCTCACGGGCGAGACGGTCACAGCCGCGCTCGCCGTCATCGGTCATGCCGATCGGGATATCGATCCCGGCGCGGTCGAACGGACGCGCCAGCGCATCCGCAATATCGCTGTGAAAAGAGATCGTGCGCCGGTCGCCGTCGATGGTGACGGCGACCCAGCCGTTGGAGAATCCGTCGAGGCCAGTCGCCCTCAACCCAGATTCAATTCCTTGAAGAAGTCGTTGCCCTTGTCATCGATGATGATGAAGGCCGGAAAGTCCACCACTTCGATGCGCCAGATCGCCTCCATGCCGAGCTCGGGATACTCGACTACCTCGACCTTCTTGATGCAGTGCTCGGCGAGGTTCGCAGCGGCGCCGCCGATCGAGCCGAGATAGAAGCCGCCGTGCTTCTTGCAGGCCTCGCGCACCGCGACCGCGCGGTTGCCCTTGGCGACCATCACCATCGAGCCGCCGGCAGCCTGGAACTGGTCGACGAAGGAATCCATGCGGCCGGCCGTGGTCGGGCCGAACGCGCCGGAGGCGTAGCCGTCGGGCGTCTTGGCGGGACCGGCGTAGTAGACCGGATGGTTCTTGAAATAATCCGGCAGCGGCTCGCCCTTCTCCAGCCGCTCGCGCAGCTTGGCGTGCGCGGAGTCGCGCGCCACGATCATGGTGCCGGTCATCGAGACGCGGGTCTTGATCGGATATTGCGACAGCGTCGCCAAGATTTCCTTCATCGGCTTGTTGAGGTCGATCTTGACGACCTCGCCGCCGAGCGACTGCTCGACCGCGGGCAGATACTGCGCCGGATTGTGCTCGAGCTCCTCGAGATAGACACCGTCCTTGGTGATCTTGCCGAGTACCTGGCGGTCAGCCGAGCAGGAGACGCCGAGCCCGATCGGCAGCGAGGCGCCATGGCGCGGCATGCGGATCACGCGCACGTCGTGGCAGAAATACTTGCCGCCGAACTGCGCGCCCACCCCAAGGCTTTGCGTCATCTTGAGGATTTCCTGCTCCATCTCGAGATCGCGGAACGCATTGCCATCAGGCGAGCCGTGGGTCGGCAGCGCATCGAGATAGCGAGCCGAGGCGAGCTTCACGGTCTTCATGCAGAGCTCGGCCGAGGTGCCGCCGATCACGATCGCAAGATGATACGGCGGACACGCCGCGGTGCCGAGCGTCAGCACCTTCTCCTTCAGGAACGCCAGCAGCCGGTCCTTGGTCAGCACCGATGGCGTCGCCTGGAACAGGAAGCTCTTGTTGGCGCTTCCGCCGCCCTTGGCCATGAACATGAACTTGTAGGCGTCGTCACCCTCGGCGTAGATCTCGCACTGCGCCGGCATGTTGTTGGCGGTGTTCTTCTCCTCGTACATCGACAAGGGAGCGACCTGCGAGTAGCGCAGGTTGCGGCGCAGATAGGCGTCGCGCGCGCCTTCGGACAGCGCGGCCTCGTCCTCGCCGTCGGTGATGACGTTGCAGCCCTTCTTGCCCATGATGATCGCGGTGCCGGTGTCCTGGCACATCGGCAGCACGCCGCCGGCCGCGATGTTGGCGTTCTTGAGGAAGTCGAAGGCGACGAACTTGTCGTTGTCGCTGGCTTCCTTGTCCTCGAGGATCGAGCGCAGCTGCTTCAGATGGCCCGGCCGCAGATAGTGGTTGATGTCGCCGAAGGCCGCCTCGGAGAGCGCCCGCAGCGCCTCCCGCGACACCACCAGCATGTCCTTGCCCAAGACCTTCTCGACCCGGACGCCCTCGCTCGTCACCTTCTTGTAGGGCGTGGTGTCGGCACCAAGCGGGAACAAGGGCGTGTGCTTGTAGGGCGGAACGGGCTTCTGCTGGTCGGGGAAGGCGGAGGGGGCGTTCATGAGCTGCTCTTTGGGCTTGCAGGTCGGGTTCGAAAGGCCGGTCCGGCCGCAGGGCCGTCGGCAATGTAGAGCCGTTCTAAGCCTTTTTCGGGCAAAGGAAAGGGAAGCCGGCTGCCTTCCAGCCATGCGCGGGACCGGCAATCCACGTGCTAGGTTTCATGCCACGGTAATCTCGGGTTGCCACAACGCGCAGCACACCGCCAACCGGCCGGGGAAGCCGTCAGGAGGCCTTCATGAAGACAGCGCTTTTCATCCGGTTTGCGGCGCTGGCCTTGTTGATCGCGTTCCCGAGCGGCGCCGATGCGGCCCGCCTCGGCAGGCCGTGCGGCGGCCTCGCCGGCCTGCAATGCAGCAGTCGCGGCCAATTCTGCCAGTTCAAACCCAGCAGCTGCGGCCGTGCCGACCAGTCCGGCACCTGCGCGTTCCGGCCGACGATCTGCAACAAGATCTTCAAGCCGGTGTGCGGCTGTGACGGCAAGACCTATGGCAATGATTGCGAGCGTCGGGCCGCCGGGGCCTCCAAGGCGCAGGACGGAAAGTGCCCGTCCTGACGGAGCGGCGATATTGACGCGCTTCGCGGGAGCCTGCATGTAGCTTCGCGTATTTCCATACCGCGGGGGTATTTCGTGACAGCACCGTTGCGCCGACGCTCTTTCAGCATCCGCTCCACCCTGCCTGCCGCACTGATCGCGCTGGCGACCACCTTCGCCGCCTCGGCCGCGCATGCCGATCCCTGCGTGGACATCGCCAAGCAGCTCGCCGGCCAGATCGACGGGCTGAAGGTCAATTTCAGCGCCGCCAACATCACATACCTCACACACCCGGCTGCCAAGGAATTGTCGCTCGGCTGCCGCGGCAAGGACTATTCGATCGAGCTCTATGCCAAGACCGATCGCAAGATGAAGCCGGAGTTCTTCAACCTGGTCGGCTCGGCCACCGCGCTGATCTTCACCGTGCCGAAGGACGACGCCACCACCGGCACCTCGCGCTGCCTGAAGCGAATGGGCATCCTGCGCGGCAACACCATCACGATGCGCTATCGCCGCCTGAATCTCGAATGCACGCGCAACAGGACCGACGCCTCGATCACGGTCCGGCGCGGCAACAACGAGTGAAGGACCTGCGCCGGTGATGCGCGATTCCGTCGGCTCGCAATCCGGCATTTCGCCGCATAAGCAATTGCTTATCTAACTGTAAGTTCGGCCGCGACGCTGGAACACCTCATCCGCTCCGAAAGTTGATGATCGCGGCCGCACGCTTGCCGGCAAAAGGGTGCGATAATCGCTGTCGGAATCGCGGAGCCTCCCATGATCGCAAAGCTCCTCCTGCAGAACACCTTCTTCGTCATCGCCATGGCCGCGCTGCTGTTTGCCTTCGCCGGCACGCTGCACTGGCCCGGCGCGTGGGCCTATCTGATCGCCTCGGCGCTGATCGGCCCGGCCTGCGGGCTGTGGCTTGCCAAGGTCGATCCTGGCCTCTTGGCCGAGCGCATGCGTCTCACCGCGCGTGAGGGCCAGCCGACCGAAGACAAGCGCTTCATGCTGGTGTTCCTCGTCGTCGCGGTGCTGTGGTTCGTCGCGATGGGGCTCGATCGCCGCTTTGGCGGCGCCAATGCCGGCGTAGCGCTAATCGTGCTCGGCCTGGCGCTGTATCTGCTCTCGACCGTGTTGATCCTGTGGGTGTTCCGCACCAATTCGTTCGCGGCGCCGGTCGTGAAGGTGCAGACCGAGCGCCACCATCACGTGATCTCGACCGGTCCCTACGCGCTGGTCCGCCATCCCATGTATGCGAGCGTGATGCTGTTCTTCATCGGCGTGCCGCTGACGCTCGGCTCGTGGTGGGGCCTCGCCTTCGTGCCGGTGTTCTTCGCGATGTTCGCGTTCCGCACCGGGATCGAGGAGCGCACGCTGGTGGCGGGATTGTCAGGCTATGCCGACTATGCGGCGCGGGTGCGCTATCGTCTCGTGCCCGGACTGTGGTGAGGAACCATCATGGCAGAGAACAAGACCTACACCGGCGGCTGCCATTGCGGACAGGTGCGCTTCGAATGCACCACCGACATGGCCATGGTCACCGCCTGCAACTGCTCGATCTGCACCAAGAAGGGCCTGCACTTCGTGTTCATGCCGCCAACGAGCTTCCAACTTCGCGCCGGTGCCGAGAACCTGAAGGAATATCTCTTCAACCGCCATGCGATCCGTCATCAACTCTGCATCGATTGCGGCGTCGACGTGTTCGCGCGTGTCAACAAGCCCGATGGCACCGACATCGTGGCGCTCAATGTCAGCTGCATCGACGGCATCGATCTGTCGAGGATCGCGATGACGCCGGTGGATGGGAAGAGCCGGTGACTGCGAAGCAGTCATTCCGGGGCACGCGAAGCGTGAACATCAGATGCGCAATTGCGCATCGGGGAATCTCGCGCCGTAACCTCGAGATTCCGGGTTCGGTCCTGCGGACCGCCCCGGAATGACGAGACCTACAAATCCAGCGCCTTGTAGCGCCGGAAGATCCCCTCCTCGTTGAACGGAATCCGCCGTTCGCTCGCCAGATAGGCCTTGATGTTCGGCCGCTCGGAGACGCGATCGCGCAGCGCGAGCAGCCGTGGCACCTTCTTCTCGTACCTCGCCATCCGTTTCGGAAATGCGTAGCGCAGGCCTTCCACGATCTGGAACAGCGACAGGTCGACGTAGGTCAGCCGGCGCCCGGTGAGGAACGAACCGCCGTTCGCCGCGACCAGGTCCTCGAAGTAGTCGAGATATTTCGGCACTCGCGATTTCCAGAACTCCTCCGTGCGCTTCTTCGCCGGCGCCTTCTGGTCTTCGTAGTACAGCGACGGACCGAGCGGATGATGGGTGTCGTGGATCTCCAGCACGAAGTCCGCGATGGTCAGCTGCAATTGGTGCACCCAGAGCTTTCCCGCCTCCGCCTTCGGTGCCAGGCCGTGGCGCGCGCCGAGATAGAGCAGGATGTTGGCGGTCTGCCCGATCACGAGACTGCCGGCCTTGAGGAACGGCGGCGCAAAGGGCGGCGTGCCCTTGTGCGCGTCCATCATCTTCATCATGGCGCCTGTGCCGCCCTTAGCCCGTGCGACATCGGTATAATCTGCGCCCGCATCCTCGAGCGCGAGGCGGACATATTCGCCGCGACCCTGGATCATCGGCCAGTAGTAGAGCTGATAGTGCATGGACTTATCTCCAAAAACTTCGCCGCATCGCTGCCCGTCATCTAGATCGTAGCCGCGATACGGTCAGATCGTCCATCGCGCACAGGCTGCCTGTGCGAACCGCGCGGGGACTGCTAAGGTTCCAACGTGGAATCTTCGATGAAGGATCATCTGATGGCGGACAACAAGAAGAAGCGGGGCGCACAGGATCGCGCTCTGATCGCGCTGAGCGAGTCCTACGAGGTTGCGTACTGGTCCAAGAAGTTCAAGGTCACGCCGGCGAAGCTCAAAGCCGCCGTCAAGAAGGTCGGACACTCCGCCAGGAAGGTGGAGGCCTATTTCAAAGAACAGCGGCACATGGCCGCGGACCGCGCACGGATCGCGATCAACCAGCCCTACGAGGTCCGCTACTGGTCGAAGAAGTTCAAGGTGACCCCTGCCCGGCTCAAGGCCGCGGTGGCCGAGGTCGGACATTCCTCGAAGAAGGTCGAGGCCTATTTCGCGACCAAGAAGAAAGCCGCGAAGAAAAAGAAAGCTGCCAAGAAGACCGTCAGGAAAGCCGCGAAGAAGACCGCAAAGCGCAAGAAGAGCTAAGCGCGTGTGCGGCGGCGGTTGTTAGTATTCTGCCGTGCTATCACCGTCATTGCGAGCCAACGGGTCGCGCGAACGCGCCCGATGACAGGCTCCGCAAAGCAATCCATCGCGCCGCATATGCGGACAGATGGATTGCTTCGTCGCTTCAGCGCAAAATTGCTTTGCAATTTTGTCGCGAGCTCCTCGCAATGACGTGTCGTTCGTTATCTCTCAATTCGCCGCGAAGCAGTACAGCAGGCCGGCGCCGCCGGTGCTCTTCAGATCGGCCTGCGAGCAGCCGCCGTCGGGGCCACGCGACGGATGCGACGTATTCCAGGATTTTGACGGCTCGTCGTCGCGCAGGCCCTTGCGGTCGAAATGCCCGACCATGGCGGCGCCTTGCGTGCTGCTTGTCCAGTTCTTGCAGGTGCGGTCCTCACCGGCCGCAAACGCCGTGCCGTCCGCCTGCGATCCCGTCAGCACGTCGTGGCGGTTCGGCGTGTCGCCGGCGCCGTTGAGGACTTCCCCCTTCTCGGACAGGGCGCTCTGCTTGGTGAGATTGTTGCCGGCGCTGTGGAGGTCGGCGACATCCTTGGCGACCACCACGCCCTTCAAATTCTTCCACGGCCCCTTGCCGATGCGGTCGCGCGCATTCACCGCGGGCTTGCCATCGGCCGCCTGGGTCGAAAGATAGGCGCGCCACGTCTTCGGCGCACCGAAGCCCGCGGCCTGCGCCAGGGTCTGGCAGTGATTGTCGGCGCCGGCGAGGCCGCCGAGATTGCCGCCATTGCCGATGCCGTTGCTGGTCACGAAGAAGCTGGTGTCGGCGGTCTGCGCCGCGGCCGGCGGCGCAGCCATGACGACGAACGCAAGACAGGCCGGAACCGCGATCTGCGCAACGATCTTCATCCTATGATCCTCCCGATGGTTGTTATGGTCCGCTGACATGAACCCGCGGCCTGTCCGGATATTCCGGCACCGCGACACGCGAATGAAGCCCACAAAACAAAAGCGCCGCGAACCATGCCGCGGCGCTTTCCATCTGTCGTCTCGGGCAAGCGATCAGTTGGTGTGCTGGATCGCCGAAAGCTCCCAATTGCCGCCGCGCTGGCGCACGAAGGTCCAGACCTCGGTGACCTCCTCCGGCTGCCCGCCGCTGACCTGACGGCCGTTGCCGCGCTCGAGCATAGTGTCGGTCAGCGAGTAGCGCATTGCGACGGTCGCATATTCGCTGTCGCCTTCGCGCCAGGCTTCCGCGAGATCGCCCTGCAGCAGCTTCACATTGGTCACCTTGTTGGTGACGTTGCGCGCCTTGTTCTCCTCGAGATCCTTCGAGAAGTACGACACCATTTCGGGCGTCGCGAGCGTGTGCAGCTTCGCGATGTCCTCGTTCGACCACGCAGTCTGGATGTCGCCGAGCAGTCGCTCGAACGTCTCGTAGTCGCGAGGTGCGATCTCGACCGGCGCGCTCGATCCGCCGCCGATGCCGAAGCCGAAGCCCGAACGGGCGTTCGCCTGCGGGCCAGGACCGACGTCAGGCCCGCCGGCGTAAGCGGCGGCCGGCGCATTGCGGCGCTGCCACCACGACATCGCGAGCCGGACCACGAGCACGATCAGACCGATCTGCAGCAGCAGGCCGAGCATCGACGACAGGCCGCCGAGACCCGAGAACAGGCCACCGCCGAACAGCATGCCGAACAGGCCGGCGCCAAGGAAGCCCGCGGCGAGACCGCCGAGCAGGCCACGACCCATTCCGCCACGGCCGAACAGGCCGCCGGAATTCGCCGCCGCCGGCGAGCTCATGCCCGGGCTGCCGGGCTGGCTGAAGGTACGGTTCAACGGCGCAACCGAGCCCGGCGCAGTGTTGGTCGAGGGCGGCGCGGAGAATGTCCGCGAGCCGCGCGAGCCGCCGCCGCCGACGCGGGCGTCGGCTGCCGAAACGGTCATCATGACGGGCAGCGCCAGCGCCATCATGACGGCGATCGCCCGAATAATTCCACGCGTGCGTTGCGAGAAATTCATGTTGGTTTCCTCAAAGGATTCCCCGGCATGGGGAAACGCCCCCTAAGATGGGCAGGGCCTGATAAAAGTGAAGCCGGAAACGGGAACCGCGGCTGCGGCCCTCGGTCGCGGAGATGTGACACTATGGTGCTTGTGGGCGCGACACTGCGTCCTAGCGCGAGACGAGGCCGGGTTTCAACCGCAGCCGGACCGGAATTTCACCTCGCACCTGCGAGAAATCAAGAGCGCATCGCAGCGGCGCAGGGCTAGGTGGTGTGGACACTAGCGCATCCATAGAACAATGGCAGCGAGAGTGACGACGGCCCGGTAATTCCGGGCCGTTTTTTCGAAGCGGGTTGCGACACGTCGGAACTGCTTGAGCTTTGAGAAGC
>NZ_VKHP01000204.1 GCF_010811875.1 Bradyrhizobium uaiense
TCGCGCCGATCCTGCTTGCGGCAGAGTCGCGCCGGGCTCCCGGCGACGGAAAATCATCGAATTACAGCACTCTACCTCTCGCTGCATCGCCTCGATCAAGGCTAACCGCGTTGTGTCATCCGGGCACACATTGACACTCGGAAATATCGCCAATACGGTCGTGGTTGCCAAAGAGTAAATTTTGTTGGCCGGCCGCATTTTTCCCGAACATTCATTGGGCTTTATCGCGGCGCGTGTAAGTGAAAGCGACTACGTAATGGCAAGCGCATTTGACCTGCTGATGTCACGATTCCGCGGACATCGCGGTCGTCCGGCATTGCAGCCAGCCTGGCGCAAACTCCGATCGCGGATGGTCAACCTCAACGTGTGAACCGCTTCACACGTCCTCGCATCCAGCAAATGTAATTATTGATCGGCTTCCACGCCGGTCGCAGGAGCGCTCATGACGACCATACCTGCTTATACAATCGGTGGTTTAACACGCCCGGCACTTCAGCTCGATTCGACCGGTCACATCGTCCTCGACTCGGCTGCCCAGGCGTTCGCCGACACGTATGGTCTGCAATATCTGTACCTCGGCTGCCCTCCCGGCACGCCCTGGCCGCCTGTCGCCGACTCGCTTTCGCCGCCCGTCGACGCCAATGCGGGAAACAACACGGTCGCCGAGGGCGCCGCGGTCAACACGCTGGTCAACATCACCGCGCAGGCCACCAGCGCCGTCGGCAATCCCGTCACCTATTCGCTGACCGGCGACAGCTCCAATGGCGGTTTCAAGATCGACCCGAACACCGGCGTGGTGTCGGTCGCCGATCCCACCAAGGTCAATTACGTGACCAGCCCCGGTCACGCCTACACCATCACCGTTCAGGCGAGCGACGGCATCGCGACGAGCTCGCAGAGTTTCGTCATCGGCGTCACTGACGTTGCGCCCTCGACGCCGGTCGACAGCAACGCAGCAGCCAACAAGGTCGCGGAAGGATCCGCCGCCGGCACGCTCGTCGGCATCACTGCGTCCGCGGCCGACATGAATGCCGTGACCTATACCCTGACCGGCGACACCTCGGGTGGCGGCTTCAAGATCGACCCCAATACCGGCGTCATCACCGTTGCCGATCCCAGCAAGATCGACTACACGAGCGCCCCCGGTCACGCCTACACCGTCACTGCGACGGCGAGCGACGGCACCCTGTCCAGCTCGCAGACCTTCACCATCGCGGTGACGCTGGGTGCCGCCACGCACTTCGCGGTCAGCATCCCGGGCAACGGTGCGGCGGGCACGCCGGGCACGGTCACCGTCACCGCGCTCGATGCCTTGAACCACGTCGTCACCAACTACACAGGCACGGTTCATTTCACGTCGACCGACGGCCACGCCGTGCTGCCGGCCGACGTGACATTGACCAACGGCACCGGCAGCTTCAGCGAGACCCTCGATACCGCCGGCAGCCAGACCATCACCGCGACCGACACCGCCAACAGCACGGTCAAGGGGACTTCGAATGCCGAGATCGTGACGCCGGGCGTCGCAACCCATTTTTCGGTCAGCCTTGCCGCCAACGGCACGGCGGGAACGCCGGGTTCGGTGGTCGTCACTGCGCTCGATGCCTTCAACAATGTCACCACCGGCTATACCGGCACAGTCCACTTCACGTCGAGCGATGGCAGCGCCGTGCTGCCCGCCGACGCGACGCTGACGAACGGCGTCGGCAGCTTCAGCGAGACCTTTGATACCGCAGGCCACCAGACCATCACCGCGACCGACACCGCCAACGTCGGCATCACCGGGACGTCGAACGCCGAGACGGTGGCGGGGGGTGCCGCCACGCATCTCCTGGTCAGCATCTCGGCCAACGGAACAGCTGGCACACCCGGCACGGTGACCGTCACCGCACTCGATGCCCACAACAACGTCGCCAGCGGCTATTCGGGTACCGTGCACTTCACCTCGACCGACGGCCACGCCGTGCTGCCGGCCAACATGACGCTGACCAACGGCGTCGGCAGCTTCAGCGAGACGTTTGAGACCGTCGGCAACCAGACCATCACCGCGACCGACACCGTCAGCGCCGGCATCACCGGCACCTCGAACACCGAGGCCGTCACGGCGGGCGCCGCCACGCACTTCGTGGTCACCCTTCCGGCCAGCGGAACGGCGGGCTCGGCAAGCTCGGCCACGATCACCGCATACGACGCCTTCGGCAACGTCGCCACCGGCTACGCAGGCACGGTGCACTTCACATCAACCGATGGCCAGGCGGTGCTGCCGGCCAACATGACGCTGACCAACGGCACCGCCACGTTCAGCGAGACCCTCGACACCGCCGGCAACCAGACCATCACCGCGACCGACACCGTCAGCTCGGCCATCACCGGCACCTCGAACGCCGAGACGGTCACGGCTGCCGCCGTCACTCATCTTGGCGTGACCATTCCGGCCAGTGGAACGGCAGGAACGCCCGGTTCTGGCACGGTGAGCGCACTCGATGCCTTCGGCAATGTCGTCACCGGCTATACCGGCACAGTCCACTTCACGTCGAGCGACGGCAGCGCCGTGCTGCCCGCCGACATGACGCTGACCAACGGCACCGGCAGCTTCAGCGAGACCCTCGATACTGCCGGTAGCCAGACCATCACCGCGACCGACACCGTCAGCGCCATCATCACCGGCATCTCGAACGCCGAAACGGTCGCCCCGGGCGCGGCCACGCACTTTGTGGTCAGCATCCCCGCCAACGGCAGGGCGAACGTTCCGGGTTCGGTCACCGTCACCGCGCTCGATGCACACAACAACGTGGCCACCGGCTATGCGGGCACGGTGCACTTCACCTCGACCGACGGCAGCGCGGTGCTACCGGCCAACATGACGCTGACCAACGGCGTCGGCACCTTCGGCGAAACATTCGAGACCGCGGGCAGCCAGACTATCACCGCGACCGACACCGTCAGCGCCGCCATCACCGGCACCTCGAACACCGAAACGGTGGCTCCCCCGGATGCGCCGCCCGTCGTCACCGCCGGCCACACCCTGAACTATCTCGAGGGGCAACCCGCGACCGCGCTCGACCCGGCATTGACCGTCACGGATTCCGATTCGGCCAATCTCGCGCATGCCACCGTCCAGATCACCGGCAACTATGTCAGCGGCCAGGACGTGCTCGCCTTCGTCAATACCGCCACCATCACTGGAACGTTTGATGCCGTACACGGCACGCTGACGCTGACCGGCAACGATACGGTCGCGCATTATCAAACGGCGCTGGATTCGATCACTTATCTCAACACCAGCAACAACCCGTCCGGGCTGGCCCGCACGGTCACCATCATCGCCAACGACGGCATCGTCGACAGCACGCCCGTGACCGACACCATCAATGTGACGCCGGTCAACAACCCGCCGGTGGTGACAATCGGCGCGATCACCAACTTCAGCGAGCCGCCGGTCGGCACGCCGCCGGCGAATTCCGTCCCGGTCACGATTGCCCCCAACCTCACGATCACCGACGTCGACAGCACCAACCTGATCAGCGCGACCTTCGAGCTGAACGACCTCAAGCCTTCGGACGCGCTCTCGATCTCGGGTCACGCCGGCTCGAGCGGCGACATTGGCAGCATCCACTTCGCCATCACCAGCACGGCCAGCACCGAAACCGTCACCCTGACCGGCACCGACACGATCGCGCACTACAATGCCGTGCTCGATCTGGTTCAGTTCAACAACACCGGCGAGCCCCCCGATACCACGGCGCGTTCCTATACCGTGACCGCGGTCGACGACGGCGGCACCGCCAACGGCGGCAACGACACCGGTTCCGCAAATGCGAGCCAGACCGTCACCGCAATCGACGATCCGCCCACCGCGACGGTGCCGTCGGATGCATCGGTCGGGACTGCATTCTCACACACCAACCTCGCGATATCGGGGCTTTCGGTCGCCGACATCGATTCCGCGGGTGGCAATGAGATCGCGACGATCACCTCCAGCCACGGCGCGCTGAACTTCAACACCACGGGCCTCGCGAGCTTCACCAACAACGGCAGCCACACCGTCACGCTCACAGGCACGATCGCGCAGATCAACACCGCGCTGGCGACGCTGACCTATAACAGCGACGACGGCTTCACCGGGGCGGACACGATCTCGCTAAACATCAACGATAACGGCCACACCGGCACCGGCAGCCCGCTCTCATCGGGCCCACAGAGCTTCCATGTCGGCGTCGTCCCGCAGGTGTTCTATATCGACAATTCGGCCACCAGCAGCACCAACGCCGGCACCCAGGCCAATCCATACACCTCGATCGCGGCCTTCAACGCCGCGAATCCGGCCGGCTCCGGCGACTACGTCGTGCTCGAGCACGGCACCGGCACCGGCACCTACAACGAAGCCAACGGCATCAATCTCGCCAATGGCGTCAACCTGATCGGCGGCAGCCATACCCTGCAGTTCACCAATCCGGTGACCGGCCAGGTGGTCACCGCGAATGCCGGCTCCGGCTCGGATCCGGTGATCAAGGTCACCGGCGCCGACAATGGCATCGACCTGCTCGGCACGTCGGGCCACACCATCACCGGCGTCAGCATCGACACCTCGGCCTCGACCGGTATTGGCATCAGCGACGACGGCAACAATGTCGGTACCGTCTCGATGTCCGACATCACCATCAAGACCGCCGGCGGCGCCGGCATGAGCTTCACCCATGGCGGCACGATCACCGTCACCGGCAACGCGAACTCCATCACATCAGGCACCGGCACCGCGCTCGACGTCGAAAACACCAATATCGGCTCGGGCAACATCACCTTTCAGAGCATCACGTCGAGTGGCGGGTCCAACAACGGCATCATCCTCTCCAATACCGGCACGGCCGCCGGCAATGGCGGCCTGCACGTCACCGGCGACGGCTCGACGGCGGGCAGCGGCGGCACGATCGCCGACAAGACCGGCGCCGACGGCAGCACGACGCAGGGCAGCGGCATCTACCTGAACAACACCAAGGATGTTGAGATCTCCTATCTGACGATGCACGACTTCCAGAACTACGGCATTGTCGGCACCAGCGTCACCGGCCTTACCCTCGGCAACACGACGGTGACCGGCACCAACGGCGACAATGTCGGCGGCATCGGCGAAGGCGACGTCTACTTCACCGGCCTGTCCGGCACGGCCTCGGTGACCAACTCGACCTTCACGGGCGCGGCACTCGATGCGTTCCACGTCTTCAACAACAGCGGTCAGACCCTCAACCGCATCACCATCACCAGCTCGACCTTCGCCACCAATTCGGCGTCCGGAAACCAGTCGGGCGATGCGCTGGTGTTCCAGGCCACCGACGGAACGTTCAACGCGACGATTCAGGGCTCGACGTTCACGTCGGCGCGCGGCGACCTGTTCCAGCTCGATTTGCATGGCGGCGTCAGCTCGGACCTGGTGCTGGGCGGCGCGACCACCGCGCTCGGAAACAGCTTCTCGAACAACAACCAGAACATCGTATCTGGCGGCGGCGGCATCACCATCAGTTCCGGCGGGACCGGCGACCACGCCAACCTGACCTTCGACATTGCGAACAATACCATGCGCGATGCCCTCGGCTCGGCGCTCGGTATCAGCACCGGATCGGGAGCAAGCTCATTTACCGGCACGATCGATTCCAACACGATCGGCGTCGCGGGCACTGCCAATAGCGGATCCGCCCAGGGCAGCGACATCGGCTTCATCACCGATGGCGGCGCCAATTCCAGCGTCACGATCACCAACAACCATCTGTATCAGTACAACAACGACGGCATCTACCTGCAGACCGGTGACGCGGTCGACGGCGGCAACGCCCTATTGACCGCAATCGTCATGGGCAACACGGTGTCCAACCCCGGCGGATTCGGCAATCACGGCTTTGAGCTCAACGCCGGCACGGTCGCGGGCGATGCGCAGAGCGTCTCGCTGACGCTGGGCGGCAGCGGTGCCCAGAAAAATCAGTTCCTCGGATCGGGCGCGAATGGCGGCACCGATATCCGGCTGCGCGATCGCGACAACACCACCGTCGGCCTGCACGCGGGCGATGGCACGTCCTACAGCGGCAGCGCGACCGATACCGCCGCAATTGCGAGCTACGTTCTGGCGCACAATACCGTCACCACGGCGCCGACAGTCAGCGTCGCGGCGGCCAGCACCCACGGGTTCGGCGCATCGCCGCTGCTCGCCGCCGACGGCGGCGTTCAGGCCGATGTCGCGCCCCCCGGTGAAACCCACCTGACACAGAGCGAACTCAACTCGGTGGTGTCGTCGGCGATCGCCCAATGGGCGGCAGCAGGCGCCAGCACGGCCCAGCTCTTCCTCCTGCATGCCGTGACCTTCAGCGTCGCCGATCTGGGGGGCCAGATTGTCGGTCTGGAAAGTGCCGGCCACATCACGATCGACACCGCTGCCGCCGGCCACGGCTGGTACATCGACCCGACACCGTCGGACAATTTCGAGTTCACGCACGCCCTCAATGCGTCCGGCACCGATCTGCTGACCGATTCGTCGACCGCAGCGGCGGGGCATCTCGATCTCCTGACCACCGTGACGCATGAATTGGGACATGTGCTCGGCCTCCCCGACACCATCTCGCCGTCCGATGTCCACGACCTGATGTATATCGGCATTGCCGACGGCGAGCGGCGGCTGCCGAGCGCCGCCGACGTCGCGAAAACCGGCGTGACGCCGAGCACCAGTTACACGCAACAGAACTTCGTGTTCGCACAGACCGATACGTTCGCGGGCCAGCAGACGACCAACCCATCGCCTACCGGCGCGAGCCACTCCGACCTCGCGGCGTTTGCCCAGAATGCCCAGGCACTGACCGATCTGTTCAGTGGGCAGTCCAGTTCCGGCACAGCCTGGTGGTCGGGCCACGAGACGCAACTCGCCGCCATGGGCGGTACACCGGTCGACAACCACGTCCAGACCCATCACGATCTGGTGGTCTGATCCAACGTCGCGCAACAACAACGCCTGCCGGCACGATCCGGCAGGCGTCCTGCATTTTGGTCGCGCTGCATTCGCGTCGATCGCAATCGTGAAGAATTCGTGACCGTTGCAATGACGCGAACGTGCAAAAATTGCAAACGCCCGACAATCGTTGAGGTTGCACTGTTTGCAAAACACGCTATCGTGCAGACGTTGCACACGCAGCATCATTGCTTCGAATTATTCACAAATCATACGACGTATTCGCGGAGGACCGATGGCCGAGCCGTTTCTTTCCGAAATCCGCATGATGTCGTTCAACTTTCCGCCAAAGGGTTGGGCGTTTTGCAACGGCCAGTTGCTGCCGATCAATCAGAATCAGGCGCTGTTCTCGTTGCTGGGCACGACCTATGGCGGGAATGGGCAAACCACTTTTGCCCTGCCCGACCTTCGCGGCCGGGTGCCGATCAGCATGGGCTCTGGCTACACGCTCGGCCAACGTAGCGGCGAAGAGGGCCACACGCTCACGATCAACGAGATGGCGCAGCACAATCATTTGGCCAACGCCACCAACAACAACGGTACCCAGCCGATCGATGCGGGCGCCTATCTCGGCGCGTTCAACAACGGCTACAGCACCTCGATGGCCAACATCACCACGCTCAATCCCCTGACCGTAGGCAATGTCGGCGGCAGCCAGGCCCATCAGAACATGCAACCATTCCTGACGATCAATTTCAGCATCGCCCTCCAGGGCATTTTCCCCTCGCAGACCTGACGAGAAGCGCCGATGGCACAACCTTATGTAGGCGAAATCCGTATGTTCGGCGGCAATTTCGCCCCGGTGGGATGGAATTTCTGTGACGGCAGCCTGTTGCCGATCTCCGACTACGAAACGCTGTTCAATCTGATCGGGACCACCTATGGCGGCGACGGGCAGTCCAACTTCGCAGTCCCCGATCTGCGCGGCCGTTTGCCACTCCACATGGGCACCGCCAGCAGCGGAACGAGCTATGTCATCGGCGAGACCGGCGGCGTTGAAAACGTAACGCTCACGACACAAACGATCCCGCAGCATTCGCACGCCTTCATTGCCTCGACGCAGACCGTCACCGGGGCGAATCCGCAGGGAAACATTCTCGATCAGACGTCCGGCACGATCGCCTTGTACATCGACGGCCAGCCGCCCGATGGCCCCATGGCAGCCGGAATGCTGACGAATACCGGCGGAAACCAGCCGCACGACAATTTGCAGCCCCTCCTTTGCGTCACCTTCATCATTTCGCTGTTCGGCATCTTCCCGACCCAGAGCTAGGAGCGCGACAACATGGCCGACCCCTTCGTCGCCGAGATCCGCATCTTTCCGTTCAACTTCGCGCCCAAAGGCTGGGCCTTCTGCAGCGGACAGATCTTGCCGATCTCGCAGAATACGGCGTTGTTCTCGTTGCTCGGCACCACCTATGGCGGTGACGGCAAGTCGACCTTTGCGCTTCCCGACATGCAGGGCAACGCGCCGCTGGCGCCTGGACAGGGTCCCGGGCTATCGCTGTACGACCTCGGAGAGACCACCGGCTCACCCTCGGTGACGCTGCTGCAAAGCGAGATACCGCTTCACAACCACGCGGTGAACGTGGGTACGCAGGACATGGCCGACATCCAGGTCCCCAGCCCGACTCGTATCCTGGGCAAATCGACCGAGGCCTTCGCCTATGTGCCCGGGAGCCCGGCGCCGACCCTGATCCAGATGAATGCCGCCATGATCGGCATGACAGGCGGCAGCCTCCCGCACAACAACATGCAGCCTTACCTCACGCTGAACTTCTGCATCGCGCTGCAAGGCGTCTACCCGGCACGAGGCTGAGGTCGTTTTGGATCTCGACGTGCCAGGCACCAGCATGCTCGCGCCTGCATTCGGCTGGGTGCGCGCGGCCGCTTCCGGTTGCCGCTTTCGCCGCCTGGCGGAGGCGGATCTGTCGTTCGTCGGCCGGCTCTATGCCTCGACCCGCGCCGAGGAGCTGGCGCCGGTGCCGTGGAGCGAGCCGGATAAGGCGGCCTTTCTCGAGCAGCAATTCCGCGCCCAGCATACGCATTACCAAAAATACTATCCGAACGCCGACTGGCTGGTGATCGTGCGGGGCGACGAGGACATCGGCCGGTTCTACATCGAGCGGTGGCCGAGCCAGCACCGCATCGTCGACATCGCCTTCATGCCGGCGCATCGCGGCAAGGGCTACGGCGGAGCGCTGCTGCGCGATGCGATGGACGAGGCAGCGGCCGCCGGCAAGGACGTCTCGATCCATGTCGAGAAGCTCAACCCGGCGATGCGGCTGTATCGCCGGCTCGGCTTCGTCACCGACGAAGACAAGGGCGTCTACGACCTGATGCGCTGGCGCGCGCCAGGGAGCTATGACGATCAGGCCGCCGACATTCAGGTGAAGATCGCCTGATAGCCGTTGCCGTTCGCAAGCGGACCAACCGGCACCAGGAAAATCTCGATCACGCCGAGCGCCGGATGCCGCACCGGATAGATCGCCTGCGGCAACCACGCGCCCTTCGGCCCCTCGAACAGCAGCGAGAACGCGCCGCCCGGCCGGCCGCTGTTGCCGGCGGGCTCGACCTTGGCGAGCTTCAGCGCCACGACGCGATCCGCCGCCTGCATCTCGAACTCCGTATCCTGATGCGGCCGAAAGTCATCGATATGCAGCTTCGCCAGATCGACGGTGGATGTCATGCGCACGTCCTTGTTGCCGTCGAGGTGTAACACACGCCGCGGTGTCGCGGTCGAGATTTTCTGCAAGATGCCCATTTTGGGCCGAAAGTCTCCGTCGTCATCGGAGACGTTGCTGTCGTCAACTCGTCATTCCGGGGCGTGCGCAGCACGAGCCCGGAATCCATCGGGCCGCGAGCACGTGGCTGAATGGATTCCGGATTCTGGCTTCGCGAGCCCCGGAATGACGGAGCTGCCTTGGAAGAGAGGCAAGTAAACGCAAGACTCGGACACGTCGGCGCCGCGAGGATGCGGATGCATGATCACAAGCAGTTCAGCGTATTCAGTGTCATCCCTGCGAAAGCAGGGACCCATAACCACCGCCGATCATTGTCGGGCGATGCTGGAACGGCGAGCCACACCAACAACATCCGCTGCGGAGTATGGTCCCTGCTTTCGCCGGGGCGACGGCGGAATGGCTGGCGCAAGTGCGGTATCCCCCTGATGACGGCTCCGATTTCCTCCGCTAACCTCTCCGCAAAGGGCCGCCAGCAAGGCGGGCCGTGTTGAGGGAGGATCGCCGCGTGCATCGAGGCCGTGTTGTATTCGGCGCCATGGACGAGGTCGTGTTTGGACGGCCGGCCCGTGAGGCCGTCGTCGAGCAACTGGACCGGCTTGGCGCCGAGCGCGCCTTCCTGATGGTATCGGGGACGCTGAACCGCGAAACCGACGAGATCGAGAAGATCCGCCGCGCGCTCGGCCCGCGCTGCGTCGGCATCTTCGACAAGATGCCGGCGCATACGCCGCGCGCCGCTGTCATTGCGGCGACGGAACAGGCCCGCGATGCGAAGGCCGACCTGATCGTCACCATCGGCGGCGGCTCGATCACCGATGGTGCCAAGGCAGTGCAGCTTTGCCTCGCCAATGACGTCACCACATCCGAGGGCATCGACACGATTCGCACCCGCGGCGGCGTCTCGCCCGAGATGAAGCCGCCGGTCGTGCGCCAGATCAGCGTGCCGACCACAATTGCGGGCGGCGAGTTCTCCTCGATCGCCGGCGTCACCAACGAGGCCAAGCGGCAGAAGGAGATGCTCCGCCATCCCCTGGTGATGCCGCGCGCCACCATCCTCGATCCGGAATTGTCGGTGCATACGCCGGCCTGGCTGTTCCTCTCGACCGGCATCCGCGCCGTCGATCATTGCGTCGAGGGCATCTGCTCACGCGAGGCGCATCCTTACGGCGACGCGCAGGCGCTCAAGGGGCTGGAGATGCTGGCGGCCGGCCTGCCGCGGGTGAAGGCGGACCCGAAGGATATTTCAGCGCGGATGGATTGCCAGATCGGCACCTGGCTCTCGACCGGCCCGCTTGCCTCCGGCGTGCCGATGGGCGCAAGCCACGGCATCGGCTACGTGCTCGGCGCCGAGTTCGACGTGCCGCATGGCTACACCTCGTGCGTAATGCTGCCTGCGGTGATGCGCTGGAACAAGCGCGACAATGCCGACCGGCAGGCGCTGGTCGCCGCCGCGATGGGGCATCCCGGCAAGGACGCCGGCGACGTGCTCGACCGCTTCATCCGCGACCTCGGCATGCCGCGGAGCTTGCAGGAGGTGGGCGTCGGCCCCGAACATTTCGACCGCATCGCGGCGGGCGCGATGCGGACGCCCTGGGTGCCGCGCAATCCGCGCAAGATCGACGGTCCATCCCAGGTGCGCGAGATTCTGGTGATGGCTGCTTAAGGCAAAGACAGAGGGGAGACCTGGAGTTCGATGTACACCGGCAAGCATGCTCACCTGCGCCCGCTGCAGCCCGCCTTCATCATGGCCGGCACCGGCGAGATCGTCACCTATCGCGAACTGGAGGCGCGCAACAACCGCCTCGCGCATCTGTTCCGCAACCGCGGCATGAAGCGGCTCGACCATTATTCGATCTTCATGGAGAACAACAACCGCTACCTCGAGGCCTGCGGCGCCGGTGAGCGCGCGGGGCTCTATTTCACCTGCGTCAACTCCTACCTCACCGCGGGCGAGCTCGCTTACATCCTGACCAACAGCCAGTCGCGGATCCTGATCACCTCGAAGCTGAAGCTCGACATCGCGCGCGAGGCGCTGAAGGAGTGCCCGCAAGTCGAGCTCTGCATCGTGGTCGACGGCGACAGTGAAAGCGAGCGAATCGTCGGGCTGCTGCAGGCGACCGCCGGCCTGCCGGCGACGCCGATCGCGGATGAATATGCGGGCACCGCGATGCTCTACTCGTCCGGCACAACCGGTCGACCGAAAGGCATCGTGCGGCCGCTGCCGGAGCAGCCGCCGTCGCAAAATCTGCCGTTGTTCGATTTCCTGACCAGCCTCTGGCACTACCGCGAGGGTATGGTCTATCTGTCGCCGGCGCCGCTCTATCACTCGGCGCCGCAAGCCGCGGTCAATCTCACCATCCGGATGGGCGGCACCGTCGTCATCATGGAGAGCTTCGATCCCGAGCGCTATCTCCAGCTGGTCGAGAAATGGGGCATCACCCACAGCCAGCTGGTGCCGACGATGTTCTCGCGCCTGCTGAAGCTGCCCGAGGAGGTTCGCAACCGCTACGATTTGTCGACGCTCGAGATCGCGATCCATGCCGCAGCGCCCTGCCCGGCGCTGGTCAAGGACGACATGATCAAATGGTGGGGCCCGATCATCCACGAATATTACGGCGCGACCGAGGGCCTCGGCTTCACCGCCTGCAACAGCGCGGAATGGCTGGCGCATCGCGGCACCGTCGGCAAGGTCCTGCTCGGCGACCTGCATATCCTCGACGAGAACATGCAGCCCTGTCCGAAGGGAACGCCGGGCACCGTGTGGTTCAAGACCGCCACGCCGTTCGAATATTTCAACGATCCGGCCAAGACCAGCGAGGCGCGCTCGGCGGACGGCAGCATGAGCACGGTCGGTGACGTCGGCTATGTCGACGACGACAACTTCCTCTATCTGACCGATCGCGCCACCTTCATGATCATCTCCGGCGGCGTGAACATCTATCCGCAGGAATGCGAGAATTTGCTGATCACCCATCCCAAGGTCGCCGACGCCGCGGTGTTCGGCGTGCCCAATGTCGACCTTGGCGAGGAGGTGAAGGCGGTGGTGCAGCCGGTCGACGGCATCGCGCCGGGGCCGGAGCTTGCCGAGGAGCTGATCGCGTTCTGCGCAAGCTCGCTGTCGCGCCAGAAGGTGCCGCGCTCGGTGGATTTCGAGGCCGAGCTGCCGCGGCTGCCGACCGGGAAACTCTACAAGCGCCTGCTGCGCGACCGCTATTGGGGCAACAAGACCTCGCGGATCGTGTGAGCCGGGCAATGCGGCGAGCCGGGCGGGTGCAGCTGGGAATGCCGGACGGTGTAACGGACTCGCAGGTCGCGCGGATTTCGCGCTATGCTCTGCGATCGCAAGCAAGCTTCGCCGGAGGCCGCCATGCCGTCGCCCCAGCCGCGCGAGCCGGAGCCGTTACAGGCCGGAAGGCTCGAATTCACTGCCGCCGAAATCGGTGCGCTCGCCCACCTCTATCGCGGCGAGGTCTACCGCAGCACGGTCTGGCGTACCCGGCTCGACAGCTCGACCAACTGGGCTGTTGTCACGACCGGGATCGCGCTGTCGGCGACCTACAGCAACGCGGAGGCCTCGCCTTTGCCGATGGTGCTAGTCGGCCTGCTGGTGACGGTCTTCCTGTTGTTCGAAGCGCGCCGCTATCGCTACTTCAACGTCTGGCGCGCCCGCGCGCGGCTGCTCGAAACCGACTTTTACGCGCCGATGATCCGCGGCGAAGACCCATCGCCGAATGCGACCTGGACCGAACTGCTGGCCAACGATTATCGCCATCCGAGCTATCACATCAGCTTTGCCCGCGCGGTCGGCCGGCGGCTGCGCAGGACTTATGGCTGGATCTTTGCGATCCAGGCGATCGCCTATTACGGCAAGCTCGCGATCCATCCGCTGCCGCTCACCGAGATGAGCGAGATCTGGGACCGTGCCTCGATCGGTCCGATTCCCGGAACCATCGTCATCCTCGCCGGCGTTGCCTTCCACTCCAGCTGGGCGCTGTTCGCCTTCGTCACGCAACGCATGGAGGTCGCTGACCGGCGCACCCGGCACAGTCTGATCGCAATGGGGTGAGGCGGCGCAAGCCGCGTTGCCGGTGGCGGGCTTTTCCCCTAACCTCGTCTCAACAAGAAAAATCAGGGAGGACTTGCCGATGGAAGTGATCCCACTGCGCGCGGGATTCGGAGCCGAACTGCGCGGCGTCGCGCTGTCAGACGTGGCCGCCAGCGATGCCGCCTATGCGGCGGTGCGCGCGGCGTTCGAGGAACATTCGGTGCTGGTGTTCCGCGGCCAGGAGGTCAGCGACGACATCCAGCTCGCCTTCTCGCGCCGCTTCGGTCCGCCTGAGACGACCAAGGTCGGCTCGATGGGCACCGGCTCGCATTTCGTGATCCTCTCGACCTTCGGGCCCGACGGCAAGGTGGTTCCGTCGGACCATCGGCAGCAACTGCGCGCCAGGGCCAATCAGCTCTGGCACACCGACTCCTCCTTCAAGCGCGTGCCGGCGCTGACCTCGATCCTGTCGGCGCGCATCATCCCCGAACATGGCGGCGAGACCGAATTCGTCTCGATGCGGCTTGCGTTCGAGCGGCTCGACAAGGATGTGGCGAAGCGGCTGGAGAACTCGTTCGCCTGGCACTCCTACGCCCATTCGCGCAGCAAGGTCGCAACCGGGCTCGCGACAACGGAAGAAGTCGACGCGCTGCCGCCGGTGTGCTGGCGCATGGTGTGGCGCAATCCCGTCAACGGCCGCGGCGCGCTGTATCTTGCCTCCCATGCCTATGGCGTCGAGGGCATGGATGCCGAAGCCGGCAAGGCGCTGATCGAGCAACTGACCGAAGCCGCGACCGCACCCGGTGTCAGCTATCTGCACCAGTGGAAGCAGGGCGACGTCGTCATGTGGGACAACCGCGCCACCATGCATCGCGGCCGTCCCTGGCCGGCGCATGAGGGCCGCCTGATGATTCGCACCACGATCTCGGCAACCGAGGCCGATGGCGTTGCGAGCGTGAGCTCACCCTCGTCGCAGGCGGCGGAGTGACGTGATGCTCTTAACCGTCATCCTGAGGAGCGCGGAACGCGCGTCTCGAAGGATCGACGGCCCGACTGTGGCCGTGCATCCTTCGAGGCTCGCTCCGCTCGCACCTCCAGCGACAAAGGCGGAGCCTTTGCGCGGGGATGACGGAACGGCATCGCGATTTGCTCGGCGACAAACTGTCGCTGATTGCGAGACGCTTCACGCCGCGCACTTCGGCAATAGCAATCGAATTCAAGCGGAGGTACGCCGCTGCATAGCAAAACAACCGGAGTTCCCCGCAATCGCTGCCTCTATTACCGCTCCGCGGATATTTTAGTGCTCTCACGTCATCCGAATTGCCAATCCCCTCGCGACCCTCGCTGGTTGCCCGACAGCCTCACCGTGGTATCGTCGATGCCAATCGGCCATTGAGACCGACATGTGGGAGGGGACCATGCGGAGCGTGCGAGCGCTGGCCGTTGCGGTGTTGTCTGTGCTGGCAATCAGCGACGCGTCACGCGCGGCCGAGCCGAAATCCGGCGGCATCTTCAGGATCTATCACCGCGACAGTCCCGGCAGCGCCTCGATCCACGAGGGCGCGACCTATTCGCTGAACGTGCCGTTCATGCCGATCTTCAACAATCTCGTCATCTTCGATCAGCACATCGCCCAGAACAGCACCAGCACGATCCGGCCCGAGCTTGCGGAGAGCTGGGCGTGGAGCGGCGACAACAAGACGCTGACCTTCAAGCTGCGCAAGGACGTGAAATGGCACGACGGCAAGCCATTTACCGCAGCCGACGTCAAATGCACCTTCGACATGCTGATGGGCAAGTCGCAGCAGAAGTTCCGCCAGAACCCGCGCAAGTCCTGGTACGAGCAGGTCGACGAGGTCACCACCAACGGCGATGATGAGGCGTCGTTCAAGCTGAAGCGGCCGCAGCCGGCGTTATTGTCGCTGCTCGCCTCGGGCTATTCGCCGGTTTATCCCTGTCATGTGTCGCCGGCGGAGATGCGCACAAAGCTTGTTGGTACCGGCCCGTTCAAGTTCGTCGAGTTCAAGGCCAACGAATCGATCAAGCTCACCAAGAACCCTGACTACTTCAAGAAGAGCCTGCCCTATCTCGACGGCATCGAGTTCACCATCATCCCGAACCGCTCGACGGCGATCCTCGGCTTCGTCTCCGGCAAGTTCGACATGACGTTTCCGACCGAGGTCTCGATCCCCTTGCTGAAGGACGTCAAATCGCAGGACCCCAAAGCGGTCTGCGTCGTGGAACCGAACAACGTCTCCACCAACATCATCATCAATTCGACCGCGCCGCCGTTCGACAATCTCGACATCCGCCGCGCGCTGGCGCTGGCGCTCGACCGCAAGGCGTTCATCCAGATCATGTTCGAGGGACAGGGCGACATTGGCGGCACCATGGAGCCGGCGCCCGACGGCCTGTGGGCGATGCCGAAAGACATGCTGGAGCAGATCCCGGGCTACGGCCCCGATATCGAAAAGAACCGCGAGGAAGCGCGCAAGCTGATGCAGAAGGCCGGCTACGGCCCGGACAAGCACCTCCACATCAAGGTGTCGACCCGCAATATCGCGGTTTACCGCGATCCCGCGATCATCCTGATCGACCAGATCAAGAGCATCTATATCGACGCCGAGCTCGACGTCGTCGACACCGCGCAGTGGTTCCCGAAGATCGCGCGCAAGGATTATTCGCTCGGCCTCAACCTCACTGGCAATGCCGTCGACGAGCCCGACCAATCCTTCTACGAGAACTATGCCTGCGGCTCGGAGCGGAACTATACCAACTATTGCAACAAGGACATCGAGAAGCTGTTCGACCAGCAGTCGGAAGAGACCAACCTCGACAAGCGCAAGAAGCTGGTCTGGGAGATCGACAAGAAGCTGCAGGAAGACGTCGCACGGCCGATCATCTTCCATGCCCGCACCGGCACCTGCTGGAAGCCTTACGAGAAGAATGTCACGATCATGTCCAACAGCTCCTATAACGGCTATCGTTACGAAGACGTCTGGCTGGATAAGTAGCGCATAGCGTTTTCGAGCGAAGTGGATAACGGTTCGCGTCAAGAAAACGCGTCAAAGAGAAAGCCACGGGCGGGATCAGGGAGAGAGCCAGGGTGTTTGCCTATATCGTGCGGCGGCTGTTCCTGATGCTCGTGACCCTGTTCGGGATCTCGGTCATCATCTTCGTGCTGCTGCGCGTCGTTCCCGGCAACATCGTCGACATCCTGTTCGACGCCGCTGGCTTCGTCGACCCCGCCGACAAGGCCAATCTCGAGCGCGAGCTTGGCCTCAGCCAGCCGATCGTGATCCAGTACCTGCACTGGATCGGCGGCCTGCTGCACGGCGACCTCGGCTATTCCTATGTCTCCGAGAAGCCGGCGCTGGAGGAGATTCTGCCCCGGATTCCGATCACCGCGCGGCTCGCGGGGCTGGCGCTGCTGTTCTCCGCCTCGATCGGCATTCCGCTCGGCGTCATCAGTGCGGTGCACCAGGGCTCGAAACTCGACTATGCGCTACGTGTCGTCAGCCTCAGCGGCCTGTCGCTGCCGTCGTTCTGGCTCGGCCTCCTGATCCTGATGGCCTCGGTCTCGCTGTTCGGCACCATGCCGATCTTCAATCCGAATCCGAAGACCTGGCTCGAGGCTTTTACTATCTATGCGGTGCCGGCGATGGCGGTCGGCTTCCGCAGCGCGGCGCTGACCATGCGCATCACCCGCTCGTCCATGCTGGAAATCCTGCGCCAGGACTATATCCGCACCGCGCGCGCC
>NZ_VKHP01000205.1 GCF_010811875.1 Bradyrhizobium uaiense
GGGTGGGCGGCGCCAGATGTGTATACGAGCCAGGGCTACGTCTGGGGCGGCGTGCTCGGCGCAGGGATCGTCGTGATCCTCAAGGAGGTGCTGCAAAGCTATTTGCCCTACATCTTCGGCGGTCAGAGCCAGCTCGAGACCATCGTGTTCATGGTCAATAGCGCCGCCAGCAGCACCGCGACCCAGATCGCGTAATAGATCGTATCCGGGCTCAGCATCTTGAACGAGCCGATCGAGAGCGGCGGGATGCCGGAAATGCCGTCGTTGCGGCCGAGGAATTCGAGCTTGCTGAACAGATAGAACAGGCCGATGCCCCAGGCGATGGTGCCGAGCGGCAGATAATGGCCGGACAGTCGCACCGTGACGAGGCCGAGCAGCACCGCCGCAATGCCGCTGACCAAGAGCGAAGCCGGCAGCGTCAGCCACGGCGACACGCCATAGGCGGTGGTCAGCACCGCGGTGGTGTAGGCGCCGAAGCCGCAGAAGGCAGCCTGTCCGAACGAGGTGAGGCCGCCGACGCCGGTGAGCAGCACCAGCCCCATCGCGACCAGCGCGGCGAGGCCGATATTGTCGAGCAGCACGATCCAGAACGGCGGGATGCCCGGCAGAAGCGGGATCACCGCCTGCACGAGCGCGAAGATGATGAGAGGGAGCCGCTGCGTCATCGCGCTCAATCCTTCTCTTCTTCGACCTGGGGGGCTGCGAGCGAGCGCAGCACCAGGACGGGAAGGATCAGCGTGAACACGATGACTTCCTTGAAATTGCTGGCGTAGAACGACGAGAAGGCCTCGACGACGCCGACCACGATGGCCGCGACCGCGGTCAGGGGATAGCTGACCAGGCCGCCGATGATCGCGGCGATGAAGCCCTTCAGGCCGATCAAAAAGCCGGTGTCATAATAGAGCGTGGTGATCGGCACGATCAGGATGCCGGAAATCGCGCCGATCACGGAAGCGAGCAGGAATGCGATCTGGCCCGATAGCGTGGTGCGGATGCCGACCAGGCGGGCACCGAGGCGATTGACCGCGGTGGCGCGCAGCGCCTTGCCGGTCCTGGTGTAGCCGAAGAACAGCCACAGGGCGACAATGAAGCCGACCGTCAGGCCGTAGACGGCAAGGCTCTGGCCGGTGAAGCGCAGCGGACCCGCGGTCACCGCGGCGCCCGACAGCGCCGGGCCGCGCAGGCCTTCGGCGCCGAAGAACACGAGGCCCAGGCCCTGCAACGCCAGATGGCAGCCGACCGAGGCGATCAGCAGCACCAGCACGGAAGTATGCGCGATCGGCTGGAAGGCGATGCGATAGAGGAATAGTCCGATCGCCGCCACGATCAGGAGCGCGAGCGCGATGTTGACGGCGACCGGCGTATGGGGGCCAACCAGCGCATAGACGAGGCCGAGCAGCGCGGTAGGAAACACGATGTTGAGCGCGACCGAGCGCATCACCAGCCGGGCATGCAGCGCCTTGCGGGCGAAGAACAGGTCGAGCGCGAAAGCGACGAGGCCCATCGCGACGGCGAGCAGCGCCGTTCCCGGCACCTGCCCGGTCGCGAGCATGGCGTAGCTCAGCGCGCCGTAGGTCACGAATTCGCCCTGCGGGATCAGGATCACCCGCGTCACCGCGAACACCAGCACCAGGGCCAGCCCGAGCAGTGCGTAGATCGCGCCGTTGGTGATGCCGTCCTGCAGCAGGAACAGCATGATCGTTGTGTTCAAGGCCGAGCGCTCCCCCTTAAGCGTCGGGCCGCCGCAGCCGGCTGTGCCGGTCGGGTCGGCCGATATCGGCTGTTGATAGCCGCTGATATTAGATATAGCGGATAACAATTATTAGATATAATCTCAAGGTCCCCGATCGTCCCGCCGGGTTTTTGTACCGGGATTGCGAGCCTGGAGCGATGACTGTTTCCAAGACCGCCTCCGATGCCGTCCGATCGTCGCGTGCCCTGCGCAAGGAACCGGTCGATCCTGCCGGGGACGACAGCATGCTGCAACTGGGCGAACTGTCCGGATTGCTCGGCTATTCGCTGAAACGTGCGCAGCTCAGGGTATTCGAGGACTTCCTGCGCTGCGTCGCGCCGTTGCAGCTGACGCCGGCGCAGTTCTCGGTGCTGCTGCTGCTCGACAAGAATCCCGGCCGCAACCAGACCGAGATCGCCAACACGCTCGGCATCCTCAGGCCGAATTTCGTCGCGATGCTCGACGCGCTGGAAAGCCGCGACCTTTGCGCACGCATGCGCTCGACCAACGACCGCCGCTCCCACATCCTCGTCCTGACCGACAGGGGCCGCGCCGTGCTGGCGCGCGCCAAGAAGCTGGTCGCCAACAAGCACGAGGCGCGGCTGATCGAGGTGCTCGGCCCGGCCAACCACGCCGCGCTGCTGGAGATGCTGGCAAAGCTCGCGCAGGAGTTTTGAGGCACTCGTGATTCCGGGGCTCGCGAAGCGAGAGCCCGGAATCCATTGCGCCGCAAGCTTCGTGGCTGAATGGATTCCGGGCTCAGCCCTTCGGGCTGCCCCGGAATGACGGTGAACTAATCCACCAAAATCACCCTGACATCGTTGACGTTGGTCAGCGTCGGCCCGGTCAGCAGCAAATCCCCGGTCTGCGCGAAGAAGCCCGTGGCATCGTTGTTCTCGAGATAGGCCTTGGGATCGAGGCCGATCGATTTCATCTTGGCGAATGTCGCCTGATCGATCACCGCGCCGGCGGGATCGGTCGCGCTGCCGGCGCCGCCATCGGCGCCGTCGGTGTCGGCGGCAAGCGCCGCGATGTTGGGCGTGTCCTTGAGCAGGTCGGCCAGCGCCAGCGCGTATTCCTGGTTGGGGCCGCCGCGGCCGTTGCCGCGCACGGTCACCGTGAGCTCGCCGCCCGAGATGATCGCGACGCGCTTGCCCTCGCTGCGCGCCTTCAAGGCGAACTGCGCGTGCGCAGCCGCGATGTCGCGTGCCTCGCCTTCGAGATCGGCGCCGAGCGCGATCGTCTCGTAGCCGGCGTCCTGCGCGACCCTCACCGCAGCGTCGATCGAGGCTTTCGGCTTCGCCAGCAGCTCGAATGTCGCCCGCGCAAAGGCGGGATCGCCGGGCTTGCAGCTCTCGTTCCTGGGGTCGTCGAGCGCGCGGCGGACCGCGTCATCGACGGAGAGATTGTATTTGGCGACCAGCGCGCGGGCATCGGCGAGCGTGGTCGGATCCGGCACCGTCGGGCCCGAGGCGATCGCGGACGGATCGTCATGCGGCACGTCCGAGATCGCGAGCGTGACGATCTCGGCGGCGTGCTGGCCGGCGCGCGCCAGCCGCCCGCCCTTGATCCGCGACAGATGCTTGCGGACGATGTTCATCTCGCCGATCGGCGCGCCGGAGCGCAGCAGCGCGCGGTTGACCTGTTGCTTCTGCGCAAAGCTCACCCCCTCGACCGGCGCGATCCAGTTCGCCGAGCCGCCGCCGGTCAATAGCACCAGCAGCAGATCGTCCGGCGTGGCCTCTGCCGCGAGCCGCAGCGTATCGTCGGCCCCGCGCAGGCCGGCTTCGTCGGGCACGGGGTGGCCGGCCTCGACCACCTTGATCCGTCGGGTCGGCACGCCATGGCCGTGGCGGGTGGTGGCAATGCCGAGCAGCCGCGCCGGCTCGAGGCCGAGCGTGTCGAGATAGTGCCGCTCCGCCGCCGCGGCCATGGCGCCGGCGCCCTTGCCGGCAGCGAGGCAGATCACGCGCCCCTTCGCTGCCGGCCGCAACCGCGATGCCAGCACCACATCGGGATGCGCAGCCGCTACCGCAGCATCGAAGATCGAACGCAGGAAAGGACGACGGTCGGTCATGGTTGTGCCTTTGTAAGACGGATCAGTTTGCGGCGATCTCGCCGCTGATGACGTCGCCGAACAATTGCCAGCGCTCGCCCTTGAACTGCATCAGTTGCAATTGCTCGATCGGCTGGAAGTCGGCAGGACCTGTCGACAGCGTTACGCCCGGCAACAGTCCACCTTGCGCAAACTGCTTCAGGCTTGCGGCCTGCTTCATCACATTGGCGCGGGTGAGGTCATCGCCGCAGCGGCGCAGCACCTCGACCATGGTGGTCGCCATGTTGTAGCCGGTCATCGCCGAGGCATCGACGCGGTTGGTGTCGGGCATGTACTTGGCGAGCAGCTCGTCGAACGCCTTCATGCCGGCGTCGTCCTTCCACTGCGGATCGCTGGCATCCTTGGCGTAGGCCGCCGAGATCACGCCCTGCGCATTGTCGAGCCCGGCCGGCCGCATCACGGTTGCGGTGGATGCCGAGACGTTGGAGACGATCGTCACCGGCTTCCAGTTCATCTCGCCGAGCTTCTTGATCGCCTGGGCGCCGAATTTCGGCGTGGTGAAGAAGATGATGACATCGGGGTTGGATGATTTGAGCCGCACCACATGGGAATCGATGGTCGGCTCGGCGACCTCGTAGCTTTCCTTGGCGACGATCCGCGCCGGATCGCCGGCAAAGCCGTCCTCCAGGCCCTTGAGGTAGTCCTTGCCCATGTCGTCGTTCTGGTAGAGCACCGCGACCTTGGCGGCGGGCTTCTCCTTCAGCAGATATTTCGCGTAGATTCGCGACTCGCTCTGGTAGCTGGGTAGCCAGCCCATGGTCCATGGGAAGGTCTTCGGGTCATTCCACTTGGTCGCGCCGGTGGCGACGAACAGCTGCGGCACCTTCTTGGCGTTGAGATATTTCTGGATCGCGGTGTTGGAGGCGGTGCCGAGCGTGCCGAACAGGAACAGCACCTCGTCGCTCTCGACCAGCTTGCGGGCTTGCTCGACGGCCTTCGGCGGCGAATAGGCGTCATCATAGGAGATGAAATTGACCTTGCGGCCGTTGATGCCGCCGTCGTCGTTGACCTTCTTGAACACCGCCGCCATCGCCTTGCCGACCACGCCATAGGCCGACGCCGGGCCGCTATAGGGCACGATATTGCCGATCTTGATCTCGGTATCGCTCGCTCCAGTGTCGTATTTCTTCTGCGCCAGCGCGGCGCTGCCGCTTGCGGCGAGCAGGGTCAGGCCGAAGAGGGCGGTTGCGGCACGGTGAAGGACGGGCGTGGACAATTTGCGGATCTCCTGTTCTTGCGCGCCCGGCTGGCGCGCTCGGCTTCTTGTTGGCTCTGCCGCTTCGATACCTAGCGTATCGTCCGCCGAAGTGTAAACGGCCGGTGTCCTTCGGTTTTCCGGATAGAGCGATGGCAACCGAAAGGCAAAGAAAAACCCCTGCGATCGGGTCGCAGGGGGCAGATTTTTCACGATGTGGAAAGGTCTCAGCCGCCGACGTCGGCGCTGATGACGTCGCCGAACAGTTCCCATTTCTCGCCCTTGAACTTCATCAGCTGCAACTGGCTGATCGGGGCGAAATCATTCGCGGCGGTGTTGATCTTGATGCCGGGCAGCAGCACTTCGGTGCGGAAGTCCTGCAGGCTGGCGGCCTGCTTCATGATGTTCTCGCGGGTGAGGTTGTCGCCGCACTGCTTGAGCACCTGAACCAGGGTTTGCGCCACGCCGAAGCCGACCACGGTGCCGCCGTCGAGCTTGTCGCCCTCGGGGAAATCCTTGGCCATGAAGGCGTAGAATTCCTTCATGCCGGGATCATTGTCCCACTGCTTGTCGGAAGCATCCTTCAGATAGGCCGCGGAGATGATGTCCTGCGCATTCTCGAAGCCGGCCGGTTTGATCACGCTGCCGACCGAGGCCGACACGTTGTTGAGGAAGTGGGTCGGCTTCCAGCCGATCTCGGCGACCTTCTTGATCGCCTGGGCCGCGAATTTCGGCGTCGCGATGTCGATGAACACGTCGGCGTTGCTGGCCTTCAGCTTGACGATGTTGCTGTCGATGGTCGGCTGCGACGTCTCGAAGCTCTCCTCGGCGACGATCATGCTGGCGGCCTTCTGGCCGAGGCCGTCCTTCAGCCCCTTCAGATAGTCCTTGCCGTAATCGTCATTCTGGAACAGCACCGCGATCTTGGCGTTCGGCATGTTCTTCAGGATGTACTTTGCGTAGATCTGGGTCTCGCTCTGGTAGTTGGGCTGCCAGCCCATGGTCCAGGGAAAGTCCTTCGGGTCGTTCCATTTGGTGGCGCCGGTGGCGACGAACAGCTGCGGCACCTTCTTGGAGTTCATGTATTTCTGGATCGCCGAGTTCGACGGCGTGCCGAGCGAGTTGAAGATCAGCAGCACCTCGTCGCTTTCGACCAGCTTGCGGGCCTGCTCCACCGCCTTCGGTGGCGAATAGGCGTCATCATAGGAGATGAAGTTGATCTTGCGGCCGTTGACGCCGCCAGCGTCGTTGATCTTCTTGAAATAGGCGGCCTCGGTGCGGCCGATGATGCCATAGGCGGAGGCCGGTCCGCTGTAGGGCATGATGTTGCCGATCTTGATCTCGGTGTCGGTGGCGCCGGTGTCGTATTTCTTCTGGGCAAACGCAGCGCTGCCGGATGTCGCGACGAGCGCCAGCGCGGCCCCGAAGACCGCAAGTCGTGTGGTAACGGACATTGACGTCTCTCTCCCTGATGTCAGACGAATGTGTCATGGCCCCCTGTTTCGAGGGCTCTGTTGTTATCGGGTGAAATTACCAGCTTAGGCGGGTCGCCTCAATGAAAAGCCCCTGCGACAATGCCGCAGGGGCCGCGTCTTTAGTCGACAATTCCCGGCTAGCCGCCGACGTCGCCGCTCAAAATTTCACCAAAGCGGTCCCAGGTCTCGCCCTTGAACCGCATCAGTTGCAGTTGCGAAAGCGGCGCGAAGTCGGTCGCCGAGGTGTTGGCCTTGATGCCCGGCAACAGGCCGCCGAGCTCGAGGTCGCGCAGGCTGGCGGCCTGCTTCATGATGTTCTCGCGCGTCAGATTGTCGCCGCACGCCCGCAGCACGTGCTCGAGGCCCTGTGCGACGGTGTAGGCGTACATCACGGACGCATCGGCGCGGTTTGCATCGGGATAGTACTTATCCAGGAATTCGTTCCAGGCGATCATGCCCTTGTCGGTCTTCCACTGCGGATCGGTCGGGTCCTTCAGGTATTGCGACGAGATGATGCCCTGGGCGGCCTCGAAGCCCGCCGGCTTGATCACGCTGCCGATCGAGGACGAGACGTTGTTGAGGAAGTGCAGGGGGTGCCAGTCGAGCTCGGCGTTCTTCTTGATCGCCTGCGCCGCGAATTTCGGCGTCGTGATGTTGAAGAACACGTCGGCGCCGGAGGCCTTGAGCCTGACGATGTGGGAATCGATGGTCGGCTCCGTCACCTCGTAGCTGTCCTCGGCGACGATCATGGACGCTGCCTTGGCGCCGAGCCCGTCCTTGAATCCCTTCAGATAGTCCTTGCCGTAATCGTCGTTCTGGTAGAGCACCGCGATCTTCGCGTTCGGCTTGTTCTTCAGGATGTACTTCGCGTAGATGATGGATTCGCTTTGGTAGTTGGGCTGCCAGCCCATCGTCCAGGGATATTCCTTCGGGTCATTCCACTTGGTGGCGCCGGTGGCGACGAACAGCTGCGGCACCTTCTTCTGGTTCATGTATTTCTGGATCGCCGAGTTCGGCGGCGTGCCGAGCGAATTGAAGATGATCAGCACCTCGTCGCTTTCGACCAGCTTGCGCGCCTGCTCGACCGTCTTCGGCGGCGTGTAGGCGTCGTCGTAGCTGATGAAGGTGATCTTGCGGCCGTTGATGCCGCCCTCGGCGTTGATCTTGCGGAAATAGGCCTCCTCGGTCTTGCCGATCACGCCATAAGCGGAAGCCGCTCCGCTGTAGGGCATGATGTTGCCGATCTTGATCTCGGTGTCGCTGGCGCCGGTGTCGTATTTCTTCTGGGCAAGTGCTGCGCTCCAGGATGCGGAGACGAGCGCGAGCGCAGCGACAAATGCCGCCAATGGTCGTGTTACGGACATGCGGTTTCACTCCCTGATGGCAGATGATGTGTCGCGGCCCCCTGTTTCGAGGGCTCATTGTTGACCGCAGAAACTATCATCTTACCGGGGGTGTCTCAACGAAAAGCCCCCACGGCGTGGCGGTGGGGGCTGCGTCTTTAGTCGACAATATCAGGAGCTGACTGTCTTCCCGCGCGCACCGCAGAGATTGCGGCGGGTTCAGGAAACGCTGTTGAGTTGAGCGCGAAGTTCAGTTGCTCAGATTGCTCGAAATGATGTCACCGAACAGCTCCCACTTCTCGCCCTTGAACCGCATCAGGCGCAATTGCTTGATCGGCGCGAAATCGGTGGCCGACGTGTTGATGCTGATGCCCGGCAGCAGCGTGCCGGGGACATAATCCTTCAGGCTCGCGGCCTGCTTCATGATGTTGGCGCGGGTGAGATCGTCACCGCACATCTCCAGCACCTGCACCATGGTCTGCGCGGCGGCGTAACCGTAGGAAGTCGCGCCGTCGAGCTTGTTGGCGTCGGGATAATTCTTCTTGAGGAAGGCCAGGAATTTCTCCATGCCGGGATCCTTGTTCCATTGCGGATCGGCGCCGTCCTTGAGATAGGACGCCGACAGGATGCCCTGCGAATTCTCGAAGCCGGCCGGCTGCATCACGCCGCCGACCGAGGCCGAGACGTTGGCGACGATCTGCATTGGCGTCCATGCGATCTCGGCGGCCTTCTTGATCGCCTGCGCGGCGAATTTCGGTGACGTGATGCTGATGAAGGTGTCGGCGCCGGCGGCCTTCAGCTTGACGATGTGATTGTCGATCGCGGGTTCGGAGGTTTCATACGCCTCCTCGGCGACGATCATCGAAGCCTTGTCGCCGAAGGCGTCCTTCAGGCCCTTGAGGTAGTCCTTGCCGAAATCGTCATTCTGGTAGAGCACGGCAACCTTGGCGTCGGGCTTGTGCTTCATGATGTATTTTGCGTAGACCCGCGCCTCGTCCTGGTAGGACGGCTGCCAGCCCATGGTCCACGGATAGTTCTTGGGGTCGTTCCACTTGGAGCCGCCGGAACCGACGAACAGCTGCGGCACCTCCTTCTCGTTCATGTACTTTCGGATCGAAGCGTTGGTTGCGGTACCGACCGAGCCGAACACCAGCAACACCTCGTCGTCCTCGACCAGCTTGCGGGTTTGCTCCACGGTCTTGGCCGGCGAGTAGCTGTCGTCATAGGAAATGAACGTGATCTTGCGGCCGTGGATGCCGCCGGACTCGTTGATCATCTTGAAGTAGGCGGCCTCGGTCCTGCCGATCACGCCATAGGCGGAGGCGGGACCGCTGTAGGGCACGGTGTTGCCGATCTTGATCTCGGTGTCGCTGGCCCCGGTGTCGTATTTCTTCTGCGCCAGCGCGACATTGCAGTTCGTCAGGATCAGAGCGAACGCGGACAACAGCGCCGCCAGGGACGGACGTACGGCAGTCATGTTTCCCCACCTCGGGTTCTTGGTTCTGAGTATTCAATACGATCGGCACAGGGCGTCAACAAAAAGCCCCCGCGACTGATATCGCGGAGGCCCGTTGTTTATTTCCGCAGTGCAACGTTATTCTGAGGGAACGTCGCCGGAAATGATGTCGCCGAACAGTTCCCATTTCTGGCCCTTGAAGCGCTGCATCTGCAGCTGGGCGATCGGGGCGAAGTCGGTGGCCGAGGTGTTGATCTTGACGCCGGGCAGCAGGGTATCGGGCGTAAAGTCCTTCAGGCTCGCGGCCTGCTTCATGACGTTGGCGCGGGTGAGGTCGTCGCCGCACATTTCGAGCACCTTGGCGAGCGTCTGCGCGGCACCATAGCCGTAGACATAGCCGCCGTCGGTCTTGTCGGCGCCCGGCATGTACTTGTCGAGAAACTCGGCCCACTTCTTCATGTTCGGATCGTTGGCCCACTGCGGATCGGCGCCGTCCTTGGCATAGGCTGCCGACAGCACACCCTGGGCGTTGTCGAAGCCGGCCGGCTGCATCACGCTGCCGACCGAGGCCGACACGTTGGTGATGATCTGCAGCGGCTTCCAGCCGAGCTCGGCGGTCTTCTTGATGGTCTGCGCGCCGAATTTCGGCGTCGTGTAGATCAGCAGGACGTCCGGATTGGCGGCCTTGATCTTGACGATGTGGCTGTCGATCGACGGCTCGGAGATCTCGTAGCTCTCCTCCATGATGATGCTGGAGGCGGCCTTGGCGCCAAAACCGTCCTTGGTACCCTTGAGGTAGTCTTTGCCGAAATCGTCGTTCTGATAGAGGATCGCGACCTTGGCGTCGGGCTTCTCCTTCATCAGCCATTTGGCGTAGATCTGGGCTTCGCTCTGGTAGCTCGGCTGCCAGCCCATGGTCCACGGGAAGTTCTTCGGGTCGTTCCACTTGGTCGCGCCGGTGGCGACGAACAGCTGCGGGATCTTCTTGGAATTCAGGTACTTCTGGATCGCGGTGTTGGACGGCGTGCCGAGCGGGTTGAAGACCAGCAGCACCTCGTCGCTCTCGACCAGCTTGCGCACCTGCTCGACCGCCTTGGGCGGCGAATAGGCGTCGTCATAGCTGACGAAATTGACCTTGCGGCCGTTGATGCCGCCGCGGTCGTTGATCATCTTGAAGTAGGCTTCTTCGGTCTTGCCGATCACGCCGTAGGCGGAGGCCGGTCCCGAATAGGGGATGATGTTGCCGACCTTGATCTCGGTATCGCTCGCGCCGGTGTCGTATTTCTTTTGGGCGAATGCGGCAGTGGACGTCGCGGCAACAGCGACGATCGCCGCGGAAATCGCGGCGATCCGAACGGTAGAACGCATAATGTCTCCTGGTTAGGTTCTAAGGATTCTTAGTTTTTCTTGAACTTTGCGGCCAGTTGCTGGGCGATGATCGCAATCTGCCTGGCGCCGTGCGGCACGAGGAAGATGACGAGGAACAGCAGCACGCCGAACACGGCACCGGAAAGGCCCTTGGAAATGCCTTCCGCGATGTTGGGCACGAAGATGATGAAGGCGCTTCCGACGATCGAGCCGGGTAGCCAGCCGACGCCGCCGACCACCATGCCGAGGAACAGCGAGATCGCGAGCTGGATGGTGTAGCCATCCGGCGCCACGAACTGCACTGCGATTGCGCCGAGACCGCCGGCGACGCCGGTGATGCCGGCCGAGACGCCGAACGCCAGCGTCTTGTACAGCGCGACGTCGACGCCCATCGCGGAGGCCGCGATCTCGTTGTCGCGGATCGCCATGAAGGCGCGGCCGGACCGCGAGCGCAACAGGTTCACCGAGGCGAGGTAGATTCCGATCGAGACCGCCAGGGTGAAGTAATAGAGCCACATGTCCTGCGACATCGGCAGGCCGAACGGCGCATCGGGCTTGGTGACCACGAGGCCCTGCACGCCGCCGGTCCAGTGCTCGAAATAGCCGAGCTTGAGGAGCTGCGGCATCGCGGTGGCGAGCGCAAAGGTCGCGAGCGCGAGATAGACGCCGCTTAGCCGCAGCGCCGGCTGGCCGAACAGGAAGCCGAAGCCGAAGCAGACGATGCCGGCGATCGGCAGCGTGAGGGCATAGTTCATGCCCGCATGCTCCATCAGGATCGCCGACGTATAGGCGCCGACGGCGTAGAACGCGCTCTGGCCGAGCGAGAACTGGCCGCTTCCGCCGGTCAGGATGTTGAGCGCCATCACCGCCAGCGCGTAGATCAGAAGCATCGTCATCTGGAAGATGATGAAGTTCTTCACGAACAGCGGGATCAGGATCAGCGCGGCGAGCACCACGAGCGAGGTGCCATAGCCGAGCGTCATGGCGCGCTTGGGCACGGCCTCGACGGCGGGGGCTTCTGTGACGATTTCTTCAGCGGCGCTCATGATCAAACTCGCTTGACGATGGCGCGGCCGAACAGGCCTGCCGGTTTAACGACCAGGACGACGATGATCAGCGCAAGCGCGATCGGAAGTTTCAGTTCATTGCCGACACCGGGGATGTAGGTGCCGACCAGGTTCTCGAAGATGCCGACCAGGAAACCGCCCATCACAGCGCCGAACGGACTGGTCAGGCCGCCGAGCACGGCTGCGGCAAATCCGTAGATCAGCACGCCGAGCATCATGTTGGGCTCGAGGAACACCACGGGGGCGATCATCATGCCGGCGATCGAGCCGATCGCGGATGCCATGCCCCAGCCCAGCGCGATCATCCACGAGGTGTTGATGCCGACCAGGCGGGCCGATTCCGGCAGCGACGCGGCCGCGCGCATCGCAAGACCGACCCGGGTGAAGCGGAAGAAGAAGAACAGCAGCGCCAGCATCAACAGCGTGATGCCGATCATGCCGGCCTGGTGGGTCGAGATCAGCTGGCTGCCGAGGAACGGCGAGGAGCCGAACGGCGTCGGATATTGCTTGATGGTGAAGTCCCAGATCAGGCCGGCGACCGAGTTGATGATCGCGTAAAGCGCGATAAAGCCGGCGACGTTGGTCAGGATCGGGGCCTTGGCCAGCGGCTTGAACAGCAACCGCTCGATGACGATGCCGGCGGCAAACGAAAAGGCGACGGTGAGCACGAAGGCGCCCCAATACGGCACACCCCATTGCATCAGCTGCCAGGACACGAAGGTCGAGAACATCGCCATTTCGCCCTGGGCGAAATTCAGATGGTCGATGGCCTGGTAGATCATCACGACCGCGAGCGCCATGCAGGCATAGATCGCGCCGGTGGCGATGCCGGCCAGGACCTGGTTGGCAAAAAGCTCCATTGTGCCAGCTCCTCAGTAGCCGAGATAGGATTTGCGGACGTCTTCGTTGTTCGCGATGTCCTTGGCATTGCCCGACATCACGATCCGTCCGGTTTCGATCACATAGGCCTGGTCGGCGAGCTCCAGCGCGAGCTGCGCATTCTGCTCGACCACCAGGATGGTCACCTTTTCCTCGCGATTGATCTTGCCGAGGATGCGGAATAGGTCGCGCACGATCAGCGGCGCGAGGCCGAAGGACGGCTCGTCGAGCAGCATCAGGCGGGGCCGCAGCATCAGCGCGCGCGCCACCGCGAGCATCTGCTGCTCACCGCCGGACAGCGTGCCGGCCTGCTGGGTGTAGCGCTGCTTCAACACCGGGAAATGCTCGTACATCCGCTCGATGTCGGAGCCGATCGCCTTCTTGTCCGGACGGCTGATGGCGCCGAGCTGCAGGTTTTCCTCCACCGTCATGTTGGTGAAGGTGCCGCGGCCTTGCGGCACATGGGCGATGCCGAGCCGGACCACGTTCTCGGTGGAACGGGTGCCGATCGGCTTGCCCTCGAACTCGATCGCGCCGGTCGAGCGCACCATGTTGCAGATCGCCCGCAGCGTGGTGGTCTTGCCGGCGCCGTTGGCGCCGAGCAGGGTGGTCAGCGAGCCCTCGTTGAGGGAAAAGCTGAGGCCGTGCAGGGCCTGGACCTGGCCGTAATAGGCGCGCAGGTCCTTGACGTTGAGCATCGTGGTCATTGGTCCTTGCTCCCCAGATAGGCCTTGATGACATCAGGGTCGGCCTGGACCTGGGCCGGCGTGCCTTCGGCCAGCTTGCGGCCGAAATTGAGCGCGACGACGTGGTCGGCGATCGACATCACGAGACCCATGTGATGCTCGACCAGTAGCACCGTAATTTTACGGTCATCGCGGATTTTGCGGATCAGGTCGCCGAGCACGTAGACTTCCTCGTGATTGAGGCCGCCGGCCGGCTCGTCGAGCAGCAGGATCTTCGGATCTGCGGCCAAAGCGCGCGCCAGCTCGACGCGCTTCTGGGTGCCGAAGGGAAGTCCCGAAACCACGGTGTGGGCGACGTCCTCGAGATCGAGATAGCCGAGGATGTCGTGCACCTTCTTGTTCATGTCGCTCTCGCCGCGGCGAACCCAGGCGAGGCGCAGCGAGTCGCTGACGATGTCGCTCGAAGTGCGCGCATGCGCGCCGACGCGCACATTGTCGATCACGGACAGGTTGGGAAACAGCGCGACGTTCTGGAAGGTGCGGCCGATGCCGATCTCGGCGATCCGGTGCGGCGGGCGCGACAGGATGCTCCTGCCTTCCATCAGGATGTCGCCTGACGACGGCTGATAAAGCCGCGACAGGCAATTGAACAGCGTCGTCTTGCCGGCGCCGTTCGGCCCGATCAAGCCGAGGATCTGTCCATGGCGCATGTCGAACGACACGCCGTTGAGTGCGATGATGCCGCCGAACACGACGCTGACGTCGCGAACCGCGAGCAAGGGATCATTCCCCTGCGCGAGCTGTGCCTGCGTCATCTCGTCTCGCCCGCCGTCTTCGAGCGGTGCGAGCCATCCTGCGATGTGCTTCGCAGGGCGTGATGGAGGCTATCTGATCCCCTCGGCCAAACGTGCAACTTTCCCTCCTACTCTAGACTTTTTGCTTTGTTCTTTTTTGGATTGCGGCGCCATTCCACCGAGCGCCTGCTCGATGTTCCTTACCATCGCGACAAGACGAGGTCCAATGTCGTTGAGCAATCTATCTTCCGTGAAGCGGAATGCCGGCGCGCCGCAATTGAAGGCGTAAGGGCCGGTTCCGTCGTTCAGTCTCAATGCAACGCCAACCGCGGCGACGTCGTTCTGCCAGTCGCCGGTCGACATGGTGAAGCCGTGCTTCGCCACCGTCTCGCCGGCGCGCTCGATGCCGTCGCGCATCTTGGCCCAGCGGCTGCCGTAGTGATCCCGCAGCTCGCGCAATAAAGCCGCACGCTCTTCGGGTGGCAATGCCCAAATATAGGCACGTCCCATCGCGGTGGTCGCGATCGGCACCCGCGAGCCGACGTCGAGCTGCACGCCGAGCGCCAGGCCGTTCCGGCTCTGGCCGAAATAGATCATGCTGTGACGGTCGCGGCCGCCGACCGCGACTGCACCGCCGGTCGCGCGCATCACTTCTTCTCGATAGGGCTCGGACAAATGCCGAACGCCGAGATTGGCGAGCGCGGCATAGCCCAGCGCCATCGCCGACGGCGCAAGCTGATACTTCTCGAATTTCGGTACAGGTGTAAGGTATCCCAGCTTGGTCAGCGTGTAAGTCAGCCGGGAAATGGTTGGCTTCGGTAATTTGGTGCGGGCTGCAATCTCCTGATTGCCGAGCAGCCCGTCATTGGGTTGAAATGCGCGCAGGACGTCCAGTCCGCGGGAAAGCGCGACGACGAAATTGCGATCGGTCGCTGCTTTCTTGCTGGCGCGCTTCATCCCTATCCTTGTCCTGCCCTTGTTATGCTCGTTGACAAGGCTCGTGCTTCAAAATAACCCTCCGTGTCAAGATGTGGAATTAAATTTCGCAGTGCGAAATTGGTCTAATCGTAGCGGCTCAACGCAAGTCGTGCAGCTACTCAACACAAGTTCAAGAACAAGCATCCAGGGAGAGTCCCGGTGAGTGAAGTCGTCAAGCTCGAACGTCATGACAACATTGCCGTCGTCACGGTTAACAGTCCGCCTGTGAACGCGCTGAGCGCTGCCGTGCGCGGCGGCATCTTCGATTCCATCAAGAGTGCGATCGATGACGCGCAGGTTCAGGGCATCGTGCTGACCTGCGCCGGCCGCACCTTCATCGCCGGCGCCGACATCACCGAATTCGGCAAGCCGCCGAAGCCGCCCGGCCTCGCCGAGGTGCTGAGCCTGATGGAATCTTCGCCGAAGCCGATCGTTGCCGCGATCCACGGCACCGCGCTCGGCGGCGGCCTCGAGGTCGCGCTGGCCTGCCACTATCGCGTTGCCACCAAGGACGCCAAGCTCGGTCTGCCCGAGGTGAAGCTCGGCCTGCTCCCGGGCGCGGGCGGCACTCAGCGCCTGCCGCGTGCGGTCGGTCCCGAGCTCGCGGTGAAGATGATCGTCGGCGGCGACCTGATCAGCGCGGACGCCGCGCTGAAGGCCGGCCTGATTGAGGAGATCGTCGAAGGCCCGGCCTCGGGCGGTGAGGCATTTGCGCGCAAGGTGGTCGCCGAGAAGCGTCCGCTGCGCAAGCTGCGCGATGACGACTCCAAGCTCGCCGCTGCCAAGGCCGACCGTTCGATCTTCACCAATGCGGTCGCTGCGCTGACCAAGAAGTCGCGCGGGCTCGAGGCGCCGTTCGCCGCTGCCGACGCCGTCGGCGCCGCGATCGACCTGCCGTTCGACGAAGGCCTGAAGAAGGAGCGCGAGGGCTTCCTCAAGCTGATGAACGGCGACCAGTCCAAGGCGCAGCGCTACGCCTTCTTCGCCGAGCGCGAGGCCGCCAAGATCTCCGGCGTCCCCGAAGGCACCAAGGGCCGCAACGTCGCGCGCGTCGCCATCCTCGGCGCCGGGACCATGGGCGGCGGCATTGCGATGTCGTTCGTCAATGCCGGCATCCCGGTCACGCTGATCGAGACCGGCGAGGAGCAGCTCAAGCGCGGCATGGGCATCATGCAGAAGAACTACGAGGCGACCGCTGCGCGCGGTGGCATCCCGGCGGACGCGCCCGCCAAGCGCATGGCGCTGATCAACGGTGTCGTCGGCATCGAGAACGTCGGTGACGCCGATCTGGTGATCGAGGCAGTGTTCGAGACCATGGCGGTCAAGAAGGAAGTGTTCGGCAAGCTCGATCAGTACGCCAAGCCGGGCGCGGTGCTGGCCTCCAACACCTCCTATCTCAACATCGACGAGATCGCGCAGTCGACCAAGCGTCCGCAGGACGTGCTCGGCATGCACTTCTTCTCGCCGGCCAACGTCATGAAGCTGTGCGAGATCGTGCGCGCCGACAAGACCGCGCCGGATGCGCTGGTCACCGCCGTCTCGATCGCCCGCAAGATCGCCAAGGTGCCGGCAGTGGTCGGCGTCTGCGACGGCTTCGTCGGCAACCGCATGCTGGCGCAGCGCGGCAAGCAGTCCGAGAAGCTGTTGTTCGAAGGCGCGCTGCCGCAGCAGGTCGATGCCGTGGTGACGAAGTTCGGCATGCCGATGGGCCCGTTCGCGATGGGCGATCTCGCCGGCCTCGATATCGGCTGGCGCTCGCGCAAGGACCGCGGCATCAAGTCGGAGATCGCGGACGCGCTCTGCGAAGCCGGCCGCTTCGGCCAGAAGACCGGCAAGGGCTACTACAAATATGAGCAGGGCTCGCGCGCGGCGCTACCCGATCCGGAAGTCGAGAAGCTGATCGACGAGACGCTCGCGCGCCTCGGCCGCAAGAAGCGCGTCGTCAGCGACGACGAGATCCTCGAGCGCATGATGTACCCGATGATCAACGAAGGCGCGAAGATCCTCGCCGAAGGCATCGCGGCGCGTCCGTCCGACATCGACGTGGTCTGGCTCTATGGCTATGGCTGGCCGATCTATCGCGGCGGCCCGATGTTCTGGGCCGACACTGTCGGTCTCAAGCACATCGCCGATCGCCTGGCCTTCTACGCCAAGGAGACCAACGATCCTTCGCTCGAGCCGGCGCCGCTGCTCAAGAAGCTCGCCGACGAAGGCAAGACCTTCGCCTCGCTCGCCGCGGCGTCGAAGGCGGCGTGATTGGCTTCGACGACGCGAAGGCGGTGACAGGGTTCTCTCCCCCCTTGCGGGGAGGGGTGGGGGGAAGGGGTACCACTCGGGCAGTCCCGATGCCGCCACCCCTCTCCCTACCC
>NZ_VKHP01000206.1 GCF_010811875.1 Bradyrhizobium uaiense
TGCGTGCTCATCGCCGTGTCTGCTGTCATTAAGTACAGTACACCTACATGTATCTGGATTGACGGTGCGTTTTGGTTTTGTTAAGATCCCGCAGACCGCCGGAATCCACACGGAGTAGCTCGTCGGCAGCGTCGGATGTTTATAAGAGACAGCGGTCGCACCGCCCTTGATGAAGAATTGCCCGACGATCTCCTGCAGATCGCGAGGGGCCGGCTGGTCGTGCCAGTCCTGCGCGAACGCCGCCGCTTCCTTGTCGTAAGCGGCGAGCGTTGCGTGGTCCATCGGTCAGCCTTCGATTTTGGAGAAATCCGCCACCGCACGGGTCGCGCTACGAATTTCGTTGAGCAGTCTTAGGCGGTTCTTGCGTACATTCGGATCGTCGTCATTGACCTTGACCCTATCGAAAAATGCATCCACCGCTGGGCGCAACTTTGCCAATGCGCTCATCGCACCGGCCAAGTCATTCTTCGAAACAGCTTCTCTAGCTTCTGACTGAGTGGCCAAGATTGTGGCGTCCAACCGTCGCTCTTCCTCGGTCTGATACAAGTCGGCATCCGGCGCTTCGAGGTAAGCGAGTTGATCCTTTTTCTCTTCAATCCGAAGAATGTTCTCGGCACGCTTGGTACCTGCGAGAAGATTCCGGCCATCATCGGTATCGAGAAATCTGCCAAGCGCTTCGACACGATCGACTATTGGCACAAGAGGATGACCCTGAACTAGTGATCCCGCACTTAAGGCGGCCTCCACCAGATCATGCCGCGCCTTCTGTTCGCGAAGCTGTACCTCTAGCCGATCTTCGAAGAAGGCCATCAATTGATCCGCAATGTCGGCAACCTTCCAATCGTTCTTGGTGTCGACCACATCTATATATTCTTTGCCGAATGAATTCTTAAAGTGATCGGTTACAAGACCTCGCAATCCAATCCCGAGCCGGTTTTCGAGAATGATTCGGATCACTCCCAAGGCTGCTCGCCGCAGTGCGAACGGGTCCTTAGAACCGGTCGGCCTCTCATTGATCAACCAGAATCCCGCCAGCGTGTCGATCTTGTCCGCAAGCGCCACCGCAATGCTCACCGGATCGGTCGGCACACGGTCGGTCGGCCCTTGCGGCTTCCAGTGCTCCTCGCTCGCGGCTGCGACGGAGGCATCCTCGCCCTGCGCCAGCGCGTAATACTTGCCCATCAGGCCCTGCAATTCGGGGAACTCGCCGACGACTTCGGTCAGCAAGTCCGCCTTGGCGAGGCGCGCGGCGCGCTTGGTCTTCTCGACATCGGCGCCGACCAGCGGCGCGATCTCGGCAGCGAGCTTCTCGATGCGCTTGATGCGCTCCGCCTGGGTGCCGAGCTTCTCGTGGAACACGATCTGCTCGAACTTCGGCAACCGATCCTCGAGCTTGGTCTTGAGATCGGTCTCGTAGAAGAACTTCGCATCCGACAGTCGCGGGCGGATCACGCGCTCATTGCCGGCGACGATGGTCTTGCCGTCGTCGGGCGCCTCGATGTTGGCGGTCAGCACGAACTTGTTGGTCAGCTTGCCCGTCTTGGGATCCCTGACCACGAAGCACTTCTGGTTGTTGCGGATGGTGGCGCGGATCACCTCATCCGGGATGACCAAAAATTCCTTCTCGAACGATCCCATCATCACGACAGGCCATTCGACGAGGCCGGAGACCTCATCGACCAGCACAGGGTCCTCGACCAGCTCGAGGCCCTGCGCGAACGCCAGTTCCTTGGCGTCATCGACGATGATGTCCTTGCGCGCCTGCGGATCGAGGATCACCTTTGCGGCCTTCAGCTTGGCCTCGTAATCCTCGAAGCGACGCACCGAAATCGCACCCGGCGCCATGAAGCGATGGCCGTAGGTGGTCTGCCCGGCTTCGATGCCGTCGACCGAGAATTTCACGACATCGGGCTCCTCGGTCTCGAGACCAAAGGTCGCAACGATCGAATGCAGCGGGCGCACCCAGGTGAGCGAGCCTGACTTGGCCGAGCGCGCGCCCCAGCGCATCGATTTCGGCCAGGGGAAAGTGCGGATGATCACCGGCAGGATTTCGGCGATGACGTCGATCGCCGCGCGACCGGGCTTTTCGATGAGCGCGATGTAGAAATCGCCTTTCGCATCCTTCTGGATCTTCGCTTCATCCAGCGAGTTGAGACCCGTCGCTTTCAGAAAGCCCTGCACCGCTGCATCCGGGGCGCCGATCTTCGGGCCGCGACGTTCGGTCTTCAGGTCCGGCTGCCGCGCGGGAATGCCGTGCACGGTGAGCGCAAGGCGGCGCGGGGTCGCGAACGCCTTGGCGCCTTCGTAGACGAGGCCCTCGGCGACGAGCTTGTCGGTCACCATGCGACGCAGATCGTCCGCCGCCTTGGCCTGCATGCGCGCGGGGATTTCTTCGGAGAACAGTTCGAGGAGAAGTTCGGGCATCAGACCGCCCTGCCCGTTTCAGTGTGGATCCACGCCTCGCCGCAGGCCTTCGCCAGGTCGCGCACGCGGCCGATATAGCTCTGCCGCTCGGTCACCGAGATGACGCCGCGGGCGTCGAGCAGATTGAACACGTGGCTCGCCCTGATGCACTGGTCGTAGGCCGGCAAGGCCATCAGATGTTCCTTGTGATTATCGGCCTCACGCCAGCCGGCGGCGAGATATTTGCGGCAGGCCTCTTCCGCCATCTTGAACTGCTCGAACAGCATCGCGGTGTCGGCATACTCGAAATTGTGCCGCGAATATTCCTGCTCGGCCTGCAGGAAGACGTCGCCATAGGTGACCTTCTCGGCGCCCTCGCGGCCGTTGAAGTTGAGGTCGTAGACCCGGTCGACGCCCTGCACGTACATCGCAAGCCGCTCGAGCCCGTAGGTGAGCTCGCCCGCGACCGGCGCGCATTCGACGCCGGCGACCTGCTGGAAGTAGGTGAACTGGCTGACTTCCATGCCGTCGCACCAGCATTCCCACCCCAGGCCCCAGGCGCCGAGCGTCGGGCTCTCCCAGTCGTCCTCGACGAAGCGGATGTCGTGGACGGCGGAATCAATGCCGATCGCGGCGAGCGACTTCAGGTACAGTTCCTGAAGGTTCGCCGGTGACGGCTTCATGATCACCTGGAACTGGTAGTAGTGCTGCAGCCGGTTGGGATTTTCGCCGTAGCGGCCGTCCTTGGGCCGCCGCGACGGCTGCACATAGGCCGCGTTCCAGGGCTTGGGCCCGAGCGCGCGCAGCGTGGTCGCGGGATGGAAGGTGCCGGCGCCCATTTCCATGTCGTAGGGCTGCAGGATGACGCAACCCTGCTCGGCCCAGAACCGCTGGAGAGCCAGGATGAAGCCCTGGAACGAACGTTCCGGGCGCATGTGGTCAGGCAGGGCGTCCATCGTCAGAATCGGTCTCGCGAGGGGGTTTTGAAGCGCGCGGGACCGTATCGGCGGTGGCCAATGGAATCAAGGCGATGGGGGATGTTTCTGACACCTCGCCCCGCTTGCGGGGAGAGGTCGAAATCCGCGCGCCGCGCGGGTTTCGGGTGAGGGGGACTCTCCGCGAACTCTCATCTTTCGAGTTTGCGGAAGCAGCCCCTCACCCCAGCCCTCTAAGAGCGAGCTTCGCTCGTCTCGACCCCGCAAGAGCGGGGCGAGGGAGATCAAAGCGCTAGCCCGGGCGATAGGCCCCGGTCACGGGGTCGCGGCGCAGGGTCTTGATTTCGCTCGCGCGCGTGGTCTCGGCCACGCGGGACAATCGCGCCTCTTCCAGTTCCTGGTTGATCCGGACGGCCGTCTTGTATGCCCAGCGGACCACGGCCAGGCCACCCAGGACGCCTGCGAATGCAATCAGCGGCGGCATCGGTCGATCCTTGTCGTTCACGTCTGTCAGGCCCCCAATGACAGCCATTCTCGCGCAACCGGCCCTGCGCCGCAATCGCCCTTTTGGGGCTAAATGGCGCGCTCAAATCCCCGTGTTCACAGCCCGAATCTGGCCCAAATCGCCCGCGTTTCCACCGCCGAGATCAGATGGTCCGGCAGGGCGCCGATTCCATCCAGCGCCGCCATGGATCCCGCTCCCGGCGCCCGCCGGCCGAGCAGGCCGGACAGCATGCCGCTCGCGGGCGCGATCACCGGGGTCAGCACCTTCTCGCCATAGCGGGCCCGCAGCGTCGAGCGGAGGTCGCCGATGGCATCGGCAAGCCCCAGGCCGATCGCGGTCTCGCCCGCCCAGTATTCGCCGGTGAACAATTCGTCGTCAGGCCCCTTCAGGCGGCTGCCGCGGCTCTGCTTCACCAGGTTGATGAAGATCGCATGGATCTCGCGCTGGATCGTCATCAGCCGCGCGACATCGTCGGGGTTTTCGGGCAGGAACGGATCGAGCATCGCCTTGTGGCTGCCCGCCGTATAGAGCCGCCGCTCGACCCCGATCTTCTTGATCGCCTCCTGGAAACCGAAGCTGCCGCCGACCACGCCGATCGAACCCAGGATCGAGGACGGGTCGCAATAAATCTCGTCGCCCGCGCAGGCGATCATGTAGCCGCCGGAAGCCGCGACGTCCTCGACGAACACCAGCACCGGCAGCTTCTTCTCGGCCGACAGTTGGCGGATACGCAAATAGATCTGGCGCGACTGCACCGGCGAGCCGCCCGGCGAATTGATCACTAGCGCCACCGCCTTGGCATTCCTTGTGCCAAAGGCGCGCTCCAGCATCTTGGCGACACCCGAGAGCGTCATGCCGGGCCGCAGCGGCGTCACCGCACCGATGACGCCCGACAGCCGCACCACCGGCACGACGGCCGCGCCACGCCGGAAACGTGCCGGCAACATTCCCTGCACGCGGTCGAGCAGTCCCGAACGTCCTCCGGAATCTCCGTGGCCATCACTTATTTGTTCACTCATGCCGTTACCTCGAATTAACCACTTTTTATCACGCCACTGTCATTGGATTCCGTGGAACGCGTTTTGCATTTTGTCATTGGGACTGCAATGCGCGGGCGGAGAGGGACCCATGAAGATCTATCTGCTGATTATGCTGATCGGTACGCTTCTGACGGCAATCCGCTTCACGTCGACGCCGGAACGCCAGTCGGAAACGGCTTCGCAGTGATTTAGTGCCAGCACGAAGCGGACGGCATTCTGCCCGTCAGCGCCGCGCCAGCGGCAATTCTCCCTTTCCAGCCAACATCTCCTGCACCCATTTATTGGGCACACCTGACGGTTCATTGAGCAGCAGCGCGGCATGCAGCCGCGTCGGCGCCCGGCCACCCTTGGTGGCCCGCACCAGGATTCGGATCGCCGGCGCCGTCGCGTCGCTGTGAACCGGCAGGATCTCGAGACTGCCGAAACCGCGTTCCAGCGCGGCCAGCACCTCGGCAACCCCGTCGGCCCGCCAGATCATCGCAAGCTGGCCGTTCGACTTGAGAATCCGCCGCGCGGCATGAACCCAGGCGGCAAGCGTGGTCGCGGTCGCGACATGGGCACGCTCCCGCACGCCGTCCGGCGAGGCGCGGTGCCGGGTGGAATCGTTGAACGGCGGGTTCATCAGAACGACGTCGGCGCTGTCGGGCATGAGGCCGACCGCGGCAAAGGCCGTCGCGTCCGCTTCGACATCGAGGATGACCACCTCGGCCTCGATCACATTGGCAGCGGCGTTATTCCGCGCCAGCTCGGCCAATCCAGCGTCGATCTCGACCAGGACGAGGTCGATCCCGCTCACCCGCCGCGCCACCGAAAGCCCCGCCGCGCCGACACCGGAGCCGAGATCGATGACGCGCTCACCTGATCGAGCCGGCGTCGCCGCGGCCAGCAGAATCGCGTCGTGCCCGGCGCGGTGGCCGCTGCGGGGCTGCCGCAGCCGCAATTGCCCACCGAGGAATCCGTCCTCGGTGATCTCAGCGGCCGGAGGCTGGCTTTTTGACGCGTTTTCTTCACGCGAACCGGAGCCCACTTCGCTTGAAAACGCTCTACTCATCGGCCCGCAATTCGTGGCCGAGGCCGGCATCGGTCAGGAGCTGGCGGGCCTCGTGGTTGTCGTCCTCATGCACCAGGATCCGCCGCGGCAGCACGCCGAGCGAGCCCTCGATGATGCTCATGTTCTGGTCCAGCACCAAATGATGGATGTTAGCGCTGTCGAGCAGCGCGCCGACGGCCGAGACCAGCACCATGTCGTTGGTCCGTACCAATTCCCGCAAAATCCACTCTCCTGTCGTCCCGGCTGTGCGGCACTTGCGCCACATGTCAACAACTTGATGGCCTTGCCGCAAACCTTCGCAGTTTCTATTGTTATAGCTGAGCATAATGCGTATTCGGCAAAATTGGAGACCAGCGTGGCGGTTATTGTACCCTTCGAAAGCCCGTCCAATGCTTCGATCGACGGGCTGGTGGGACTTGTCGCCGCCGACATGGAGCGCGTCAACGCGACCATCCTTTCGCGGACCGGCTCCGAGGTCACCATGATCCCCGAAGTGGCCAACCATTTGATCTCCTCCGGCGGCAAGCGGCTGCGCCCGATGCTGACGCTCGCGATGGCCCAGCTCGCCGACTACACAGGCGACGGCCACATCAAGCTCGCCGCCGCGGTCGAATTCATGCACACCGCGACCCTGCTGCATGACGACGTGGTCGACGAGAGCGAGCTGCGCCGCGGCAAATTGTCCGCGCGGATGCTGTGGGGCAACGAGGCCAGCGTGCTGGTCGGCGACTTCCTGCTCGGCCAGGCGTTCCGCATGATGGTCGAGGTGGGCTCGCTGCGCGCGCTCGACATTCTCTCGGCCGCCGCCGCCACCATCGCCGAGGGCGAGGTGATGCAGCTTGCCGCCGCGAAGAACACCGCGACCACCGAGGACGAATATCTCGCGGTGATCCGCGGCAAGACCGCCGAGCTGTTCGCCGCCGCGTGCGAGGTCGGCCCCGTGATCGCCAACCGTCCGAAAGCCGAGCAGACCGCGTGCCGTTCGGTCGGCATGAATCTCGGCATTGCCTTCCAGCTCGTCGACGACGTGCTCGACTATGGCGGCAAATCCGCCAAGCTCGGCAAGAATGTCGGCGACGATTTCCGCGAGGGCAAGATCACGCTCCCGGTGGTGCTCGCCTTCCGCCGCGGCAACGACACCGAGCGCCAGTTCTGGATCCGTGCACTGGAGCGCGGCGAGATCGGATCGGCCGATCTCGATCACGCGATCGGGCTGATGACCAAGCACCGCGCACTCGAAGACACCATCAGCCGCGCCCAGCACTACGGCGCGATGGCGGTCGACGCGCTGGCGCTGTTCCCGTCGTCACCGATGAAGACCGCGCTGGAACAGGTCGTCGCGTTCTGCCTCGCGCGCTCGCACTAAACTCGCCACATCAACGGTGTCGTCCCTGCGAAAGCAGGGACCTATACTCCGCAGCGGGTGTGGTGAACGTCACTCGTCGTTCCGGATTCGCGCGGCAATAGGCATTGGTGGTTATGGGTCCCTGCTTTCGCAGGGACGACATCGAGTTTGTCGCAACCGTCATCTGGGGAATGACGTGTCGGCCCTCTACTCTTCCACGGGCACCCAGATCTCCAGTCCGCCATTGCCGGTGTTCTTGTCGAACTTCTCGTCGTAGCGCTCGAAATTCGGCGCGTCCGCGACCTTCATGCCGGATTGCGGCAGCCACCTGTTCCAGATCGTATTGACGGTGCGGCGGATGGTCGAGATGTGGTCGGCATGGGTGAACACCACGTATTTCTGCGCCGGAATCCGGACACGTGCGAACTCGCGCGGGAGGTCGGAGAAATCGGCGACCTCGACGCCTGCGATGTAGTCGAAATTGCCGGCGTCGTCGCCGTTGCAGCAGACGCCATAGGCGCCATTGCCGACCTGACGCGGAATATGGACGCATTGCTGGTGGAGGCCGTGCCACTGGTTCGGAATGCCGGCCGTGCTGTCATTGGCGTGGTTGTAGCGCTCGCCGACGCCGGCGACGAGAAACGCCTTGCCGGATGCAATGCGCGGCGGATCGAGATGATCGAGAGCGGTCGAGATCATGGTGATCGGCTCCTGCAGCTTGAGCGTCGTCAGGCACGTCGTCGCGCGCACCGTCTCCGGCGTGACGCCGAAATGGTCGCGAAACGCGCGGGTGAATGCTTCGTGGGAGCCGTAATCGGCATCCAGCGCGAGGCTGAGAATATCGGGCGCACCGGCCGCGAGTTCGCGCGCGGCCTCGCTGAGGCGGCGCGCCCGCACGTAGCGCATCACCGAAAAGCCGGTCGCCTCCGCGAATGCCCGCACCAGATGGAAGCGCGAGACCCCGGCAACGACGGCGATATCGTCGAGCGTCAGCGACGTGCGGAGGTGGCTTTCGATGTACCAGAGCGCCTTCTGGGCTGGATTCATGGACGACGGCTTTCCTGCAAGGCTCCGGCATCATGCATGGCTGCCGCGCACGGCATTTGACAGTCCTTGCTGCGCAGCGGCGAAACCGTGGTTCCGCTCAGCGAAATTTTAGCCCAAAGCCGTCGCTGGCAACAATGTTGCAATCGTGCATACTCGCAGCCGCATCGATCCGACGGCTCACCAAGCTGCCCGAAAATCAAGACTGCACGAGCCGCGGCCAGCATGTCAGGGAGGACAATGATGCACCACCAACGCCTGAGCTATGCCAACTGCGTCATATCAGCGGCGCTTGCGGGGCTTTTGACGATCGCCCTCGCCGGCGCCGCCAACGCCCAGAAGAAATACGATCCGGGCGCGACCGACACCGAGATCAAGGTCGGCAACATCATGCCCTATTCCGGCCCGGCATCCGCCTACGCCACGATCGGCAAGACCGAAGCGGCCTATTTCAACAAGCTCAACAGCGAGGGCGGCATCAACGGCCGCAAGGTCAACTTCGTCTCCTACGACGACGGCTACTCACCGCCGAAGATGGTCGAGCAGGCCCGCAAGCTGGTCGAGAGCGACGAGGTGCTGTTGATCTTCAATCCGCTGGGCACGCCGGGCAACACCGCGATCCAGAAATACATGAACTCCAAGAAGGTGCCACAGCTGTTCGTCTCCACCGGCGCCGCCAAGTGGAACGATGCGAAGAATTTTCCTTGGACCATGGGCTGGCAGCCGAGCTACCAGGTCGAGGCGCGCATCTATGCCAAATACATCCTGCAGAAATATCCCGGCAAGACCATCGGCGTGCTCTACCAGAACGACGATTTCGGCAAGGACTACCTGATCGGCCTGCATGACGGGCTCGGCGATGCGGCCAAGAAACTGATCGTCGTCGAATCCTCCTACGAGACCACGTCGCCGACGGTGGATTCGCAGATCGTGCAGATCAAGGGCGCCAACCCCGACATCTTCGTCAACATCGCGACGCCGAAATTCGCGGCGCAGGCGATCAAGAAGGCCGCGGAGCTCGATTGGCATCCGGTCCAGTTCCTGACCAACGTCTCGGTCTCGATCGGCGGCGTGATGAAGCCGGCCGGCTACGAGGCGAGCCAGGACATCCTGTCGACCCAGTACCTGAAGGATCCCGCCGATCACGAGTGGAAGAACGATCCAGCCATGAACGAGTGGCGCGAGTTCATGACCAAGTGGTATCCCGAGGGCGATCAGAACGACGCCTCGACCGTGTTCGGTTACGGCGTGGCCAAGGGGCTGGAGCAGGTGTTGCGGCAATGCGGCGACAACCTCACCCGCGAGAACCTGATGAAGCAGGCGGCCAGCCTCAACTTCGAGATCGGCATCTATCTACCGGGGACGAAGATCAAGACCGGGCCGGACGACTACGCGCCGATCGAGCAGTTGCAGATGATGCGCTTCAAGGGCGAGAGCTGGGAGCGGTTCGGCCCCATCATGAGCGGCGAGAAGAGCAGCTAGGGCTTTCCTCTTTGGGCTTCATGATGCCCGGCCCTGCGCCGGGCATCCACGTCTTCGACACGATTCACGCGCAAGGTTCTTACCAGCAAGACTTGTCACAAGCAGACTTGTCACAAGCAGACTTGGAGCAGCCGGAACCCAGGCGAGCCGAAGCGAAGCTGCACGCAAGCTCGCCGCACTTGGGCTAGAGTATCCGGCAATCAAGCGCTCGCGGCCTATCCTGCGATCGGAAGGACAACAACAATGAAAATCACCGACGTCCGCGCACACCACATCCGCATTCCCTATGACGCGGGCCCTGCGAGTTTCCGCCAGGGCGCATCCGCGATCTCGGCGCTCGACATGGTGCTGGTCGAGGTGTCGACCGATGCCGGCCTGACCGGTTGGGGCGATGCCTTCGCCTACGTCTGCCCGAAGACGAGCAGCATGGCGGTGGCCGAGATGATCGCGCCGCAGGCCCGCGGCCTCGAGGTGCCCGACGCCGCCCGGATCCCCGCCGTGATGGAGCAGATCCAGCGCAATCTGCATCTGTTCGGCCGCTACGGCATCACGATGTTTGCGATCTCGGCGCTCGACATCGCGCTGTGGGATCTCGCCGGCAAGGTGAAGGGCGCGCCGCTGCATCAATTGATCGGCGGCGCCAAGCGCAGCGCGATCCCGGCCTATGCGAGCCTGATGCGGATCGGCAATCCCGGCCATATCGCCGCCGAATGCAAGAAGGCGATCAGGCTCGGCTACGCTGCGATCAAGCTTCACGAGACCACCGTGCCCGCGGTATCAGCCGCGCGCGAGGCGATCGGCCCCGGCGTGCCGCTGATGGTCGACATGAACTGCCCGCTGGATGGACCGGCCGCGATCCAGTTCGCGCGCGACTGCAAGCAGGCCGCACCGATGTTCCTGGAGGAGCCGGTCTGGCCGCCGGAGGATTTTGCGACGCTCGCCGAGGTACGCAGGGAGGGCCGACTCGATATCGCGGCCGGCGAGAACGCCTGCACCGTGCATCAATTCCGCCAGATGATGACCGCAGGCGCGGTCAGTCACGCGCAGCCGTCGGTGATCAAGGTCGGCGGCGTCACCGAATTCCTGCGCGTGGCCGTGCTCGCCGACGAGTTCGGCGTCCAGGTGATTCCGCACTCGCCGTATTTCGGGCCGGGCTTCCTCGCCACCCTGCATCTGATGGCGATCCGCGACGAAGGCCTGATCGAAATGTTCTTCATGAAGCGCCCCGCCTGCCTGTGGGGCGACCGCATCGATGTCGATGCCCGTGGCCACGTCGCCGTGCCGCAGGGTCCCGGGCTCGGCTACGAGCCGGATCGCGACGTGATGGAGAAATATCGGGTGGCGTGACGGACCCGGCTTTCCACCGTCATTGCGAGGAGCGTAGCGACGAAGCAATCCATCGGTCCGCATATGCGGCGCGATGGATTGCTTCGCTTCGCTCGCAATGACGGTCTCTACTTCGTCCCGTCCTTCGCCGGCGGCGCGTCGGCTTTCTTCTTCAGATCCTCGGTCAGCTTGAGCTGCGCCGCCTGCAAATCGGTGACGAGCTTCTGCAAGCCCGCAATTGCGCTCTGCAAGCTCGCGATCTGCCGGTTGGCGGCGTCGAGCTTCTGCTGATGATCTGTCGTGAGCTTGCCGATCGTCTTCTGCAGGAAGTCGACGTTGCTCTGCAGACAGCTCGTGCGTCGTTCCATCGTCTTCTCGACGGTGCAGATCTCGATGCCGGGAACGTCCTGCGCACGCGCGGTTCCGACGACGCCGAACACGAGCGGCATGAGCAAGACAACAGCGAAACGAGCGATCATCGGCATCCCCAATCAAACGCGTCATTCACAGTTTTGTGCGCGCGACGCTGAAAGCCGGGCAGACATACCACACTGAAACCGTATTCGAGCGGTGTGCTTCACCTATTACGGGGACTACTCGTGGGGACGGGGGCCTTCGGAACTTGTTTGGTTCGACCCCTTTTGGCTCGACCTTGGGCAGTGGAGACAGATCGCATGGCAACGCGCGAAAAACGGCTGGCGCAATTCGATGGCAATGGCGAACCTTCGCCGGAGCAACGCGTGGAAGTGCTTTGTGAGGATCATAGCGGAACGTATCAGCTGCCGTTCGCCTGCCGCTTCGTCAACGGCCAGTGGCGCAATGACACGACAGGCGGCGCGCTGGAAGCCAACGTCATCGCCTGGCGGAAGCCGCGCGAGAAGCAACCTGGCCTGGCCTGAGTCCGTCAGGCGCCGCGCTTACGCATGGTCCTTCCGGACCATGCATGCTGTTTCAAAATGCGACGCGCACGCGCCGTGCTTTAAGATTTGGAACGCGGATGGAACGAACCGCGTCCGAATCACTGATTGAGCAGCGTACTCCGTTGTTCACGGCTAGATGTGGTCATCAGCCCGAGGCGGCGCACCACATACAGAAGCATGACGATCGGCCGCAGCCAGCGGCCGACAACAAAGGTTAATTCCTCTGCCGACGACATTTGCGATCCCTTCTCTGATCCTCCTCGCGATCATTTCCACGGCGTGATCGGCGGCACGGTCTCGGTCGCCGGCGGCACGTCCACGGTCTTGAAATCGGCGGGGCTGACGATCTCGAGGTATTCCATGTCCTTCGAGTAATCGAACAAATAGTGGGTGATGCCGGGCCGCTGATGGATGACGTCGCCGGCTTCGACCAACGTCTCCTTGTCCTCATACATGAAGCGCGCCCAGCCCTTGGTCATGATGACGATCTGGAAATCGCACAGATGCTTGTGCCAGCCGGTGCCCTGCTCCGGCGGCAGGTCGGGATTGGCCTTGACCAGATGGCAGATCACCTGCCCGCCGGTGGCATCGGCGATGCCGAGATCGCGATACAGGAAGAAGTCGCGCAGACCTCCGCCCTTGAACTCGGTGTCACCGGGTTTGACGTGGGAGAATTTGCTGACGACGGCGTGCTGGTTCATTTCAAGCCTCCACGGTTCTCGTGTTCGCGAGATCGCGGCGCGGCTCAGCGTCCAAATTTTCGGCAGCGTCGCATCGTCGCGGTCACAGCTTGATTGTTGCTATGCGAAATCCTTGCCAGCCCGGTTGTGCTGCGGCGATCGGTCTCGCCACGCGCGGCCGCCACGGCGGAAGCATTTGGCGCGAGGCGCGAATTTGCGTTTGGCGCCGATCGGCCACGCCGGGCGCGCGTCACCGATTCCCGGCGCCGGCGGCACGTCCATTGAGCAAGGCTTGCCTTGAGCTTGAGCCGCCGGCCCAGGCAGGCCGGGGCGCGCACTGCCTAATATTCGACCTCGAGCTCCTCGACGTCGGCGGGCTCCGCCTTCGCAGCCTCCACCCATTCCTGCATCTCGGGCATCGCCATGATGGTCCTGGCATAGGCCGCGAGGACGGGATCGAGCTTGACGTCATAGGTCATGAAGCGGGTCACGACCGGCGCATACATCGCATCCGCCATGGTGCGGCGTTCGCCGAACAGGAACGGGCCGCCGGACTTGGCCAGGCAATCGCGCCAGATGGCGCAGACGCGCTCGATGTCAGCCTGTGCCCGCGACCAGATCTTGAAGCCGGGGAAATGGCCCTTGAGGTTGACCGGGAGCGAGGACCGCAGCGTGGTGAAGCCGGAATGGATTTCGCCCGAGATCGAGCGGCAATGCGCGCGCTGGATCCGGTCCTCCGGCAGCAGCCCGGCATGCGGCATGATCTCATTGAGATACTCGCCGATCGCCAAGGTATCCCAGACCGTCGCGCCCTCGTGGCGCAGGCAAGGAACCAGGATCGACGAGGACAGCAGCAGCAGCTCGGCCCGCGCCGAGGGGTCATCGGGCGCCGTGACCACCTCCTCGAACTCCAGCCCGGCGAATTTCGCCAGCAGCCAGCCGCGCAGCGACCAAGACGAGTAATTCTTGCTGCTGATGGTGAGTGTCGCTTTCGCCATATCGGTCCCTCACGCCTGAACGCGCCCTCGCCCCGGATGCCGCGACGGTCCAACCGCCGCGGCCCCGGGAGCCGTTCGTTTTTGCAGCAAGCGACGTGCCAATTTGCCGGGCAGCCGGCCCACCTCTGGCCTCGATATTGCTTGGCAGACCGGGCCACCGGGTGGATGCGTATGATGTCAATGATGTACCAGGCCTATCAGAACCATATGGACCTCACGGCGCCGTGGCGGACCGGCGCCGCGGCGGCATTGCGCTATCTCAATCTGGTGCCGCGGGGCACCTCGCAGCGGACGTTCGGCCGGCTCGCGGCCGCGCTTGAGCTGATCTCCCGCTCCAGCCTGACCTATGCCCGCCCCGACTACGCCATCGGCAGCGTGACCGCCGGCAACAGGGAGTACCAGGTGACCGAGGAGGTCGCCTATGCGACGCCGTTCGGCTCGCTCTTGCATTTCAGGAAGGTGGATGGTCCGGAGCAGCCGCGGCTGCTGCTGGTGGCGCCGATGTCCGGCCATTTTGCCACGCTGCTGCGCGGCACCGTGAAGACGCTGCTGCAGGACCACGACGTCTACATCACCGACTGGCACAATCCGCGCGACATCCCGCGCAGCGAGGGCCGCTTCGGGCTCGAGGACTACACCGACCATCTGATCGACTTCCTCGGCCAGCTCGGCCCGCGCGCGCATATGGTGGCGATCTGCCAGCCTTCCGTCTCGGCGCTGGCGGCGGCTGCGATCATGTCGGAAGACGATCATCCGGCGCGGCCGGCGTCGCTGACCCTGATGGCCGGGCCGATCGACACAAGGATCCAGCCGACCAAGGTGAACGAATTCGCCAAGAGCAAGCCGATCAAGTGGTTCGAGGACAATCTGATCAACTACGTGCCGATGCAGTGCAAGGGCGCGTTGCGTCAGGTCTATCCCGGCTTCGTGCAGCTCACGGCCTTCGTGTCGATGAACCTGGAGCGCCACATCAAGCAGCACATCGACCTCGCCGACCATCTCGCCAAGGGCGAGACCGCCAAGGCCGAATTGATCAAGACCTTCTACGACGAATATTTCGCGGTCATGGATCTGCCGGCGGAGTTCTACATCGAGACCGTGCGCGACGTGTTCCAGGAGCATCTGCTGCCGCAGGGCATGCTGATGCATCGCGGCCGTGCGGTGAACCCGGCGGCGATCCGGCGCATGGGCCTGATGACGGTGGAGGGCGAGAAGGACGACATCTGCTCGATCGGCCAGACCCTCGCCGCCCAGGACCTCTGCACCGGCGTCCGCACCTATCGCAAGGTGCATCACATGCAGGCCGGTGTCGGCCACTACGGCGTGTTCTCCGGCAAGCGCTGGAACAACGAGATCTATCCGCTGCTGCGCGATTTCGTGCATGTGAATTCGTAAGGGCTACGCGACGCTCTTTCCCCGTCATTGCGAGGAGCGAAGCGACGAAGCAATCCATCGTTCCGCACACGTGGAGCGATGGATTGCTTCGCTTCGCTCGCAATGACGACGCCGCAGCCCTAGCCACACATCCCCTCGCGCTATAGTCTCCCCGGCCACGACGACCCCCGCCCCAAGAATCGTCCAGGGAGAAACTCCATGCGCGCCTCGACCGCCTTACGTGCCCTCACGCTCGCCTTCGTCGGCGCCCTCGCGTTCACGTCAGCCGCCGAAGTCCATGTCATGATCTCGGGCGGGCTGACCGCGGCCTACAAGGCGCTGGTGCCGGAATTCGAGCGCAAGACCGGGCACAAGGTGGTGACGGCCTTCGGTCCATCGATGGGGACGACCACCAACGCCATTCCGGTGCGGCTGGCGCGCGGCGAACCGGCCGACGTGCTGATCATGGTGGGCTATGCGCTGGGTGACCTGATCAAGCAGGGCAAGGTGGCGGCCGACAGCCGCGTCGACCTCGTGAAATCGCCGATCGGGATCGCGGTCAAATCAGGCGCACTGAGGCCGGACCTCAGCTCGGCCGACAGCGTCAAGCAGGCGCTGCTGGCAGCGAAATCGGTCGCCTATTCCGACAGCGCCAGCGGCGTCTATGTCTCGACCGAGATGTTCCAGAAGCTGGGGATCGCCGACCAGATGAAGGACAAGGCGCGGATGATCCCGGCAACTCCGGTCGGCGAGATCGTCGCCAAGGGCGAGGCCGAGATCGGCCTGCAGCAGATCTCCGAGCTGAAGCCGGTCAGCGGCATCGACATCGTCGGTCCGCTGCCGGAGCCGTTGCAGAAAATCACGGTGTTCTCCGCCGGCATCGCGTCGGTTTCAAAAGAGCCCGACGCCGGCAAGGCGCTGATCAGCTTCCTCGCCTCGCCGGACGCACACGACGCGCTGGTCAAGAGTGGGCTGGATCCGATTGCGGGCGGTGCGACGCAGTAGCCGTGCGTAGCGCCACTGTTTCTCCGTCACCCTGAGGTGCGAGCCTTGCGGCGCACTTGCGCCGCTGGGCGAGCCTCGAAGGGTGCACGGCCACCAGCCGGGCCGATTCATCCTTCGAGACGCGCTACGCGCTCCTCAGGATGACGGTGCTGGTGACGGAGTCGAGCCCCTACCGCAAATGGTGCGCGCCGTAAGCCAGCAGCAGCACCACGACCAGCGCCAGCAGCAGCGTGGTCGACTTCCAGAACAGCACCGGGTTGCGCTCGATCAGCGGGGTCGATGACGTCGTCAGATATTTTGCGTTGGGATTGCGCAGGTCGAACAAAAACTCCGAGAAGCTCTCGTAGCGCTTGAGCGGATTGATGTGCACGGCGCGCTCCAGCGTGCCGTCGACCCAGTTCGGGATCGCGCGGCCGCCATGCGCGGCCGAATGGTAGACCAGCCGGTTGAAATCGGATCGTGTTCGCGCACGCGCGATCCGTGCGCCGTAGGGCAAGCGGCCGGTCAGCATCTGATAGGTGACGACGCCGAGCGAGAACAGGTCGGAACGCGCGGTGCCGCCCTCGCCGAGGAAATACTCCGGCGCGGTGTATTGCTGGGTGCCCAGAATATCCTCGACGCCCACAGGTACCGCCTCGGCGACACCAGAGATTCGCGTCGAGCCGAAATCGATGATCTTCACCGTGCCGGTGCTGTCGATCATGATGTTGTCGGGCCTGACGTCCTGGTGGAGCATCTCCTTGCGGTGGAACGCGCGCAGGCCCTTCGCGATCTGCTCGGTGATGTCGCGCACCGTCTCCAGCGCCGGCGCCGGATTGTCCGTCATCCACTGCGTCAGGGTCTGGCCGTCGACATATTCCATCGTGACATAGAGGAAGTTGCGCTTGCGCTGCGGGAGAAACGGCTTCAGCACATGCGGGCTGTCGATTCTTCTAGCGACCCACTCCTCCATCACGAAGCGCTTCAGGTAGGCCGGATCGTCGCGCAGGTCGATCGAGGGGATCTTGATCGTGACCGTGGTGCCGCTCTCTTCGTCGATCGCGAGATAGATATGGCTGCGGTGCGAGGCATGCAGCTCGCGCACGATGCGATAGCCGTCGAACAG
>NZ_VKHP01000207.1 GCF_010811875.1 Bradyrhizobium uaiense
TTTGCGACACCAAATCGGCACTATTAGCGCACCGCTGCGGCCGTCCCCCCGGAAGCTGCAACGACCGAGCCCCGGACCGCATGCTTAGAGAGCTTAGCAAACGAATGCAGACCCTTAGCCGACCGCGGCTGGTGACGGTGGTGGTGGTGGCGGCGCTGGCCGGTGCCGCCGCATACGGCTACACGCGCCTTAGCGCGGCCAAGCCGACGCCGTCGTCCGATGTGTCCAGCCAGTCCCGCAAGGGGGGCTCCCGCTTCACCCCGACCGCGCCCGAATGGGCCAGCCTGACCTTCCAGACGGTGGCCGAGCACACCTTCCGCTCCGAACTGGTGACCGAGGGCAAGATCGGGATCGATGAAGATCGCTCGACGCCGGTTTACTCGCCCTATACCGGCCGCGTCATCCGCCTGCTGGTGCGGCCGGGCGAGAGCGTGACCAAGGGACAGCCGCTGTTCGTGATCGAAGCCGCCGACACGGTGCAGGCGCAAAACGATTATGTCGCTGCGATGACAGGCCTCAACAAGGCGCAGTCGGCGCTCGACCTCGCCTCGATCCAGGAGAAGCGCGCCAAGGACCTGTCCGATGGCAAGGCGATCCCGCTGAAGGATTATCAGCAGGCGCAGGCGACGTTGGTGCAGGCGCAGAACGATGCCCGCTCGGCGCAGACCTTGCTCGAAGCCGCGCAGAACAAGCTGCACATCCTCGGCTTCGGCGACGACGCGATCACGACGCTGCAGCAGAAGGGCCGCCTCAATCCGGAGACGACGGTGTTCGCGCCGATCGGCGGCACCGTGGTCCAGCGCAAGGCCGGTCCCGGCCAGTATGTCTCGACCGGCGCCAGCGACCCGGTCTACGTGATCGGCGATCTCTCGACGGTCTGGCTGATCGCCTTCGTCCGCGAATCCGACTCCGACAATGTCGCGGTCGGGCAGGACCTCAACTTCAGCGTGATGGCGCTGCCGGGCAAGGTGCTGAACGCCCGGATCAACTACGTGGCCGCGGCGATCGACCCGACCTCGCGCCGGCTATTGGTCCGCGCCACCATCGACAATGCCGACAACCGGCTGAAGCCGGAGATGTTCGCCAACGTGACGCTGTATTCGAAGGGCGAGCACCCGGCGGTCGGCGTGCCGAAGCAGGCATTGATCTACGAGGGTGATCAGGTCCGGCTCTGGGTCGCGAAGCCCGACGACAAGACGATCGAACTGCGCCAGATCAAGCCCGGCCTGATCAACGGCGATCTCGTCGAGGTCGCCGGCAATCTCAAGCCGGGCGAGCAGATCGTGACGAAGGGCAGCCTTTTCATCGACCGCGCCGCATCCGGGACCTGAGACGCATGATCCGGAAATGGAGAAACCGGCTTTCCGGATCGATCATGCTCAACAAGAAAAATCCTCACCGCTGAAAGTGCCGGTCTGAATGGATCGCCTCGTCGCCTTTGCCGTCAATCGCCGCTACTTGATGGTGGCCATGTTCGTCGCCGTCTTCATCGGCGGCCTGCTTGCGTTCAGGCAGCTCAACATCGAGGCCTATCCCGATCCGACCCCGCCGATGGTCGACATCGTAACGCAGAGCCCGGGCCTCTCGGCCGAGGAGATCGAGCGCTACATCACGATCCCGATCGAGACCCAGGTCGCCGGCATCAAGAACCTCAAGACCATCCGTACCATCTCGCTGTACGGCCTCTCCGACGTCAAGCTGCAGTTCTCCTTCGACTACACCTATGAGGAGGCGCTCCAGCAGGTGCTGAACCGCCTGTCGCAGCTCGCGCCGCTGCCCGGCAACGTGCAGCCCGGCATCTCCCCGACAAGTCCGATCGGCGAAATCTTCCGCTACCGGCTGAAGGGGCCACCGAACTACAGCGTGCTCGACCTCAAGACGTTGCAGGATTGGGTGCTGCAACGCCGCTTCCGCGCGGTGCCCGGCGTGATCGACGTCACCGGCTGGGGCGGCAAGACCAAGACCTATGAGATCCAGGTCGACTTCAACAAGCTGGTCGCCAATGGCCTGACGCTGCCGCAGGTGCTGCAGGCGGTGTCCAACGCCAACATCAATGTCGGCGGCAACACCGTGAACATCGGTTCGCAATCGGCCGTAGTGCGCGGCGTCGGCCTTATCCGCTCGATCGACGATCTCGCCAACACCATGATCTCGCAATCCGGCGGCAATCCGGTGCTGGTCAGGGACGTCGGCGCCGTCACCATCGGCGAGAAGCCGCGGCTCGGCATCGCCGGCATCGACAGTGACGACGACATCGTGCAGGGCATCGTGCTGATGCGGCGCGGCGAGCAGAGCTCGCCGACCATTACCCGCGTCGAGCAGCTGGTCAACCAGATCAACAATTCCTCGATCCTGCCGCCGGGCGTCAAGATCGAGCGCATCTACGACCGCAAGGACCTGATCGAGCTCACCACCCACACGGTGCTGCACAACATGGTGGTCGGCATCCTGCTGATCGTGCTGTTGCAGTGGATATTCCTCGGCGATCTCCGCAGCGCGCTGATCGTCGGCGCGACGATCCCGTTCGCGCTGTTCTTCGCCGTGATCATCCTGGTGCTGCGCGGCGAGTCCGCCAACCTCCTGTCGGTCGGCGCGATCGATTTCGGCCTGATCGTCGATGCCACCGTGATCATGGTGGAGGCGATCTTCCGCCGGCTGTCGCAGACCACGGCGCTGTCGGACGACGAGCGGAGCCACATCTCCGAGGATACGGTGATGGGGATGAAGAGCCACGCGATCCTGTCGGCGGCCGCCGACGTGTCGCGCTCGATCTTCTTCGCCGCGACCATCATCGTCGCCGCGTTCCTGCCGCTGTTCACGCTGGGTGGCGTCGAGGGCAACATCTTCGGGCCGATGGCGCGGACCTATGCCTATGCGTTGGCGGGCGGATTGCTGGCGACGTTCACGATCACGCCGGCGCTGAGCGCGATCATCCTGCCGGCGCATATTCACGAGACCGAGACCTGGATCGTCAAGAAGCTCGACGCAATCTATCTGCCGGCGCTGAACTGGGCGATCGGCAACCGCAAGGTCGTGATGGCCGGCGCCGCCGGCCTCGTGGTCATGACCATCATCTTCGTGCGGTTTCTCGGTCTCGAATTCCTGCCCAAGCTGGAAGAGGGCAATCTGTGGATCCGCGCCACGCTGCCGCCGACGATCTCGCTGCAGGAGGGCAACGCCTATGTCAACGAGATGCGGAGGCTGATCCGCAGCCGTCCCGAGGTGGTGTCGGTGGTGTCGCAGCACGGCCGCCCCGACGACGGCACGGACGCTGCCGGATTCTTCAATGCCGAATTCTTCGCGCCGCTGAAGCCGGCCGGCGAATGGCCCGATACCCACGACAAGGATGTGCTGACCGCGCAATTGCTGGCGCAGTTGCAGGACAAATTCCCCGGCGTCGAATTCAACTTCTCGCAATATCTCCAGGACAACGTCTCGGAAGCTGTGTCGGGCGTGAAGGGCGAGAACTCGATCAAGCTCTATGGCAACGATTTGCAGGCGCTGACTGACACCGCCAACAAGATCAAATCGGTGCTGGCCACCGTGCAGGGCGTCACCGACCTTGCGGTGTTCACCTCGCTCGGCCAGCCGACGATCCAGATCGACGTCGATCGCGTACGTGCTGCGCGCTACGGCCTGTCGCCGGGCGACATCAACGCGACGATCAAGGTTGCGGTCGGCGGCGACACCGCGGGCGATCTCTATGAACCCGGCAGCGACCGGCACTTCCCGATCATCGTCCGCCTTGCGCCGGAGTATCGCAAGAGCGCGGAGGCGATCCAGAACCTGCGGATCGGAGCAACCAATCCCAATGGCGGGGTCACGCAGATCCCGCTCTCCGAAGTGGCCTCGATCAAGCTGATTTCGGGCGCAGCCTACATCTACCGCGAGCAGCAGGAGCGCTATCTGCCGATCAAGTTCTCGGTACGTGACCGCGATCTCGGCAGCGCGATCCTGGAGGCGCAGCAGAAGGTCAACGAGCAGGTCCAGTTGCCGCCCGGCTCGCGTCTCGAATGGGTCGGCGAATTCGGCAATCTGCAGGACGCGATCAAGCGGCTGTCGATCGTGGTGCCGATCAGCCTCGTGCTGATCGCGGTGCTGCTGTTCTTAAATTTCGGCTCGATGGTCGACACCATGCTCGCGATGAGCGTGATCCCGATGGCGATCTTCGGCGGCGTGCTCGGGCTTCTGATCTCCGGGATTCCGTTCAGCGTGTCGGCGGCCATCGGATTCATCGCGCTGTTCGGCATTGCCGTGATGGACGGCATCATCATCCTGTCGCAGTTCAACCAGCTGATCGACGAAGGCTACGACCGGATGCGTGCGGTGATCCGCACCGGCGAATTGCAGCTTCGTCCGGTGCTGATGACCTGCGTCGTCGCCGGCATCGGCCTGTTGCCGGCGGCGGTGTCGGAGGGCATCGGTTCGCAGGTGCAGAAGCCGCTCGCCATCGTCGTCGTCACCGGCATGATGCTGGCGCCGCTGGTGATCCTGATCACGCTGCCGGTGCTGATCTCCTATTTCTCGCGCCGGCCGAAGGACAGCGTTAGGTAAAGCCGTACAGCCGCGCCGGATTGTCGACCAGGATGGTCTTGCGAATTGCGGCGTCCGGCGCCCAGACCGGGAGCTGGTTGAGGAGGCGGCCGTCGTCGATCTGATACAGCGGCGTCGCGTCGGTGACCTTCTTGCCTTGGGGCGTCACCGAATCCGGGTGCGGCCAGTCGGTGCCCCAGACGATGCGCTCGGCATTGGCCGCGATCAGCGCCTGCGCCAGCGGCGTTGCGTCGGCATAGTCGGGCGCGAGCCTGGAGGCGCGGTAGGCGCCGGAAATCTTGACGTAGGCCTTGCCGGATTTGACCAGCGCAAGCAGGTCGTCGAACCCCGGCTGACCTGTGCCGAGCGCGGCCTTAGCGCCGCCGAAATGGTCGAACACGACAGGCACCGGCGCGGTGGCGACCAGGTCCTTGATCGCGGAGATCATGGCGAGGCTGGTGAACAGCTGCACATGCCAGCCGCGCGCCTTCATCCGTTCGATCGCGGCCGAGAAGCGCTGCCGTCCGACATTGGGATCGTTGACGCCGCCCGTCGCAAGGTTGAGGCGGATGCCGCGGAAGCCGGCCTTCTGCATGGCATCGAGATCGCTCTCGCTGGTCTTGTCGTCGATCACGGCGACGCCGCGCGCCGTCGCCCCGCGGGCCGTCATGCCGAACAGGGTCGACGAATTGTCGGGGCCGTAGACGCTCGGCGTCACGATCACCACGCGCTCGACATGCAACGCCTTGTGCAGCGCGCTCATCTCCTCCGGCGAGGCCTGCTCCGGCGTGTAGACGCGGCCGGCAAAGAACGGGAACTTGGCAGGGTCGCCATGGATGTGGGTGTGGCAGTCGCAGGCACCGGCAGGCACGTCGAAATTCACCGGGGTCGATGGTTGCGCTGCCTTGGAAAATGCGTTGCTGCTGGTCATGGTCGCTCCGGCTGCGATGGAAGCCAGCATCATATCGGGTCGCGTCGGCATTGGACGTCTCCCTGCGTGCTCGGCTGCTATGCGCGCACTCCGCGCGCCGGCATTATCGCTCGCCGGCGGGCCCGGAGGTTATCGGCGGCGAGAGCGGGCGGGAAGAGGCCGGTCGCCGTGCGAACGGTTCCACAAGACCTATTGTCCCGATGGCGTGCGCAGGCCGTGCCAGGCGTCGCGGACCTGATGGTAGTGCACCTCGGGCAGGTAGTCCGGCGTCTTGAGATTGAGCGTCTTGACGTCGAGGCGCCCGACCGCACTGAGCAGCGTGTAGGAGGCGACCACGCGGTCGCGCTGCGCCCCGATCAGCCGAGCCCGTGCCGTGATCAAATCCTGCTGGGCGTTGAGCACGTCGACCGTGGTGCGCTGGCCGCCCGCGGCCTCCTTCTGGACGCCGGCCAGCGCAACCTCCGCGGCCTTCACCTCCGACTCGGAGGCCGACACCGCGATCTTGGCGCCCTCATTGGCGACCCAGGCGCTGACCACGGCGGTCTTGGCCTGATTGCGGACCCGGTCCAGCACGAGCCGGCTCTGCGCCGCGACTTCCTTGGCCTGCCTGGTTTGCGAGGCCGCGGTGCCGCCGTCATAGATCGGTTGCGTGATCTGGCCGATCACCGAGGCCTGGTCGGTTCCGAACGTGCTGAGCGAGGTGTCGGAGTCGCGGTTCTTGCTGACGCTGCCTTGCACCGTGACGTTCGGCATCAGGCTGCTCTCGGCAACATGGATCGAGGTCGAGGCGACGTCGACGTCGAAGCCTGCCGCGGTCACGGCCGGGTGCTCGCGCAGCGCAAGCGCGATCGCATCATCGCGGCTGCGCGGCAGCAGCCGGTCGATGGTGTCGGCCGGCCGCAATTGGGAGGGTGCGTTGCCGACCACCTGTGCATAGGTGGCCTGGCTGATCGCGAAGTTGACCTCGGCGGCATTGAGGTCGGCGAGGCCGCGGTTGAGCCGGGCCTCGGCCTGGGCGGTGTCGGTCGGCGTGACGTCGCCGGCATTGAGGCGGCGCTGGGTGATCGCCTGGGTCTCCTTCAGGAAGGCGACGTTGGAGCGCTGCGCCTCGACCAGGGTCTGGTTGGCCAGCACGTTGGTATAGGCGGTGACGGCGTCGAGCAGCACGCCCTGGCCGACATTGCGCAGCGCCTCGCGGCCGGACTGCACCTGCAACTCGGCGACGCGGACGCTGTTGGCGGTCTTGAAGCCGTTGAACAGGGTCTGGGTCACCGTGACCCCGATCTGCCACGGCTTCAGCGTTGCGGTCTGGATGACGTTGCCGGGCAGCTGGTCGCGCACCGCCTGAAGGCCGACCGAGAGGCCGGCGCTGATCTGGGGGCGGTAGCCGGCCAGCGCCTGCGGCACGTTCTCGTCGGTCGCTCGCTGGCGCGCCCGTTCGGCGTTGAGCTGCGGATTGGTCTGATAGGCCTTGACGAGGGCTTCCGGCAGGCTCTCGGCGCGGGCGGCGGTGTCGGCCAGCAGCGCGCATGCCAATGCGCCAAGGCCGATGCCCGACAAAAGCACGCGCCTCGCTACATCGCCAATATCAGCGGTACGCTCAACCATGTGATCCCGCAGCCAAACCCCCGGCAGTCCGCACCCGCAGACGCCGTCGACACGTCTACCTGTTTACGGGCCACGACGGCCACAGGCAAACCGCCGCACGACATCTGCACATCATTTCGGTTCTTGTCTGTTGCCGGTACGTCACAGGCGAACGCAACTGTCATATGAAGTATAAGTTCGAACCGCCGGCCGCCGATTCAGTGAGACCGGTTATCCACTGTCTCCTCCGGGTCCATTGCTGATGCCCATATTCTTCTCCGACCCCGAGGCGATCGCGGAGCACATCGTTCGTGACGTTGGAACCGAACTGGTGGTCGGGCTGCCGCTTGGCCTGGGCAAGGCCAACCACATCGTCAACGCGCTCTATGCACGGGCGGTCGCCGACCGCTTCATCAATCTGACGCTGTTCTCGGCGCTGACGCTGGAAAAGCCGCGGCCGAAGAACCTGATCGAGCAGCGCTTCATCGGCCCGGTGATTGATCGCCTGTTCGGCCGCTATCCGGATCTGGCCTATGCGGATGCGCTGCATCACGGGGCGCTTCCGCCCAACGTCAAGGTGATCGAATTCTTCTTCCTCGCGGGGCAGTGGCTATATCAGCCATTCGCTCAGCAGAACTACATATCCGCCAACTACACCCATGCGGCCTCATATCTGTTGTCGCGCGGATTGAATGTGGTCCCTCAGCTGGTCGCCAAGCGTGTGGTCGACGGCGTGCCGCGCTACAGCCTGAGCTGCAACACCGACACGACGCTCGACGTGCTGCGCGCCCGTGCGCAGGGGCGGGCGTCGTTCAAGCTGATCGGCCAGGTCAATTCCGAGCTGCCGTTCATGCCCGGCGCCGGCGATCTGCCGGCGGATGAATTCGCCGCGGTGCTCGACAGTCCCGACACCGACTTCCCGCTGTTCGCACCGCCCTCCGAGCCGATCAGCGACACCAAATATGCGATCGGATTGCATGCCGCGGGTCTGGTCCGCGACGGCGGCACGTTGCAGATCGGGATCGGGCAGGTCGGCGATGCGCTGGCACAAGGGCTGGTGGTCCGGCATCGCGACAATGTGCAATTCCACGGCATCATGAAGCGCCTTGCGCCCGGGACCGAACAACTCGCAGCGGCCGAGACCGGGCCGTTCGAGAAGGGGCTCTACGGCGTCAGCGAGATGCTGTTCGAGGCGTTCCTTGGGCTGATCGACGCCGGCATCCTGAAGCGCGAGGTCGACGGCGTGATCCTGCACGGCGCCTTCTTCCTGGGGCCACAATCCTTCTACCGCGCGCTGCGCGAGATGGCGCCCGAGCAGCTGGCGCGAATCCAGATGATGCCGGTGTCCTTCACCAACGAGATCTTCGGCGATGAGGACGGCAAGCGCCGGGCCCGCGTCGATGCGCGCTTCGTCAACAACGCGATGATGGCGACGCTGCTGGGGGTTGCGATCTCCGACGGGCTCGAGAACGGCCAGGTCGTGAGCGGCGTTGGCGGCCAGTACAATTTCGTGGCACAGGCCTTCGCGCTCGAGGGCGCGCGTTCGGTGCTGGCGCTGGAGGCGACCCACCAGTCCGGCAAGCAGCCGCAATCGAACATCCGCTGGTCCTACGGCCACGAGACCATTCCGCGGCACCTGCGCGATGTCTTCGTCACCGAATATGGAGTGGCCGATGTCAGAGGGAAATCCGACGCGGACGTCGTCGCCGCGATGTTGCAGGTGTCGGACTCCCGCTTTCAAGGCGAGCTGATGCGGCAGGCCAAGGATGCCGGCAAACTGCCGCGCGGCCATGAGATTCCCGCGGCTCATCGCGAAAACTTTCCGGAACGCATCAGCGATGCACTGAAGCCCGCGCGCGCCGCCGGGCTGCTGCCGTCATTTCCGTTCGGCAGCGACTTCACCGATGTCGAGCAGCGGCTGATTCCGGCCCTCCAGATATTGCAGCAAGCGCAGCGTACGCCGCTGCAACTCGCCGGCCTGCTGTGGCAGGGGATGCGGCATCCGCCTGATGCCGCCGACCGCGAATGCCTGGCGCGGCTCGGCCTCGACAAGCCGACGCATGTCGCCGAGCGCGCCTATCGCGCGCTCGTCACCGCGGCATTGCAACGGAGCCGAACGGGTTAGCGGTTCTTGTTGACCGGCTTGCGCTTCTCGATGAAGGCCGCCATGCCCTCGGAGCGATCCTCGAGCGCGAAGGTCGAGTGGAACAGGTTGCGCTCGACATTCATGCCTTCCGAAAGCGGCGTCTCGAACGCGCGGTTGACGGCTTCCTTGGCCATCGCGGCGGCCGGACGCGACATTGAGGCGATCTTCTCGGCCGCGGCGAGCGCCTCTTCCATCAGCTTGTCGGCCGGAACGATCCGCGACACGAGGCCCGCGCGCTCGGCCTCCGCCACATCCATCATCCGTCCGGTGAGGCAAAGGTCCATGGCCTTCGACTTGCCGATCGCGCGGGTCAGGCGCTGCGTGCCGCCGATGCCCGGGATGGTGCCGAGGGTGATTTCCGGCTGGCCGAACTTGGCGGTATCGGCGGCGATGATGATGTCGCACATCATCGCAAGCTCGCAGCCGCCGCCGAGCGCGTAGCCCGCAACGGCCGCAATGGTCGGCTTGCGGCAACGAGCGACCCGGTCGCCGCCGATGGCGGTGAAATCGCTGTTGAACATGTCGATGAAGCCCTTCGGCTGCATCTCCTTGATGTCGGCGCCAGCGGCAAAGGCCTTCTCGCTGCCGGTGATCAGGATACAGCCGATCTTGTCGTCGGCCTCGAGATCGTCGACCGCCGCGGCGATCTCGCGGAATACGCCGAACGACAGTGCATTCAGCATTTTCGGCCGGTTCAGCGTGATGACGCCGACCGGTCCCTTGCTTTCGACGATGATGAATTCGAACGTAGCCATGACGCAAACCCCGTGCCTGATTTGCCGGGCAATGTGCCCGCTGACGGGATGCGCTTCAAGTGGCTGAAGCGAGGCTTTGGGCCGCGGTGCGGCGCACTCCGCGCCGCACGCCGTGAGCGCTCCCGGCTAGGCCATGAACATGCGCGCGGCGGAAGCCACCGTGAGCAAGGCGCCGAAGCCGATGAAGATCTTCCCGATCAGCGAGGTCTGGTCCAGGCTCGCGCTGTCGCTGCTCGCCAAAACCGGGGCCGGCTTGGGTGCAGCTACGGCGACGGCCGGCGGCTGCGCCGGGGGCGTCTCCTGCTGGGCGGTTTGCGGTTGAACCGGTTGCGGCGGTTCCGCCGGCTGCTCCTGCTGCAAGGCCCGGTCGACGTCGTTGAGTTGGTCGGACGCGACCACGCTGCCGCCGGACTGCTGGTCAGCGGGCTTGTCGGCCGCGGCGATCAGCGCATTGGCCTTGACCGGCGTCGCCGTCGCATTGTCGTCGCCGGAGGTCAGTTCTGCATTGGCATTGGCGACCGTGGCGGGCATGCCCGCCGCCGTCACGCTGCCTGCATCGCTACCGGCGGCCTTCTTGCTCTCGGATTTTTCGGCGGTCTTGTCCGCCGTCTTGGACGAATGTTGGCGCGCATGGCGCCGGCCATGCCGCGAACTCTGCTGCGCGGACTTGTCGGCCGTTGCGTTGTCGGATTTCGCCGCTGATGAGTCCGTACCGGCCGCATGTGCCGACAATGGAGCTGTGAGACCCACAAGAAGCCCGGTCAGCCCTGTCGCAACCATCAAGGCCAAGCGCCCGCTGGCTTTGATCTTCATTCTGATGATCTCCCCATTTCGCCCGTCCCAAACGCGAAATGAGACCCCCGTGCGTGTCCACACCGGGGCAAAAAAAGGGAATCTTCGGGCATCAGGGGGCGAAAGCTGGGCAATTTCGTCCCAGTCGGTCATCGACGGCAGCAGCCCCGATGCTTGTCGGACCGATCGGTGTTATGAGCCGTGGCGTCTGGAAACCCGCTGGAGCGATTCCTTGTGGCTGATGCTGGGCGCGGTCTTGCCGGAGGATGGTTATCACGAATTCGTGATGTCTTGGCTTGCCGCGTAACGAACTGAAAGATCGGCCGAATTGCAATTCAGGAGCCTGCGTGCGCGAACGTGAGGATGAATGGACCGACCTGATGCGGTCGGCCATTTCAGGCGATGACGCGGCGTACCATCGCCTGCTCAAGGCCGTCACGCCGGTACTCCGTGCTGCGGCGCGACGCGGCTTGGCGCGCGCGGGACAGCCGGTCGATCAGTCCGAGGACATCGTGCAGGACATCTTGTTGGCAGTGCATTTGAAACGACAGACCTGGGACGCGAACGCCCCGTTCGCGCCGTGGCTGTTCGCGATCGCGCGCAACAAGCTGATCGACGCGCTGCGCCGTCGCGGCAAGCGCATCTTCGTCAACATCGACGACTTCGCCGAGACATTGCCCGGCGAAACGCCGGAGCCGACGGCGTCTCCCGGCGAGGTCACCGCCCAGTTGCAGGCGTTGCCGGCGCGGCAGCGCGACGTGCTGCAATCGATTGCGGTCGACAGCGCCTCGATCAAGGATACCGCGGCGAAATTCTCGATGACCGAGGGCGCGGTGCGGGTCGCCCTGCATCGCGGGCTTGCGAGCCTCACCGCGAAATTACGGGACCGATGAGCATGGATACCGATCAACTCATTCGAACCCTTGCCGCCGACAACGCCTATCGTGCGCGTCCGATCGGTCTTGCGCTGATGCTGGCACTGCTGGCCGCGGCGCCGATCTCGCTGCTGATCTTCTTCGCCGAGCTCGGTGTGCGGCCCGACGTGATGACCGCGATGCACAATCCGTTCTTCGACCTGAAGTTCGCGGTGACGCTGGCGCTCGCCGCCTCGGCGATCGCGGTCAGCCTGCATCTGTCGCGGCCGGAGGCCTCGCTGCGCGGCTTCGGCTGGTGGCTGCTGATTCCCGCCGGCATCCTCGTTGCCGCGATCAGCGGCGAGATGATGATGCCGCAGCGGACGCCGATGATGACGCGCCTGATCGGCAAGAACTCGATGGCGTGCATGTCCGCAATCCCAGCGATGTCGCTGCCGTTGCTGATTGGTGCGCTCTACGGGCTGCGGCAGGGCGCGCCGGCGCGGCCGGCGGTTGCGGGAGCGGTGGCCGGCCTGCTGTCGGCAGGGCTCGCGGCAACCGTCTACGCGTCGCATTGCACCGATGACTCGCCGCTGTTCGTCGCCACCTGGTACACGCTGGCGACCGCGATCGTCGCGAGCGTCGGCGCCCTGATGGGGAAGCGGGCGCTACGTTATTAGGCCGCCGGCGCCGACTGCTGCATGCGATGGAAGCGCAGCACCTGCTGCGCGGTCGAAGGCCGCAGCCGCTCATAGGTGTCCTTGCAGGCCTGCAAATCGGTCGGCTCGCCGCCCGAGATGTCGTTGCGCAGGTTGATGATCGATCGCACCGTCAACCACGACAGGCCTGAAACCTTGGCCAGGATCATCACGCCCTCGGCGCGGGTTTCGATCATCATGTTCTCGGCAACGCTGACCGAGACGTTGGCGAGCGCGGCAAGCGAGGCATTGGTTTCGTCGAACTTGCCGGCCTCGGCGAAAGCTGCGAGCTGGAATTCGTCGAGCCGGCCGTCCTGGTAGAGCGATTTGACCAGCGCATGCGCAATCGTGGTATCCGACGTCACGGCGGCGGGCGCCGAGCGCGCGCGTCGCGTGGCTTCCTTCACCGCAATCGGAATCTCCTTGGCCTGCTGCGGATTGGCGGCCTCGAGCCGCTGCCTGACCGTGTCCGAGGCCTTGGCGACGAGCTTGAGATAGAGATGCCGCGGGATGTTCGGGCGCAGGCCGACGCAGGTCGACAGATTGTCGTCGCCCTCGGCGCGGCTGACCAGGCGAGTGAAGCCGCGCTCGGTGAATTCCGCGCCGGGATTGTTGACCGCGCTCTGGATCACCTCGTCATTGCCCCGCAGCACCAGCACGTCGGTGACGGCGCCGCTCAGCGTCTTCCGGTTGGAGATCGCGAGCAGGTGCGCCTGGCTCTTGCTGCGCGCCGTCTCGATCAGGGTGTCGTCGTCGAGCCGCGGCGACAGCGTCAGCACGGGGCCTGCGACCTCGATCAGGTCGTCGAATGCCAGGGTACGGATGGTCTGCGGCGGCGCGGTGTCGATCGGGGCGAGGCGGTTGGCAAGCAGGGCCTTGGCCGAGCTTTCGATGTGCTCGAGCAGGCACTGGAACACGTCGTCGAACAGCACGATCTGCTGGTCCGAATAATTCACCGAGCCGTTGATGAACAGGTCGGTCACGCGCCGCAGCGTCTCGACACGGCGTGCGACGGTGCCGTGGGCGAGGGTCGTCTGCAACTCGTCGAGCAGACTTTCGGGGGCGGTCGCGGGCTTCGAACTCATGACTCTGTCCTGGAGCGATGGCGACGGATTCTCCGCCGCCGAATAGGGAAATGAAAAGGTTCAGGCGCTGGCGATGCGGTTGCGTCCCCCGGCCTTGGCTGCGTAAAGCGCCCTATCGGCGCGGGCGAGTAATGTGTCGGAGTTTTCGTGCGGCTTCAGCGCCGTGACGCCCGCGGAGATCGTCACCCGCATACCCGGCGAGAACGCGCTCCAGTCGAGATCGGCGATGATGGCGCGCAGCCGCTCGAGCGCGCGCATGGCCTGATCCTGCGACAGATTAGGCAGCACCAGCAGGAATTCCTCGCCGCCGTATCGGCCGAAGCGGTCGATGCTGCGGAGATTGGCGAACATGCCGATGGCGAACGTGCGCAGCGCCTCGTCGCCGGTCGGATGGCCGTAGACGTCGTTGATGCGCTTGAAATGGTCGAGGTCGATCAGCGCGACTGCGCAGGAGCTGCCGTTGCGGGCGCAGCGCGCGATCTCGTCCTCGAGCGTGCGCATGATGCTGCGGCGGTTGGAGGTGCCGGTGAGTTCGTCGAGCTCGGCGAGCTCCTCGATGCGCCGATAAGCTTCCTTCAGCTTCACGCCGCTCTGATACAGCGATTGCTGCATCGAGCTCGAGAAGATGCCGAGATACATGCAGCGCCCGATCGTCAGCGCGAACACCAGCATGGTGGCGAGGCGGTCGATCTTCGTGCTGGTCGGCATCCCGATCGCCTTGTCGGTTCCGAGGAACAGCGCGGCCAGGCCCAGCACCATGATGGTCCAGACGATTGCGGTCTGGCGCGCCGAGGTACGCAACGCACCGAAGCCGAACACCACGAACAGGTTGCAGAGGAACAGCACGCCGACTTCCGGCGCGATGTAGGTGAACACCAGCAGGTTCACCATGTTGACGGCCGATTGCGGCGCGACCAGATAATGGTCGCGGAAGCGCTCGTGAAAGCCGCGCTCCGAGAGCAGCACATAGACGGCGACCAAGGAGAGGCCGGTCAGGGCATAGCCCGCCGCCACCGAGACGGAGGTGGTGCCGGCATGCGCGTAGATCAGCAGCACGACGGCATCGAGCACGAAGCAGGCGCCGATCATCGATTGGATCTGGCGGCGCTGCCGGGCCCGGCGCGCCAGTCGCTCGGCCGTCAGCCTGGGACGGCCGCTTTCCGATGCGCCCGCGATCGGGCTGGGAAATGACGAAGCAGCGCTGCCCATGGTCTCGCCATTGGTGAAATCCGGCGAAAATCTAAGTGGGAAAGCCTTTAGGTTTGGTATCTTTCGGAACCGAATCTGCTCCGGTGTAATCCGGTCATCACCCTTGTTTCGTAAAGGGAATCCGTCCGCCGAAGCTGGTCGGGAGCGATCGTGCCGGGGGCCTGCGCCGGCATCGACTTCGCGACGGTGCTGGCTTGCCGGCAAAGCCTTGGTATGGTCGCGCCGGATGGTGCCTGTCCGCGAGAGTATTCACTATTATGATACCGTTTTCCGAGTCGCCGACGATTTTTCCTCATGGAGATCGTCGACTGTGTCATAGATCACACATGCGGTCTGGACATTGCCGTAATGTGAAGAATCTTGGCTCTCGCGTCGAACCACGCACCACCCCCCTCAGACCAACTTTGCGAGACGGCCATTGAGCGCGACACAGGCGGCTTCAGACGACGTTCTGATCGCTCGGATCGCTCAAGGCGACCGGCTCGCCATGCAGGTGCTGTACGGACGGCATCATGTCAGGGTGTACCGCTTTGGGCTTCGGCTCGTGCGGGACGAACAGGTGGCGGAGGATCTCATCAGCGAGGTCTTTCTGGACGTGTGGCGTCAGGCGGGCAAGTTTGAGGGACGATCCGCCGTTTCAACCTGGCTTCTGGCGATTACCCGGTTCAAGGCGTTGTCTTCGCTGCGGCGAAGGAAAGACGCCGAACTGGACGATGAGGCCGCGAACGCGATCGAGGACACGTCCGACGATCCGGAAACGGTGGTGCAGAAGAAGGACACCGGTGACACGCTGCGCAAGTGCCTGACGGGACTATCGGCGGAACATCGGGAGATTGTCGATCTTGTCTACTATCACGAGAAATCCGTGGAAGACGTCGCTGAGATCGTCGGGATTCCGGAGAACACCGTGAAGACGCGCCTGTTCTATGCGCGCAAGAAACTTGCCGAGTTGCTGAAGGCAGCCGGTGTCGAGCGAGGTTGGCCATGATGGCTGCGAGCAACAAGAAGGTGCAGGGTCAAGAACCTGACGATATCGAGATGCTGCTGCCCTGGCATGCGGCCGGCACGCTGAACGCGCGTGACGTGCGCCGTGTCGAGGACGCGCTCGCGAGCGATCCGGAGCTGGCCCGGCAGTATGCCGTCATCCGCGAGGAATATGCCGAGACCATAGGCCTCAACGAGAGCCTCGGTGCGCCGTCGGCGCGCGCCATGCAGAAGCTGTTTGCCGCGATCGATGCCGAGCCGGAGCGCAAGCCGTCGGCGGGTGCGCGGATGTCGGGCGGGATCTCGGAGTTCTTTTCGAAATTGTCGCCGCGGACGCTGGCCTGGTCGTCCAGCCTCGGTGCGCTCGTGGTGCTGTTGCAGGCCGGCGTGATCGGCGCGGTACTGATGCGCAGCCAGCCGGCATCGTTCCAGACCGCTTCGCTCGATGTCGCCGAACAACGCAGCGCGCCAAGCGCAGCTGTCGCACCCAGCGCGCCGATCACCCGTGACCTCGGCGCCAGCGTCGCGGCAGCGCCGACGCGGCTGTTGGTGCGCTTCACGCCGGATGCCAGGATCGCCGACATCACGTCGCTGCTGGACAATTACCAGGGCGCGATCGTCGACGGTAAGGGCGGAATGTTCCGGTTGCAGTTCCGCGCGATGGACAAGGATAGTGTCGCGACGCTGATTGCCCGTTTGCAGAAAGAGAAGATCGTCAGCCTGGCGGTCGAAACGCCTTAAGCGGCGGCTGACGGTTCTGCGCCGAATTGAGGTCACGATGACCGCTGACGGCCGGACCAGATCGACGAACGGAGCGGCCGTCGCGGCCGCGGTCTTGTTGCTGGTCAGTGTTGCCGGCTCCGCCCACGCCCAGAATTTCATGCGAACGCCGATCGGCGGCGGGCCACAGCTCTCGTTCGGGCCGCGGGCCAATCCCGGTATGGACAGGGTTGGTGGAAATGCCGCCGGCGGGTTCGGTGGCGCCGTTGGACGCATGCCGGTGTCGGCAGACCACGGTCCGGCGACATCGTGGACCGACGATGGGCCGCGATCGAGACTGCCGCCATCAGGTGCACGCGATGCGCCTCGCGTCTCGGCCGACTGCGACGACGGCTATCGCGGCCAGTGCTCCGAGCGGCCGGTCGCGGTCAACGGCGGCGGCAAGGGCGCCGCGAAGAAGGGCAGGGCCGGCAGTGGCGGCAGCACTCGTGCGCAGGATGCGCCGGGCGCGCGAACCGTCCCGAACGAGTTCGTCGCCGAGATCGATGGCGCGTTGACGGAGGCCCAGACCGACGCGCTCGCGCGCCGCCATGGCCTGACCCGGATCGCCTCGCAGAACATCCCGCTGCCGGCTTCTGGTCCTGCAGCGCGTAACGGTAGTTCGGCTGCACGGAGCGGACGCTGCCGTCGCTTGCAAACTCGCGGCTCACCGCGTCGGTGGAACGATTGCCGGCGATGCGGAGCAGGCCGATCGTCGTACCCAGCAGCGGGATGTTCTGCGAGGCTGATGTCTGTGGGGTCGCGCGCCAGCGGCCAGCGGCCTCCAAGGCACTTTACCTGGCGGACCAGGCATTACTCGCGCAGGCCCGCGCTTACTCGGCGGACGA
>NZ_VKHP01000208.1 GCF_010811875.1 Bradyrhizobium uaiense
AACGAACGCCGTCATTCCGGGGCTCGCGAAGCGAGAGCCCGGAATCCATCGGGCCGCAGACTCCCCGGATGAATGGATTCCGGGCTCGACGCTACGCGTCGCCCTCAGGTGCGCAATTGCGCACCGGGGAATGACAGGCTGAGAGACAGGCGCACCAATCTACTTCCCTGTAAACTTCGGCTTCCGCTTCTCGCTGAATGCCTTGACGCCTTCCTTGAGGTCGTCGCTGTCTCGCACTTCGTCAAGCAACCGCCGCACGTCGGCGACCGTCTCCAGCGGCCCCTTCGGCATGGCTTCACGGGCCAGCTTCTTCAGCGCACGGACCACCAACGGCGCGTTACCGGCGATCTTCGCGGCCATCTGCTGTGCCATCGCGACGTGTTGTCCCTTCGGCACGACCGTGTTGACGAAACCGATCTGGAAGGCGCGTTCCGCCGACATCTCCTCGCCGACCAGAAGAAACTCCATGGCGATCTTGTGCGGCATCCGTGCCATCACCGACGAGACCCCTCCGGCGGTCGTGCCGATCTTGCCCTCGGGATAAATGAAGCGTGTCGTCTCGGAGGCGACGCACAGATCGGCCATCTGGACCAGCACGAAGGCCCCGCCGACCACCCAGCCCGACGTCGCCGCAATGACCGGCTTGTCGAGATCGACGCCGAGACCAGGCACCGCGTGCCACATATTGACGGGAAGGTCGGCGACATCGGCGCCGACGGAGAAATACTTCTCCTCCGAGGAAGCCAGCACCGCGACGCGATCGTCGCTGTCCCGAAACCGTAGCCAGGCGTCACGCAATTCGGTGCACAGCGCGTTATTCAGCGCGTTGTGCTTCTCATTGCGGGTCATCGTGATGGTGGCGACGTGGTCTGCGCTCTCGTAACGAACGAGCGTCATGCTGGCCTCCCTGATTTGTCGTCATCCTCCGGTGCGCAATTGCGCACCTGAGGGCGACGCGCAGCGTCGAACCCGGAATCCATTCATCCACCAACGCTGCGGCCCGATGGATTCCGGGCTCTCGCGGAGCCTGTCATCGGGCCGCGCTTTGCGCGGACCCGTTGGCGAGCCCCGGAATGACGAGGCCTCATTACTTCTTCTCGTCGGGATGCCGGTGCACCGGATCAACCCACAGCACGTTCTCCGGCTTCTCGACCGGCTCGATGTCGAGATTGATAGCGACCGCTTCGCCGTCGGAGCGCACCAGCACGCATTCCAGCACCTCGTCGGGACTGGCGTTGATCTCCTGATGCGGCACGTAGGGCGGCACGAAGATGAAATCGCCGGGACCGGCTTCGGCGGTGAACTGCAGCTTCTCGCCCCAGCGCATCCGCGCCTTGCCCTTCACGACATAGATGATGCTTTCGAGATGGCCGTGATGATGCGCGCCGGTCTTGGCGTCCGGCTTGATGCTGACGGTGCCCGCCCACAATTTCTGGGCGCCGACGCGGGCGAAATTGATCGCGGCCTTGCGGTCCATGCCGGCGGTCGACGGCACGTTCGGATCGAGTTGGTTGCCCGGAATCACGCGGACGCCGTCGTGCTTCCAGCGATCGTCGTCGTGATGGTGATGATCATGGTCGTGAGAATGGGTGTGATCGTGGGAACCGCTCATCGTTCTTGCTTTCGTTGGCCAGATTTCGTGCGTGGAACGCTACCGAAAAGCATGCGCGCAGGCGAGCGGAAAATCGGAACATCGCCGAATCGGAACATCGCCATGTGCCGGCGCGTTGTCTCGGCGTATCCCGAAGGAGTAATTTCATGGGTAGCACGACAGATAGGATCAAGGGCACGACCAACGAGGCGATCGGCAGGTTCAAGCGACGTCTTGGCAAGGTCACCGGCTCTCCGGCGATGCAGGGCAGAGGCGCGATCCTGCAAGCCAAGGGCAAGGGACAGAGGGCACTCGGCGGCATCAAGAGGATCGTCGGCAGAGTGACCGCAGCGGCTCACCGGCCTCGCTGAGCGCGAGATGACACGGCCGCTCCATCGAGACGGTCGTCGAGTGTGAGCGACGCTGGTCAGCTGCGCGGGCGCGGATGTGCCAGCACATCCGGATTGACCACATTGGTCGGCGCACTGGCAGCATAGGCCACGATCTGATCGAAGATATCGGTGAACTGGATCTCGTATTCGTCGCGCGAGACGTAGCCGAGATGCGGCGTGCAAACCACATTGTCCATGTTGAGCAGCGGGTCCGACGTGTCGCGCAGCGGCTCCTTCTCGTAGACATCGATCGCGGCCATGCCGGGGCGGCCGGCGCGCAGCGCATTGACCAGCGCACCCGGCTCGATCAGCGGCGCGCGGCTGGTGTTGACGATCAGCGCGGTCGTCTTCATCCGCGCGAGGTCTTCCGCCTTGACGATGCCGCGCGTCGCGTCGACCAGCCGCATATGCAGCGACAGCACGTCACAACGAGCAAAGAAATCGGCTTTGCTTGCCGCGGTCTCGTAGCCGTCGGCACGCGCCTTCACCATCGCCGGCTCGCGCGCCCAAACCAGCACGTTCATGCCGAACGCCCTGCCGTAGCCCGCGACCACGGCGCCGATGCGCCCATAGCCGTAGATGCCGAGCGTCTTGCCGCGCAGGGTATGGCCAACGCCGATCTGCCATTTGCCGGCCTTCAGCGCCGCCATCTGTTGCGGGATCGCGCGCATCGCAGCGAGGATCATGCCCCAGGTGAACTCGGCGGTGGCGTAAGACGGCGTGTCGGCATGCTGGCTCGACGACACGATGATGCCGAGCCGCGTGCAGGCGTCGATGTCGATATGCGGATAGACGCTGCGCTGACTGATCAGCTTCAGCTTCGGCAGACGCTCGAGCAGCGGCGCGCGGATCTGGGTGCGTTCGCGGATCAGGACCAGCGCGTCGGTGTCGCGCAGACGCTCGGCGAGCGCGTCGACGTCCTCAACATGATCGTTCCAGATCGTGACGTCGTGGCCGTCGAGCTTGTGGAAGCAATCGAGGTTGCGCAGCGTGTCGAAATAATCGTCGAGGATCGAGATCTTCATCGCTGCGCCCCTCTTGTCGTGGGCCGGTTACTTGACGGCCGCTAGCCTACTTTACACCAAGCAGTTCGACGTCGAACATCAGCGTTGCATTCGGCGGGATCACGCCGCCGGCGCCGCGCGCGCCATAGCCGAGGTTCGGCGGGATGATCAGCGTGCGCTTGCCGCCGACCTTCATGGTGGCGACGCCCTCGTCCCAACCCTTGATCACGTGACCCTGGCCGATCGGAAACTCGAACGGCTCGTTGCGGTCGACGGAGGAGTCGAATTTCTTGCCCTTCTGGCCGTTCTCGTAGAGCCAGCCGGTATAGTGCATGACGCAGGTCTGGCCGGTCTTCGGCGAGGCGCCGGTGCCAACCTTGCTGTCGATGATCTGGAGGCCTGAAGCTGTGGTCATGGGCTTTCCTGCAGTTTGAGCCATTGCCGTTTCGCCGGCAACGGACGTGGAGACTGCCGCCGCAAGGCCGGCAAACGCAGTCTTGATGATCGTGCGTCGTGAAGATTGCATCCTGGACGTCCTTCCTTGATTGATGTCGATCGCGATCAGTAGCCGAGTGCGCAGCCGTCCTTGCGCGGATCGGAGCCGCCGGTCAGCGTGCCCTTGTCCCAATCGATCCAGATCCCCTGGCCGCCGCCGAGCGGAGCCACCACGCTGGTGGTCTTGTGGCCGATCTTCTTCAGGCCTTCGACGATCTCTGCCGGCACCGAGTCCTCGAGCTGATAGACGCCCTCGTAATGCAGGCCGCGCGGCATGTCGATCGCCTCCTGCACGTCGCAGCCATAGTCCAGCATGTTGGTCAGCACGCGGGTCTGGCCGACCGGCTGATACTGCCCACCCATCACGCCGAACGGCATCACCGCACGGCCGTTCCTGGTGGCCAATGACGGAATGATGGTGTGCAGCGGGCGCTTGCCCGGCGCAATGCAGTTCGGATGGCCGGGCTGGATGCGGAAGCCGCCGGCGCGATTCTGCAACAGGACGCCGGTCTTGTTGGAGACGATCGCCGAGCCGAACGAATGCGCGATCGAGTTGATGAACGAGCAGACGTTGCGATCCTTGTCGACCACCGTGATGTAGACCGTCGACGGGTTCATCGGCGGTGCGACGTTCGGCAGTTCGAGCAGCCGGTCCATCCGGATGTTCTTGATGTGCTCGTCGGCGAATTCCTTTGAGAGTATGCCGGCGACGTCGACATGCGCGTGCTGGGGATCGCCGATATACTGCTCGCGCATCATGTAGGCGATGCGCGCCGCCTCGGCCTCGAGGTGGAAGCGCTCGACGCTGAGCGGCTTGAACTTTGTCAGGTCGAAGCGCGACAGGATGTTGAGCATCACCAGCATCGTGATGCCGGGGCCGTTCGGTGGGCACTGCCAGACGTCGTGGCCCTTGTACATCGTGCCGATCGGCGAGGTCGTCTCGGTCGAATGCGCGGCGAAGTCTTCCAGCGTGTGGAGCCCGCCGATGCCGCGCAGCGTGTCGACCATGTCGGCGGCGATCTCGCCGCTATAGAAGGCGTCGCGGCCCTTTTGCGCGATCGCGCGCAGCGTCTTGCCGAGCTCGGGCTGGCGGATCACGTCGCCGGCGACCGCAGGCTTGCCGTGCGGCAGCAGATAGCGCTCGGTGTTGGTGCCGTTCTTCAGCTTCTCGAAGCCGTTCTTCCAGTCGAAGGCGATGCGCGGGGCGACCACATAGCCCTCTTCGGCGGCCTTGATGGCGGGCTGCAGCAGCCGGTCGAAACCGAACTTGCCGTGATCCCTGAGGATCACGTCCCAGGCATCGATCGCGCCGGGAATGCTGACGGCATGCGCCGAGGTCAGCGGCACCGAATGGATCTTGCGTTCGAGGTACCAGTCGGCGCTGGCCGCCATCGGCGCCCGGCCGCTGCCATTGTAGGACGTGATCTTGCCCTCGCCCTTCGGCTGGATCAGCGCGAAGCAGTCGCCGCCGATGCCGGTCGATTGCGGCTCGATGACGCCGAGCAGTGCGCAGGCGGCGACCGCAGCGTCCGCCGCCGTGCCGCCCTCGCGCATCACCTCGATGGCCACCAGCGCCGCCTCCGGATGCGACGTCGCCACCATCGCGTTCTGGGCGTGGACCGTGGAACGGCCGGCGAAGTGGAAATTCCTCATAACGGAGAGCTCGCTTGATCGTGATGGTCTGATGCTGTCGCGGCGGAAGGATGCAGGTACATGGCACATTCATCCCCGGCAGGGCAATGCATGGCATGCCAGAGGAATTATCCCGATAATGCATGGCTTTGCGGGGTTTCGCCGGCCTGGCCGGCCTGATAAACCCCGGCCATGCCCCTCAAGGTCGCCGCCTTCTACCAGTTCGCCGCGCTGCCCGACTTCCGCGCACTGCGCGAGCCGCTGCGCGCGCGCTGTGCCGAGCTCGATCTCAAGGGCAGCGTGCTGCTTGCCCATGAGGGCATCAACGGCACCGTTGCCGGCACCGACGAAGCCATCGATGGCTTTATCGCGGAGCTGAAGGATGGGCCGCTGTTCGGCGGCCGCCTCGACAATCTCGAGCTGAAATTCTCCGAAGCCGCGCAGATGCCGTTCCAACGGCTCAAGGTGCGGCTGAAGAAGGAGATCGTGACGCTCGGCGACCCCACGGTCGATCCGACGCGGCAGGTCGGCACCTATGTCGATGCCGCCGACTGGAATGAGCTCATCGCGGCGCCCGACGTCATGGTGCTCGACACCCGCAACGCATTCGAGGTCGCGATGGGCACCTTCGAAGGCGCGCTGGATCCCAGGATCGCGAGCTTCGGACAATTCAGGGAATTTGCCGCGCGGCACCTGGATCCGGCGAAGCACCGCAGGATCGCGATGTTCTGCACCGGCGGCATCCGCTGCGAGAAGGCGAGCGCCTATCTGCTCGCGCAAGGATTTGGCGAGGTCTATCACCTCAAGGGCGGCATCCTCAGATATCTCGAGGAAACCCCGCAGCAGGACAGCCGCTGGCGCGGCGACTGCTTTGTGTTCGACGAACGTGTCGCGCTTGGCCACGGCCTGCACGAGCGTGGACAGCTGGACGCCGTCCATGAGTGACGCGGCAAAACTGAGCGAGCGGATCGACGCACTGGAGGTCCGCCTGACCTACCAGGACGAAGCCATCGAGACGCTGAACCAGACCATCACGGCGCAATGGAAGCAGATCGACGCGCTGACCCGCCAAATCGCCGAACTGCGCGACCGGCTTCAGGAGGCCGAACGCCAAGGTCCAGGCCCCGCCAACGAGCGCCCACCGCATTATTGATCGGTCCCGCCGGAATGCGGCGGCACCGGACTACATGTTGCTCACCTGACGCATCGGCTTCGCGCCGCTGAAGAACAGGCTGGACAACCGCTGCACCATCGCCGTCGCGCGGCTTCCCTCGAGGCCCGGGCGAACACACAGCAAGCGCCTCTGCACCGGAAGCTCCGGAAGATAATAGTCCTTCGCCGAAATCAGCGAGGACGGGATCATCCGCTCGGGGCACGCCGTCAGACCGTATCCGGCCCGTGCGGCTTCCAGTCGCAGTTGGTGGTTCGGGCTCCTGAACACGATCTTGTACGAGATGTTGTGCTTGGTGAGCGTCCGGATCATCCAGTCGTCGCCGGGCCACGCCAGGATCGGGATCGGGGCACCCGGCCGCAGAACAAAATCGCGCGATCGCACCCACACCGAGCGCTCCTCGGCTTCGGCGGCGATCGTCACCTCGTCTTCGTTCTCGAGCGAAGGGTTGCTGTAGACGAACGCGATGTCGATGTAGCCGTCGATCAATCCTCTGATGACGATCGGCGACATGTCGGCGTGAACCAGCACATCGGCGAGTGCGTCGGCCGGATGGAGCTTGAGGAATTCGTCGGCGAGCATCGTGCTCATTCCCAGCCGCAACGGCTGGGGTCCTTCATGATTGCCGCCGAGCCGAAGCAATTGGTCGTTGGCTTCGAGGATTCGCCTCGCCTGCTGCACGGCGACCTTGCCGAGCTCAGTGGTTGTCGTGCCGTTTGCCGTTCTGACGAATAGCGCGCCACCGACCAGGCTCTGCAGTCGTTTGACCTGCGAACTGATCGCCGGCTGACTGAGGCCGAGACGCTCGCCAGCCTTCGATAGACTTCCCGTCTCTGCAATTGCAACGACGGTGCGAACGATTTCAGTAGGAATATTCAAATGCTGACGTGGTCTGTGCATCGCGAGCCCTCCAATCTCAGCACGGGACGCAGTTCCAATCTCCACAGTATGCGATCAGGCTATACTAACATTTGGTTGCACTTTCGTTTAGCCACAATTGCCGCCAAGGCACTGATATTGCAGGCCATATGTATTGTTACGTGCATTACTCCGCATATCACGGTATCCCACAACTGCATCTCAACACGCCGCAGCACCTCAACCGCACCGCACTCCGGGTTTTTGCGGGGATCGCATCAGAGATTCTGATCTCCCCATTACGGATTACTGACCCGATAAGTCCGAATTGCCGCCACTGATTCGCGGAAGCGTTTTCATAGTTTTCCTTAATCAAAGCCTCGCAACGTGACGCCATAGCTTGCGGTTCGAGGTGTGCCATGACCAGGTTATTTCGCTGTCGAAGCGGCGCTTCAGCTGTTGAATTCGCGCTGATGCTGCCGCTGTTTCTCGCCTTCATTTTCGGCATCATCGTTTTCGGCTCCTATCTCGCCATGGTGCATGGCGTCCAGCAACTCGCCGCCGAAGCGGCGCGGTCGTCCATCGCTGGAATGACCGACACCGAACGCAACAACCTCGCGACGAATTACGTCACCGCCAACGCATCGACCTATCCGCTGCTCGTTGCCAGCAATCTGACGGTCAATGCCGCGCCGTCCCCATCAAACGCCAACGTCTACGTCGTGACCGTCAACTACAACGCGGCCAGCAACTTCATCTACAGCCTTCCTTTCATACCCAAGCCTGCGAGCACCATCGCCCGCTCCGCCGCTATTCAGTACGGAGGGTTCTAGGATGGGAGGCATCCTCATGCTGATGCGGCGCTTCAGCGCCGACGAGCGGGGCAACTTCGCGATGATCTCTGCCGGCCTGATGACGCTCGTCGTCGGGTGCGCCGGGCTTGCAATCGACCTCGGCTCGATCTTCGCCGACCGGCGCAAGACGCAGAGCACCGCCGACCTCGCCGCGATCGTTGCCGCCGCCAACCTGAGCAATCCGGTCAACGCCGCCACCGCGACGGTGACGCAGAACAACTATCCGGCCAGCGCGCTGGTCAAGGTCGAGACAGGGACCTACACCGCCAACAGCGCCATCGCGCCGCAGTCCCGGTTCGTGACCCCGGCGGTCGGCATTCCCAATGCCGCGCGCGTCACGCTGAACACCCAGACCCCGCTCTACTTCGCGCGCTATCTAACCGGCGCGAACAGCTTCACCATCAAGACGACCGCCACCGCGACATCGACCGAAATGGCCACGTTCGAGATCGGCTCGCGGCTGCTCTCGGTCAATGGCGGCGTGATCAATGCGCTGCTCGGCTCGATGCTCGGCACCTCGCTGTCGCTTTCGGTGATGGACTACAATTCGCTGATCAGCGCCAAGATCGACGCACTGGACTTCCTGTCGGCGCTGGCAACCAGGGTCAACCTGACCGGCGTCACCTATAGCGACCTGCTGAGCAGCAACGTCAAGGTCGGCGATCTCATGGCCGCCGCGCTGACCACACAGCAGATCACCAACGGCGCGACCGCAGCGACGACCGCCCTGTCGACGATCTCGCAGGCCGTCACCGGCTCCTCAACCAAGGTTTCGCCGGGCACCCTGATCGACCTCGGTCCCTTTGCCAACCTCACGGTCGGGCAGAAACCGAAGGTCGGCGCCAGCGTCTCGGTATTCGACCTCATCAACACGGTGGCGCAGATCGCCAACGGCAGCAATCAGATCGCAACCTCGGTGAATTTCGGCCTGCCCGGTATCGCCAACGTGTCCGTGATGGCAACGATCGGCGAGCGCCCCGTCGGCTCGAGCTGGATCGCGATGGGCACCCAGGGCGTCAGCGTCCACACCGCGCAGACCAGGATCCTGGCCACGATCACCGTGCTCGGCTCCGGCAGCGTTTCTACGATCAACCTCCCGGTCTATGTCGAGGTCGCCTCAGGTACCGCGACGCTGAACGCGGTGTCCTGCGGCCATCCGGACATCAGCACCTCGCAGGTCACGATCGGCGTGACGCCGGGGATCGTGGACGCCTGGATCGGCAACGTCACGGCCGCCGACATGACCAACTTCACCACCAAGCCCAATCCGCCGCCCGCGATGCTGGTCAATCTCGGTCTCGTCACCGTCACCGGCCTCGCCCATGCCGGCATGGGCAACACCACGCCGACCAACGTCAATTTCAGCTACAGCGACATCCAGTCGGGGACCAAGAAGACGGTGACGACGACGAACTTCCTGTCATCGCTGACAGGAACCCTGCTCGGTGACCTCTCGCTCACCATCAATGTCGGCCCGCTCGGGCTTCCGATCCCGGGGTTGGGCGCGCTGGTGATGGGCATCCTGAACGCCGTGACGAGCCCGATCGATCAGGTGCTGGCGTCGTTGCTCTCGACGCTCGGCATCGGGCTCGGCCAGGTTGACGTCTGGGTGCTCGGCATCCGCTGCGACGGCGCGGTGCTGGTGAACTAAGGCGCGATCGCGGGGTAGGAGACTGCCGTGAGTACAACAATAAGAAGATACAAGACCGACAGCCAGCGAACGCCCCTGATGAAGCGCGGAACGATCTTCTTCCGCGACACCAGCGCGGACTGCCTCGTGCTCAACATCTCGATCGGAGGCGCAGGGCTCGCCGTGGAGAGCGACGCCGCAATCCCGGTCGCATTCGATCTCGAGATCGAGAGCGAGCCGATCCGGCGGCACTGCATTCTGGTCTGGCGTCTGGAGCGCCGGCTCGGCGTGACGTTTGAGTTCGACAGGATGCAGCGCCCCGAAGGCGGCCCGATCTAGCCTGCTCCGACGACCACGATATGCGGGCGGCCAATCGTTCCCCGGCTGGTCGAACTCATTTGCATCGTGGTTAGCATCCGCTGGGATATACCAGCTAATTGTCCCGATTGCCGTCGTGCTTCGACGGCGCGGGCTGCGTCACGCTGACCGGGTCGGAGGCCGGAAAGGTTTCCTCCAATCCCTCATTCAGCCGGGAGCGCGCCTTGCGGTCGACAGCCCGTGCCTCGTGCGGCTTCTCGGCATGCTTGTCATGCGGGGCAGGATCGAATTTCTCGGTCATGGCATCCCTCCATTCCCGGAAACAACGCACCCGCGCAAACCGGGGTTCCAGAACCGCCTTGGCCCATTGCGCCGCAGCGTGTATCAGGGGCGCAAATTTGACCGTGCTCAGGAACTTTCGCGTGCCCCAGGATCCCATCAAGAAGCCGCTCATCGACGTCCTGTCGGGCCACCGCCAGGCCGTACCGCCGCTCTGGATGATGCGGCAGGCCGGCCGCTATTTGCCGGAATACCGCGAGCTGCGCGCCAAGGCGGGCGGCTTCCTCGATCTCTGCTTTACGCCGGAATTCGCGACCGAGATCACGCTGCAGCCGATCCGCAGGTTCAACTTCGACGCCGCGATCATCTTCTCCGACATCCTGGTGATCCCCTACGCGCTCGGCCGTTCGGTGCGCTTCGAGGCCGGCGAAGGGCCGCGGCTCGATCCGCTGGCGACGCCCGGCGAGATCGCGACGCTCGCTACCGAGGCCAATTTCGACCAGCTCGAGCCGGTGTTCGAAGCGCTGCGCCGGGTCCGGCGCGAGCTTGCGCCCGAGATTGCGCTGATCGGCTTCTGCGGAGCGCCATGGACGGTTGCGACCTACATGGTGGCCGGGCAAGGCACGCCGGACCAGGCCCCCGCGCGGATGCTCGCCTATCGCCATCCGGACGCGTTCGCTGGGATCATCGACGTCCTGGTCGAGAACTCGATCCACTATCTGGTGGGTCAGTTGAAGGCCGGCGCCGACTGCCTGCAGATCTTCGACACCTGGGCCGGCGTGCTGCCGCCGCGCGAGTTCGCCCGGTGGTCGATCGAGCCGACCCGGCGCATCGTTGCCGGGGTACGCAAGCAGGTCCCCGGTGCCAGAATCATCGGGTTTCCGCGCGGTGCGGCGGGCATGCTGCCGACCTATGTCGAGCAAACCGGCGTCGATGCCGTCTCGATCGATTGGACAACCGAACCGTCAATGGTCCGCGAGCGCGTACAGAGCCGCGTCACGGTGCAGGGCAATCTCGATCCGCTGGCCCTGATTGCGGGCGGCGCCACGCTCGACCGCGCGGTGGACGACGTGCTGGAGAATTTCGGCAAGGGCCGGTTGATCTTCAATCTCGGCCACGGCATCCTCCAGGAGACGCCGATCGCCCATGTCGAGCAGATGGTCGCGCGGGTGCGCGCGTATAGGGGGTGACGTCTCGTGGGTTAGCGGCCCGTAGCCCACTTTGTCACCGTCACCCTGAGGAGACCGCGCAGCGGTCGTCTCGAAGGGTCGACGGCCCGGGTCTGGCCACGAGTAAAGAGGGCGGCGCGTCGAAACATCGGGGCCGCGCATCCTTCGAGACGCGCGCGAGAGCGCGCTCCTCAGGATGACGGATCACATCTTACCTTGCATTCTCCAAAATCATGTCGGACGCCTTCTCCGCGATCATGATCGTCGGCGCATTGGTATTGCCCGACATCAGGTCCGGCATCACCGACGCATCGACCACGCGCAGGCCGTCGATGCCGCGCACCCTGAGGCGCTGGTCGACGACCGCGAGCGGATCGTTGCCCATCCGGCAGGTCGAGGTCGGATGATAGACCGTGCTGCCGGTGCGGCGGCAGAACTCGAGCAGGTCGTCGTCGCTGACCACCTTGGCGCCGGGATCGACCTCCCCGACCGCGTATGATTTCAGCGCCGGTGCGGCCAGGATCTTCCGCAGGATGCGGATGCCGTCGATGAAGGCGCGGCGATCGGTCTCGGTCGCAAGATAGTTGATGCGGATCTCCGGCGGCACGCCCGGATCCGCGCTCTTGATCTTGAGCGAGCCGCGGCTCTCCGGGCGCAGCTGGCAGACCGAGGCCGTGAAGCCCGAGAACGGATGCAACTGCTCGCCCATCTTGTCGGTCGAGAACGGCAGGAAATGGATCTGGATGTCGGGCGACGCCAGCCGCGGGCTGGTCTTGAAGAACGCGCCGGACGTTCCGGCAGCGATCGTCAGCGGCCCCTTGCGCAGCGCCGCGTAGCGCAGGCCGGCCATGACGCGGCGCACCGGATTGTTGACGACGTCGTTCAGCGTGACGCTCTGCGCGCAGCGTGTGACGATGCGCACCTGCATGTGATCCTGCAAATCGTTGCCGACGCCGGGTGCATCGAGCACGATCTCGATGCCGTGCTGCTTCAACAGATCGGCCGGGCCGACGCCGGAGAGCTGCAGCAATTGCGGCGAGTTGTACGCGCCGCTCGACACCAGCACCTCCCTGCGTGCCTTGGCGGTGCGCAGCTGCCCGTTCTGCCTGTATACGACACCGCTCGCGCGCTTGCCGTCGAATAGGACGCGCTGCGCCAGCGCCGACGTCTCGACATGCAGATTGCCGCGCGTCAGCGCCGGCCGCAGATAGGACCGCGCCGTCGAGGCACGCCGGCCGCGCCGTGTCGTGGTCTGGAAGAAGCCCGCGCCCTCCTGGGTCGCGCCGTTGAAATCCGGATTGGTGGGAATGCCGACTTCGGCCGCGGCATGCACGAAAGCTTCCGACAGCGGATCGTGATGGCGCCAGTCCGACACCGGCAGCGGACCACCGGCGCCGTGATATTTGTCGCCGCCGCGCTGCTGATCCTCCGCCTTCCTGAAATAGGGCAAGACGTCGTCATAGCCCCAGCCAGCATTGCCGCGCTGCCGCCAGCGATCGTAGTCCTCGTGCTGGCCACGCACATAGAGCAGGCCGTTGATCGAGCTGGAGCCGCCGAGCACCTTGCCGCGCGGCTGGAACACCTGCCGTCCGTTCAAGCCGGGCTCCGGCTCGGTCTGGTACATCCAGTTGACGGATTTTTCCTTGAACAGCTTGCCGTAGCCGAGCGGGACATGGATCCAGATATTGGTGTCTTTCGGACCGGCCTCGAGCAACAGCACCGAGTGCTTGCCATCGGCACTCAGGCGATTGGCAAGCACGCAGCCGGCCGAGCCGGCGCCGACGATGACGTAATCAAATTCGGCGACGTCGTTCGGCGACGCGCCATGCTTGTTGTTCATTCGTTTCCCCCGGGCCATGCGGCACGGCCGGCTGATCGCGACGGGAGTTGATATCCCCAACGGAACGCATGCACGTCCCGCCGCGTCTCCGCTCGGCTCCAAAAGAGGTAGCGAGCGTGGCAGACGCGGTCAAGAAAGATAGCGCCGCGATCCCGGGAGGTACAACCGGACCTCTGTTCGCCGGATCAGCACACGCAAGCGCGTCGGCGCTGCGGCTGCGTCAACTCTCGGTCTTTTTCCGCCGCGTGGCGCTCCGCTGCGGGCTTCTGCGCGCAGGCTTGGCCGCAACGCCTTGAGCCGCATTCGATCCGGACGGCAGACCGTATTTCGCCGACATCGCCTCCAGCGAGGCGCCCTCATCCGGCACATGCAGGCTCGAGAGAAAATCCGCCCCCGCCCGCATCACATGCTCGGCCGCGAGCGTGGCCGCAGCACGCTCGTCGCCGGCGATGATGGCGCGCAGGATCGCGGCATGCTCATCCCAGGTGCGGGCCTGGCGCACCGGATCGGTCGGTGAGAACAGCATTGCCGTGCGCTCGCGCAGCCGCTTCAGCAGATCCGCGAGCACGCGGTTGCGGCCGGCCTCCGCCAGTTCATGGTGGAATTGCTGGTTGAGATCCGACAACAGGTCGTAGCGCCGCCCGGCGACCGCCTCGTTGCCCTGCTTCAACACTGCCGCGATCCGCTTGATGATGCTCTCCTCGCGGCGACGCGCAGCGAGGCGCGCGTTTTGGCCCTCGAGCACCGCGCGCACCTCGATCGTCTCGCGCGCTTCCTCATCGCTCATCGTGACGACGGAGGCACCGCGCCGCGCGGTCACCTCGACGAGCCCCTCGGACTCCAGCACGCGGATCGCCTCGCGCACGGGATTGCGGGAAACACCGAGCTCGTCGGCAAGGCGGCCCTCGACCAGCCGCTCGCCGGGCTTCAGCCGCCGGCTCAGGATCGCCTGCCGCAACTCCTCGATGACCCTGCCGTGGAGGGAGAGGTAATCGTCGCCGAGACGTTTGGAGCTTCCGAGCCTGCCTGCCATGAACTGACCTGTCCGGCCGCGCTTCGCTCAACGCATGGACACAGGAGGTCCAACGAGCTGCCAGAGTCCTGGCCAAATGACCGCAATTGCGTATTTAGACCGCCGGCTGCATGCCATCAAGCCGCGCTCATTCGCCGTCAACAGCTACAGGTCGAGCCGGCTGCGTCACGGCTTTCGGCACCCACGACACGCTCACGCTGCCGGTGAGAAAGGTCTGGCACGCCATCCGATAGCCGGCGGCGAATTGCTCGTCGGTGAGGTGCTTTCGCTCCTTCGGCTTGATCGCATCGGTGTTCTCGATGCCTTTCTCGATCAGGCATTTGCAGGTTCCGCACAGGCCGCCGCCGCATTTGAACGGAATGCCGCCCTGCTCGCGCAGCGAGACACGCAGCAGATTGCTGTTCTCCGCCGCGGTCACGGTTTTCCCGCCATTGGTCAGAAACGTGACTTCGATCATCCCGGCATCCGCTCAGCGCTTGCGCAGCTTCGTGTCCATGTGACCGAACGTGATGAGGTGCTCGAGCTCGTTCAGCGCCCGCTCGGGGGTTTCGAACTTCTCGAGGAATTTCGAGGGCACCTCGTTCACGATCGGCGGCGACCAGGCCTCATCGATCACCTTGACCTTGGTCTCCGCGACCAGCTCGGCAATCACGAACGTTGCCTTCCTGATGCCGTAGAACAGGTAGTCATAGGCCGCGAGCGGGCGCAGCCCCTCGACGATCTCGGTGCGAAACTGTCCCGGCTTGCTCGTCAGTATCACATACATCGCTCACGGCCTCCCAACCGCGCTACCTGCCGGCGCGACGACGTCGACCAGCGGGGTCGCCTCTTGTGACAGTTCAACGTCATGCGTGAGCCAGAGCTGGCAGGCGAGGCGATACCCCTGATCGATCCTGGCACCGAGGCGCTTCTTCTCTTTCCAGTTCGGCTCCGGCAAATGCTCGCCGCCCTTGATGATCAGCGACGCGCACTTCCCGCATTTCCCCATCCCGCAGCCGTAAAGGAAGTTGGGATAGGGAAACTGGCGGATGCCGGCGCGGACGACGAGGTTGGTGTTCTCCTTGACCTCGCCGACAAAGGTCTCGCCGTTGCGGTGAAAAACCACGTTGGGCATCGCGCCGCTGCTCCCCTTGCGGATCAGGCCTGCAACAACACGCGCTCTTCAGCGGTGACGCCGCTGGCGAGATCGAGCTCAGCCATCGCAATGTCATTCGCGACATAGTCGTGGTACAGTGCGGTGGTGTAGAGCAGCCGCATCTGCGCGCCGATCTCGCAGATCTTGAGGCAACGCTGCTGCAGCTCGACCGTGTTGGCGTGCTCGAGCACGATCTGGTAGCCGCGTTCGCCGTGAATCTCGTCCGACACGATGTGAAGGTCGAAGAACTCGACCTCCTCGTCGGTGAACTTGTACTTCTCGCGCAGGGTCGGCGTCTGCTTGCGATAGATCGAGGGCACCTGCGATTCCAGACCGACCACGAGGCCGGCCACGGCGACGATCGGATCCTCGCGCATCGCCACCGAATAGCACCAGCTCTGCAGCCCGCGCGTGGTCGGCGTCATGTTGTCGGGATCCTTGACGCGCGCTGCGGTCGTGCCGCAGGCCTCCGCGAAGCGGATCAGCAGATCGGTGTGACGATCGCCCCCGATCTCTTCCTCATACATGTTTGCGAGCAGGAAGTCCTTGGCTTCCTGGTACTGCTCGGGCATCCGCGCATAGATGTAGCCGAGGTAGTCGGCGAACGGACCGACATAGTGGTAGTGGTTCTCGGCCCAACGCGCGAGATGCGCGCGGCTGAGCTTGCCGCTGGCCCAGGCGACGCTGAACGGAGCCTTGTTGGCGCTCTTTCCCTTGATGGCATTTTCGAGAGCCGCTCGAAATTCCACGTGATCCATCAGCTTTTGCATCGTGGCGCTCCTGTGCCGTGAAGAATTGCGGCACAGGCAACGGGCGCCCGGTCGCATTCTGAGTTCGATTATTGTATACTGTATACTATTTGTGCGACTGTCAACACCAAGGATTGAGGTTCCCGCCCCAATTCCGCTGACCTCATGCGCATCACACCGCCGCTATTTTATGCTTCCGATGCATAAATTGCGACCAAGGATGCTTCCTGCCCTTGCGCATCGCCTGGATCGCAGGCCTGCAATTTGATCTTGCCATTCTTGAATACAGTATACATTATTTGCGCGACAGAGGGGAAACAACAACCATGCAGCACGTTCCGATCGTTGCCGCGCACTGGGTCTATTTGCTCGGCGTCGCCGTCATCGTTCTCACCATGATCTGGCGCGCCAACGTCGTGGTGCCGTCGGTGATCGCGACGCTGCTGGTCGCGTTTGCATGGACGCACAGCCCGGTTGCGGCGCTCGCCAGCGTCTTCAACGCGAGCTTCACCGCGGCCAGGGAGCTCTTCAACATCTTCCTGGTGATCGCGTTGATGACCGCGCTGCTGAACGCGCTCAAGGTGCTGCGCTCGGACATCCGCATGGTCGAACCGTTCCGCTCCGTGATGAAGACCGGACACACCGCCTACTTCGTGCTCGCCGCGATCACTTACGTAATCTCGCTGTTCTTCTGGCCGACGCCGGCAGTGCCGCTGGTCTCTGCGGTGCTGCTGCCCGCGGCGATTGCGGCCGGCCTGTCGCCGCTCGGCGGCGCCATTGCGATCGCGATTGCCGGACAAGGCATGGCGCTGTCGTCGGACTACGTGATCGGCGTCGCACCCGGGATCAGCGCCAAGGCGGCCGGCGCTGCGGTCAGCGCCGCCACCGTCGCGGACCGCGCGCTGGTGCTCTCCCTCATCACCGGCGGGATAGCATTGACGCTCGCCTATTTCTCG
>NZ_VKHP01000209.1 GCF_010811875.1 Bradyrhizobium uaiense
TCACGAATGGCCTTGCCATTGTCCTTGCGGAAATCGGCGATGGTCTTGAAGTCCGGTGCCAACTGCCCGGTCAGCCAGATCATCTCGATATTGCGTTGACATTCCCGCTCCAGGCGTCGGCTCGACGGCACCCGATTGAGGTAGCCGTAGATATAGAGCTTGAGCATCATGCCGGGATGGTAGCCGGGTCGCCCCGTGTCAAGCGACCGAACGCCAACGAAACCGAGCTTATCCAGATCGAGCCCATCGACGAACACATCAATCGCACGCACCGGATTGTCCTCGGACAGGTAGTCGTCGAGCCGTGCAGGGAACAACGTGCTCTGTCCGCGATCAACCCCTTCCACGAATCCCGCCATCGCCCGTCCCCGTCGATTCACCGGAGAATACTAATAGTAGAGGCGGAGTTTTCACACGGCCTGGGCCACGAGCAGACAAACCAAGCCAAGGCAGCACTTATTGGTTAGAGGCAAATCGGACGTAGCTGGCCGGCTATCTTTGCAATCCTTCCATTGGGGTCCCTGCCGATAACAATCGAATACTGCTCGCTACAGGGGCCTGAATGTCGCTTCCAAACAAGCTCGACCTTTTCCGAACTTGACGTTGTGATCTGGAACCCGCCGTTGGTGATTTGCGCAATTGCATCGCTCTCGTCGGAGCCGATTGGAAATGCCTTGGCTACAAAATCAGAGAAAGAGCGTTTGGCTTCCTCATATGAATGAGGCGTCTTTGCTTGGTAATCGGCCATAAAGGTCGGATAGCTGTCCGCCTGCATGAAGGCGTGGGCGAAGAGAGCCAAGCCGCCGTATACGATCATCGAACCAGCAAGCACGACGGCCAGCACGATCAGCAAGCGCTTCATTACCCATTCCCTTCGTTAAAACGTAAAGCGGGCTCGCTAGTCAGTAGCACGTCCGAGCACGATAATCTCTCATCTGAGTATAGAAGCGGTAGCGCGAGCGCGTGCGGTCGCCTGTTGAATGTCCGTTGTGGGGGCATACGCGGAAGAACTCGGGTTGAGCATATCGCGTCCGCTTCACCCCCAAAGAGTAGACATTAAGCCGACATGCCGGGTCGGCCGCTTGGGGCCACAAGCGGACACGGCGGCCTAGTTCGAATTTGAAGGTGGCCCGTTTTGAGTTGAAGACCGATTGGACCTGACCCACAACGCTATGGGCAGAGCAACCGTCAGAGCTAGTGCGGGCACACCAATCGTCACCACAGCAAAAAACGCCGGGTTGGTGGTGCCGAACAGGTACATAACGAGTATTACCAATTCGACCACGACCAAGCCGATCAAACCGCCTTTCATTGCTGTGCTCATTTTGCTCCGCCAAGGCCAGCTTTGAATATCGGGCACGCCAAATGATAGGTTGCGCAGCATCGGTCGATCAACCGAAAAGATCGGCGTGCTAAACGATGAATGAAGCGGTTGTGATTTCCGCTTTGGGTCAAACTCGGAAGTCGGACCGCGCAACCGTGAGGTCCGCTTCACCGCCGACACCGGACCTTCCGTAGCCAGCGCGGCACTTCCGAAAAGGGCCAGAAGCTGACGGTCGCCAAAAGTTAGGGAGCCCGTTCGAGCATCTTCGCCTTATCAAAATTTGTCGGAAGAATTGCCGAGCTATGAGCGCGCAAGCAGAGCGAATAATTTCCATATCGACACTATGCAATAACCAAGAAGCACCACTGCGACCGACAGCACCGTCGGAATTAATAGAAGACCATCGCCGGGGCCTGAGGCTTCGTCGGCAGGAATCGCAGGAAGAAGCAAAAAAGCAAAGACGACTATCGAGATAATTTCCCAGAAGCAGGCCACTACATGCGGCCACCACTTGTGTCTTTTAAGCCTGCGAGAGAACAGGTAGGCCGCGATAGGAGCGCCGAAATTAAGAAACAAGGACAGCGGAATGCCCAAAGCCAGCGGAAGTATCGTTGGGTATGGGTCGCCTGTCATTGAGGGAGTACTGTTCAAGATGGAGACACATGTGTCACACAGCGCGATCACTAAAGCAACGCAACCTTTGGTTAAATCTTGAACTTACCATCGGATGTCTGGGTTGGGTCAAAAGGCGATATCGCTGAGATCGGGTCGCGTGTCTGTTCCGCCCCCGAAAGCGGACCTAGGCGCTCCATCATCGCGGCATTGCTCTCAAGTCACACTCCCCAGACGTGCGGTGACCGCACGTCCGGGGTTGCGGGCACCGGCAGGATAGCAATAAACGACCGGTGCTGCATTCGATTAGCGCTTTTCGGGAGATGCCGCCGCGAGCAGTGATCGCATGTGCGCTGCGTGTAGATACAAAGCCGCCTTATCGCCGTCGCGCTTCAACAACTCGCGCATGTAGTCGAGATGCGAAAACCCTGCTTCGCGGTGTTCTTCGTTGGTCAGTTTCGTTGCCATGGGGAAGTTGCCTCTGCTGTTTGGACGATGATGGGCGGCCCGTCCGGTTGGCCGTGTTTTACAGCGATGCCCGTTCTGCGTCACTGTAAGTGACCAGCAAATGTCCATACTGTTTTACGAATGTAGTCTTGATCATCCGCATTTCATCGATGTGGGTGCTGCGAACGCGGCCGATAAAATGAAGTCCGTCCCCTTGAGCAAAATGCTCCCTCTCAGCGATGCATCGCAGCGTCGCACGCATTAAGTCTTTGATGTGGATCGAGCCGGGGAAGTAATCGAGCAGCTTGCGCGTGAACCGCTTCCAACGCATTTGTGGATGTTCGCGGTACAAAAAGGCCGCGAGATCGGTCAGCGCTAGCCAGTCGAGATAAAGTCTATCGCCAGCGATATGGATTGCGTCAAACGTGGCGTCCAACATATCGGCTTTGATATCGGGAAAGCCGGAACGGCCTTTTTCGATGCATTCAATCTTTCCGTCGCTGATCGTGAAAGTAAGCTTGGCTATTTCAACATAAACAGTGGTCATCGCGTTACCTCATTGAGCCACATTTGCGCGGCTTGTTCGTCGCTGGCATTCAGCGGTAGTGTTGGCATTTCGCCGAACAAAGCCTTGTTGATCCTTGCAGGCAATTGCGGACCATAGCCGCGAAGCGTCATCGCGTAGGCGTTGCCGGGATTGCCATCCTCATCGATATCGTTACGCGCGATGAATGCTGACATGCGTTCAGAGTAGCGGTCGTATTGCGTGCGTTGCTGATCGGTTAGCGTATCAAGGCGTGCGGCAAGACTGTTCGGCGGCTTTATCTGCGCCGTGAGTGCAGCAACTTGCTTTTTGAGCGATGCGATCGCACGGGTCATCGTGGTTGCTGTTGCGCCGTTGCGATCAGATTTTCGATATGGCGTTTGATGTCTTCGATATCGGCGATGTTTTTCAATTTTTCGAGTGCTGTTGCTACCGCCTTGGCTTCATCCGCACTTATTTCCCCATCAACGAAGGCTTGTTTAATATCCTCCGGTTCAGCGCCTTCCATTTCGACGGTGCGCGATGGCAGCAGGTATTTCGCGTACAACTGGGCGGCCCATTGCTCACCTGCAACTAGCGCGGCATGGAGCTTCTGATAAAAAATCAAGTAGTCCGCGCGAATGAGTTTCATCAGATCGGCGCTTTGCCTGTTCTTCGAGCCGACCTTGCGCCCGGGGCCACGCACATAACGCCCCTTATCGTCGCGCACGCCCTCAGATTTATGGAGGTCTGAGGGTGGCTGTAACTGCGTAACGTTGGTCATGGGCTCTACGTCCAAATTACAGAAATTGATCGCTCTGCACACCACTGTCCGATTTCTCTCGTGATCGTCCAGTGCTGAGCGCCGCACCGCCTCGACGCAGGGAAGTTATGCACTGCTCTGAGATATCCCAACATCTGGCGGGTAACTCCGAACTGCGCGCAGATATCCGCGACATTCGTTTCCGGTGCCGTCCGCAACACGATAGCAGATGGCAATCCTTTCTTGCGGCTCATCTGATCATTCCAGTTGCGTGTTGCGATGGCCGGACAGTTGTTGATGCCGTCCGGCCATGTTGCGATGATCAAGCAATCGATCCGGTGGAAAGCAGTTGGTATGCTTTCTGATCACTCAAATCGGTAGCTAGCCCGACCATGCTGATGATGCTGCGCAAAGCGTCGGAAACACTTTCGACCGTTTCGGAACGTGCGTTGAGTGTTTTTACGGCCGCTCGTGCCGCGTTCGTTGCAGCTTCTACATTCGGTCCCGTTGCGAGAGGATCGTTGTGATCCGCAACGAGCGTGTGATCGGCTTGCAAGCCGACCCTCCGAACATGATTTAAGGCCATGTAACGATCGGCCGCGACCTGCTGTAGCTCGGCGGGAATGCCATCTTCTCGATAAGCGCCGCTCGCGATCAACGCCCCAAGCCCGTCAACCGGCAGAGTGTTGAGCATGTTGGCTTTGCCGCCGATATCGGCCCGGTCCCAGAGAACGAGCGTCCTTGCGGCCATTGCGGCCGTTGCGGGGGTCGCCGGTGGCACTTCCATCGCCGTTGCCTTCGCACTCGCGATATCGCGGCGTTCCTTCTGGCCGACCCCTGCAACGGCCCGGAAAGCTCCGTCAACGCCGAGATTGATCACGCCCTGCCTCAGAGCCTCTGCGCGCGCCGCTGGCAAGTATTGCCCGTTGCCGACGTTCACGCCGGTAGCCAGATTGCTGAGCCTGTCGGCGAGGCCCGCAAGCGGCCCGACGAACACGCTGCCGTTAGGGGCGGTCGGGACCGTCGCCGCCACGCGACGGCCATCCTCGTGCAAAACGGTATGCAAGGTCCCGCGATTGGGGACTGTGCTGACGGTTGCCTGCATCTTCAAATTCCTTTGTTTGACGTTCGGCTGGATTGCCGGTTTCGGTTCGTCAAAGATGATTCATTGGCGAGTTTCGATCAACAGTAGAATATCGCGATATTCACAACGATGAATTGCGCAACCAATTCGACATGCGTGATCGCTTGGCCAACGCAATCACGATCGCAATTTCCATCCGTATGGCAGATAGGACGTGATTTAGAGGGGCGTCGATACGTGCGAACGCTATGACCAACGATATGGACGGCTGAGGGGTTGATAGCTGCGATGATCGGACGGGTGAGGGTGGTCACCGCTCGCACCACTGCAACGTTTTCAGTGGTGACAAAAAATTCGCTGCATTTTCCGCGTCTTCACCACTGTCACCACTGTCACCACTGAAAATAGGTAAGAGTAATAGACGGGTATGGATGGGAGTATAGAGAAACGAGGTAATATAGGGGAAGTCACCGGTGCCGAGTGGTGCAAGCGGTGACAAGACCCGTCCGGACGGGAAATTAGCGTCCATAATTATAATTATGCAAAATTATGGAATAAAAAAACGGCCCGGACGATGCCGGGCCGTTCGCGTTTAGTGTGCGGTCTTTGTTTTTACGTATCGCCAAGCACGCTTGTCGTCGCCATATCGAATTTGTTTCCTGAAATATTCGGCGTGGTTCAAGCAAGTTGCGATGCGCTTATTGATGATTGAATTCTGCCGTTCGAATGGAATGTTCAGAAGGAAACAAATTGTTTCGATGGTGGTTGGCAATCCGTTCAACGCTTCAACGTATGAAGTGATTTTTTCCTGCCACGGATCAACCTCGCGGCGTTGCTCTTGTTCTGCGCGTGCTAGATGTTCCTCGCTCGCATCAAACCACCATCGTTCGCCGTTGCGATAGCGTGCGAGCGCTTCCGCCCATAGTTGATCGCGGTCCCGCTTAATCGCCTCAACATCGATTGTGCCGCACGCCAGAGGCCAGAAACGGCGGTTGCCGGTTTGATCTTTCAGGTATTGTTCATCGTTGGTCGTGGCGACAAACACAGATTGCCGAAGGTGATCAGATGCGATCTTCTCATATGGTGCGCGGTATCGATCGTTTGATCGGCTCATGAATTTCTTGATTGTCTCAACGTCCGAACGCTTCAATGCGGACAACTCGGAAACTTCGATGATCCATTTTCCTGTCAATTGAATTGCGGCGTCCTTTGTTTGCAAGTCGGGCAATTCATCGGTGAACCAATCTGATCCCGCAAGCGCGGCGATGGATGACGATTTCAGTTTGCCTTGTGCACCTTCTAGGATGACTGCGTTATCCATCTTACAGCCGGGTTTCATGATGCGGGCAACAGCACCGATCATGAATTTCACGCCAACAGCGCACGTATAGAGCGTTTGTTCCGTTCCGAAGTATCGGGTTGCGAGCAACGGCAAGCGCTCGATGCCGTCCCATTGAAGTGCATTGAGATAGTCGCGAACCTGATGCTTCTTGTGCTTGTCCGCGATGATCCTCACAGCGTCGTGCACAGTATCCTTGCCGGGTTTAATCGAACAGGCTTGAACATATAGCTGGCAATGGATCGTGTCCGTCTCAGTCCATTGTCGCGGATATGAGGAAGTTTTGTCCCAAGCCAGTTCATTTATAGCCGAGATGGTTTGCGTAAATTCATCGAACGCAATGGGCAAGTTGTTGTGCAGCATCCGAACCGTTTCAATCAGCGTATTCTTGCCGTTGTCATTGGTGACCGTGGATATCACATTTTCATAGCCGTCTAGCACTCGCGGCGCTTGCGACTGTTGCTGTTCGTGCGGCATCGGCGGGGTTGTTGGTAAAGTATCGGCCTTGCGCTCGCCGAACACTATTTCAGCATGAATATGAGGTACGCGGCGTTCGAATGATTGCCATCCGATTTCAGTTTCTCGAATGCTGAGCCAGTTTTTCCTCAGATAAGCGGGCGTCGGCTTGGTGCCATCTTCAAGCGTGTATTGTATCGACCATCGCGACCATTCGTCGAATAGCTGCGTTTCCGGTGCAAAATTCCATGCGGCTTGTTTAAATGCCGATGTAACCGATATCCAATTGTCGCGATCAAGGGTGTTTGGGTCGATGGCGTTAAGCGCTCGTATCGCAAAATCAAGCGATGGTGCCTGCAATGACGCTTCGCCCAACGGATGCCGTCCGCCGCTGGTATCGATCACGGTGACGCCAGCCAAAGCAATTTCAAGCATTGCGGGATCAATCGGCTTGCCGTAGCCGCTCAACCCCCAACACGTAACTAGATGGGGATTGTTGGGGTCTTTAAGATGATAGAACCCCGGAACGCGCAGCACTCTTGAACTATCGATAACCTTTTTGTCGCCATCGAACCAAACGCGTAATTTGCATTGCAATAATGTGAATTTGTCGCGGTCGGTGTGCTGTTGCGTGACCCAATAGCAATGAAATTTGTTTGGCGATGACTGTACTGCAAACGATGGGGGAGGGTTGAATTGCGCCGCGCGTTCGTAATTTTGTTGAGCGGACAGGTTGTCCAAATCAATCGCTTGGCAACGTATCGTCTTTACGTTGGCGATCTCGCGCCCGTTGCCGTCCATTTCTGAGATACAAACGAACACGCCATAACCGTCATTGTTCCATTTGCAAAGCTCGCTCCAAAGCGCGGGCAATGTGCCCCTGCGAGGAATAGCGGGAAGGTCTTTCCTTACGTCGTGGATGCATCTCGTGTCGATGATCGCCGCGTTCGGATCGCCTTGAACAAGTGCGGCGATGTACGCGTAAGCTTGGTCATAGCTCTGCCCGCTATCGAATACGGCGAGCGAGATTTTACCGATCGGGATTGCACGGAGCTTGAAAAAGTCTGCGGACTGATGCATACACACGGATGTTGATCCTTTCTTGCAGGGAAGGGTTACAGCGTTCTTTCGTGGCTGGAAGGCGCGTTGAGTGATTACAGGCGGACCGGTTGCGACCCGGTCCGCCTTTTTCTTTCGATGGCTACTGTGCGGCCGTAGCGCGAGCGGCGAGGGCAGCTTCAAGGGCTTCGCGGGCGATATGAGCCTGTTCAAGTACGCCCCTGAAAACGTCCGGCTCGGCCGCTGCGGCGCGCTCTAGCATTGCGTCTATGGCGGCCAGGGCGATTTGCTTGTGTGCCTGACGTTCAGCGCGTCGGCGGTCCCGCCATTGCCGATGATATTCGAGGGTCGCCATGTGTGCCTCCGTTGCTGTTACGAATTTCGCATCAGCAACCGTCACCGCTTCGCGCCGATCTCACAAGGTCGCGAAAATGCGCGCTGCACGGTCACGCACGGTCCTGCACGGAACGGGGCAGACCTTTCCACAAGTGGTTGCGAGCCGTCCCGATCGAACGGTGACGGCTAATCCTGTAGTAGCCGAACACCGGGGAGTTTGCGGGAAGTATTGCGCGCGCGGGTTTGCACTCGCGGCGGTGTATGCCAAGTCACGCACCTTCCGTGCTTATCTTGCGCCGGTTCAGCTATCCATATTTCTTAGACTCGCGGGCACCCTAGCGGCATCAGCAATACGACGCCATTTGCGCCGAAATTCGGAGGCAATCCATGGTAAGGCGGTTGCTTCACTGATGATCACGGGACTGTCGCCACGGCGAAAGTCCCTCCAATAATCCAATTCGGCTAACACCAACGGCGCGTTCTTCAAATCCAATTCGAGGTTCCTACGTCGCAGAACCAAATCGTCACTAACTTCGGACCAGCGAAGGCCGTGCAACCACTTCATTCCACGCCAAATAACGTTGGTATAGCCGGGATATTCCAATGGTACGTATTCGCCGAGACAATCACGTTGCGTCAAAGGAGTTTCGAACTGCAATGCCTGCACAAAGGCGATGGAATGCGCACCCCATTCGTGAGCCTTCGCGATAATCGCTTTAGCTTGTTCGATGCTCAGTTTCGCTGTGGGTCTCGCGACCGTTCCGTTGTGGATACCCTTGATGGCTTCGAGTAGCTCCATGCACTTCGTGTCCTGTTTTGAAATAGCGCCATAGGCAAACAGAGACGTCAATTGCCATTTGAGTGCGCGAGCCGTGGCATTCTTACCGTCACGGCCCCACATCTGATTCCAATAGACAAGCATGGAAGAGTTGATCGCTTCGACGGGGCATGCTCCTTTTTCAGCTTTGATACGGCGCAAGTAACGACGGCTGTTCTCGCGAGCTCGATAGCTGAGATTGCTGAGTCCGGAATTTGGATCAGCCACATAGAAGTCGATTAATTGGCCCAAGGTGGTCATGGCGATCATCTCAGAATGTCAGAGATGCAGCGTGCATCGCAACGAAAGCAACAATAAAACTCAGCAACGCTAACGCTGCAACTACGCCAACGACGCCAACGGCACCTTGTGCTTCGATTTGCCAGCCGAGTAGTCGAATTGTGAATTGCGGATCGTGTTCCATATGTAGGTCGTCCTCCATCAAAACTGAGGACTACCTCGCGTCCTGCTCATGTCTTGGCAACACCGTCGAAAACGCGCGTGCCAAATCATTGAATTATCAGCTACTTAGCGGCCGACGCTATCTTGTCCGCACTCTCACCGGCATGGCTGTGCGGATTATGCGAAAGGCCCTATCTTGCGGGCCATGTCGATTCCACCTCAGCTGTGGCGCTTTGCCGAGAGGCACCAACGTGTCTTCAAGACGAAGGAGTGCCTTGCCGCTCGCTACCAGCCGCCATGTCGAGGCCATATCGTCCGTGCGCACATCGTTCCTCGTTCCCAACTGAGGCAAATCTCGCGGAATGGGCATATCGTTGCCGTCCCAAACTCGTTGCTTGCTATAATGAAGATGCAGCGAACCAAGTTTGAGGCGGTAGAGATTGGCGTAGGCGAGTTCTCGACCATGAACTGTTTCTGCGCTGGTCACGACAAGAAACTGTTTGCGCCCATTGAAGACACGCCGCTCGTCTTTTCGCCTGAGCAACTGGCGCTGCTGCACTATCGAGCAATGGCCGCTGAATTCTATCAGCGCAGCAACCAGCTTGAGTCGGCGGAGAGGGAGCTTGATTGGGAATCGGAAGAACCGCAGGATGTCAGATATTCATGGATTTCTATTTGTAACCAGAAAGCCTTGGATGATGCGTACCCGGCCTTGAGCCGCATTGAAAAGTTGATTGCAGCCCGACGTTTTGGAGATGTTGAGAGCCTCATCGTGCGCTTCGATGCGCCGCCTGCCGTGGTGGCCGCTGGCGCCTTTTGCCCACACTACGATTTCGCCGCACGACGCGTGCAGAATCTTGCTGACGATTGCTGCTATGTGGCGATGCACCTGCTCGCTGCCGATGGCGCAGCAGTGCTTGTCTTCACTTGGCTCCAAGGCGAGGCTGCACCAAGAAAGTTCGTGGACACCTTTGTTGCTCTGCCGAAGGAGCAGATGGCATCGCTGGCTGTTCAATGCGCCTTCGAGCACGTTGAACACACTTGCATGTCCGATGCTTGGTGGAGCGATTTAACGAGCCACAAGAGGGCTGCGCTGGTCGAGCGCGTTCGGCGGGCGAACTCCTTAGCTTATCGTCGTTCACACCGTTGCCTATGCTATCGCATTCGGTTCGCCGATTGGCCGGTCGCGGACATCCGTCTGTCTGGTCGCTCTGCCAATAGGCAACGATGACGGCTTGTCGCATCGGTCGCGGTTGTCGAAGCTAAGACGTTAGCAACCGAACGAGCAAGAAATAATCGGGAAATATGGGCCGGGCGTCTATCGCGTCCGGCCTTATCTATCATCGCATCAATCATCAGCAGTTCGGCAGCACTGGCAAGTAAACGCATCACAACGCTGCCCATACGGAGGGCAATAGCAATCAGAACTTGCCGATCGCGGCTGAAACAGCGCGGAAGATGGTTAGGCTAAGGACGAGGATTTGGACGCCTACTAGAGCCATGCAAAGCAGCTGGTATAATGGAACGGATGGTTCGATTGGCTTTGCCCAACGCATCCAAGGGAATATCTCTCGCGCTCTAGCGACAGCTTCATCAGTAGTCATGCGCGCGGCCTGCTTGCCTCCCAACAATGGCATTACGACAAGCCAGATCAGGAAGCATGGGAAGGCAAAGAGATAAGAAATTGCGTTCTCGGGTTCGAGTGGCTTACCAAACTTGTCGAGCCCATGACGGATGATTTCAGAGGGGATTGGAAACTTGAGGTAGACATACAGGGTCACGCTTATGCCCACGAAAGCGAGCAACGCATTGATGATTGCCGCTCTCTTGGTGAGTTCACGAAGGATATCGGCCAACTCTTCGGGCGTCGGTTGCGTATTCTGAGGCATTCAGGCCGAAATCAAATCGATAACCAAACGATATGCCTTCATGTGACTACGCGTCCCTATTCCACGATCGTTCGTGACGTTCAACATCGCTCAATCTAAACCGTGTCACGCGCGCCGACAACTTCACCGGCTGCGGATATGTCGGCGATTTTTTCGCGTTGCGCCAAATGGTGGACGGATCAATTCCCCAACGCCCGGCAAGCTGTTTGTCCGTGATGAACCGTTCCGGGCCGGGCGGCTCGCTATTGGCGAATACAGCCAGGTTGAGCGGCGAGGGCAGTATGGCTGCTAGTAGTCGGGTGGCAAGCATCGGGCGTCCTTTCATGGCCGTGCGCTAAGTCGCGCTGCCATGCCGCTAGACGCATCTATAATGGCAAGAAAATGCCCGGTAGCGCGCGAAGCGTACCGGGCCGATAAAATGCAAATTGTTAGCTGTGATTATCGCGATGGTCACTTACGCCATTCGTAAATGAACCACACAATGAACGCTATGAAGAAAAGGGTTTCCGTGCCCATTAGTGCTTCGCTCGCTTCTTAGTCGCGGTCGTCATGTCGATTACGTTGTCTGATGCCGCGCGGTTGCCATACAGGAAGTTAGCCCAATCCTGCATCATGTGTCGGCGCTTTTCGATCATGTCGCCGCGACGATAGGCCGCCTCGACTTTATCCCCAACGGTATGCGCCAAAGCCAGTTCGGCCATTTCGTTGGGGTAGGTGGTTTTCTCGCCTGCCCAATCGCGGAATGTGGATCGCAACCCATGGGGAACGGCGGGCCGTCCGTTTTTTGGATCAATCCATTGCTTGCCATCGTCCTTGGTCATCCGCTTCATTGCGGCACTGATAGCGGCATCAGTCAGCATCCCGCCAGATGGTGAGGCAAACACATAATCGCTTTCGTCCAAATGCGGTTGCTTTTCGATAATTGCGATTGCTTCGTCACTCAACGGGATACGATGTTCTTTTCTCGCTTTCATCCGCGCCGCTGGAACGGTCCAAATCTTCGCTTTGGCGTCGTATTCCGACCATTGCATTCCGCGAACTTCGCCCGATCGGGACGCGTTCAACGCGATGAATTCCAGCGCTTTCGCTGCGGTGCCGTCCCGTTTGCGCACGGCTGCAAACCATGACGTTGCGTCGGTCAATGCGATGGCCGGATGATTTTCCGTTCCGGCAACTTTGGACGGGCGCGGCAACGTCAAGGCTAGATTGCCGTCCCAACGCGCGGGATTGTCGCCTGATCGGTGGCCGTGAACGGTGGCCCATGCCAGTACGTTTTCAATTTCGGCGCGCAGCCGCATGGCCGTTTGCGTTCGATCGTTCCATATCGGTGATACGACGCGCAGAACGTCTTGCACGCTGATGTCATTCACAAGCATTCGGCCAAGTTCAGGCTTGGCGTAGGTGTTCAAGGTTGCTTCCAACGCCTTCCGGTTTTTCTCGCTTCCCAATGCAGCTAGTTTGGTCGGCAGATAGACCTTTAGTGCGTCGGTGAACGTCAATCCGCGTTTCTGTTCGGCTTCCAACGCCGCGCGAGCCGCTTTCCGTTCGATGATCGGATCACGTCCGTCACGAACGCTTGCCTTGGCGTTGCGGGCCGCATTGCGCGCCGCTTCCAAGGTGATCTCGGGATAGCTGCCCAATCCCATGTTGCGGCGCTTCGTTGCGACGGTCGTTCGCAGCACCCATGATCGGCCGCCTTTGGGAGTGATTTGGAGCATCAGCCCGGCAACGCCTCCGACCGCGAAATATGCGTTGAATTCGCCCCCGCTATCCGGATCGGACGGGTTGGCCGGTTCAGGATGTTTCAGCCGGGAGACGGCTAAAGGCGTCAATTCCTTCGCTATTTTGGGCATTTGATACCTTGATGGTCATTGCGATGTTCGTTGCGATGGTCATCAAGTACCGCCTATATGCCAAAAAGTGAGATAATTAGGATACGGCGAAGTTTGCGATGATCGTCGCAAGGCCGATCCTATCCAATCTATCTGCCAAAAACAATGCAACTATGTGCACGGTTGCGCACGGTTCCGCACGGGTCGGGTTGGGCGCGGCGAAGCCGGTAGCGTCCATCAACGCCGCAGCGCGGGCACCACCAAAAACGGGATCAGGCCGAGTACGACATTGACCAGCGCGAAGGCGATCAGTGGATTATAGCTGTGCGTCCAATCGTGAATTATCCCGCCAAACCAAGAGCCTAGACCTGATCCTAGGCCGCTGCCGATCATGATGGTCCCATAGATTGTACCGACCCGCTCGCCCCGGAATATCTTCAGCGCCGTCGCGGTGATCAGTGGCCCGCGCGAGCCGATCATGCTGCCGAAGCAGATGATGAAGCCGGTCAGCAGCCAGTAGTTCGGGTACCACTGCAATAGCCAAAGCAGGATGATGCCTGCTATCGAGACGCCGTAGCTGAACAGCACACTGGGGCGGCGGCCGATGATGCCGTCGAGCGTCGATACGCCGAGCATGCCGACGAACAGCGCGACGCCGGAGAAGCCCCAGGCGGTGGCCGCCTGTAGCGGCGGGAAGCCGACATCGATCAAATAGGCGACGATCTGCGCCGTGAGCGCATACATCGCAATCGCGGTGAAGAAGAAGGTCGAGAACAGCGCCCAGAAAGCGTGATGTCGCACCGCGGCAAGCAGCGTCCAACCTTCATCGATCAGGCCGGGCTCGGCCTTCTTCACGATGTGCGGCGATCCGCCGGCAAGCAGCCGCCACGGCAGCAAGACGAGTGGAATGAGGAGGCAGAGCGCACTGATGCCGAACACCTGATAGGCCTCGCGCCAGCCGATCCGGTCGATCAGCACCTGCGATAGCGGCAGCAGCAGCAACAGGCCGGCGCCGGTCGCCGAATACATCACGGCCATCGCGGTCGGCAGCCGCGGCCCGAACCAGCGGCCGAGCAGGATCGAGTTCGAGACGTTGCCGATCAGCGCGGTGCCGAAGCCGACGCAGAGGCCGACGCTGAGCTGGAATTGCCAGAGCTGTTGCGCGCGCGAAGCGATCAGGAATGCGCAACCAAGCAGCGACAGGCCCAGCGCATAGACCACACGCGGCCCCGAGCGGTCGAACAGGCGCCCGACCAGCGGCGCGGTCAGGCCGCTGGCGAGCCAGGTCAGCGAATAGACCGAAACGACCGACGCGCGGTCCCAGCCGAAATTCTCCGAGATCGGTTTCAGGAACACCGTGAAGCTGTCGCTGAGGCCGCGCCCGAGCACCGACAGCACGAAGCACAGCGCGAGCACGTTGAGCGCGACGCGCGACTGTTTCGGCGGCGCTGCAAGCGTCTCGTTCGGAGGCGTGGTCTGATCCATCCGAAAGAGGGAGCGCGCTTTCCGCACTCCCCACAACCGACAAATCCGAATGCGCCTATGCAGGCTTCAGCAGGACGTGGCGCTTCTTGCCGAGCGACAGCTTGACCACGCCTTCCGGCGTGAGATTGGCGGATGTCAGCAGCATCTTCTCATCGGTGACGGCGGCATCGTTGACGCGCAGTCCGCCGCCCTTGATCTGCCGGCGCGCTTCGCCGTTGGAGGCGACGAGCTCGGCCTTGACGAAGGCGATGAGCACGCCGACGCCGGCTTCAAATTCGCCGCGCGGAATTTCCACCGTCGGCAAGGTCTCTGCCAACGCGCCTTCCTCGAAGGTGCGGCGCGCGGTCTCGGCGGCCTCATTGGCCGCATCGCGGCCGTGGAGCAGGGCGGTCGCCTCAGTGGCCAGCACCTTTTTGGCTTCGTTGATCTCGCCGCCAGCCAGCGCCGCGAGCTTGCCGATCTCGCTCATCGGCAGGATGGTGAACAGCTTGAGGAACTTGACGACGTCGGCGTCCTCGACATTGCGCCAGTACTGCCAGAAGTCGTACGGCGAGAACTGGTCGGCGTTGAGCCACACCGCGCCCTTCGCAGTCTTGCCCATCTTGTCGCCGGAGGCGGTGGTGAGCAGCGGCGTGGTCAGCGCGAACAGTTGCGGCGAGCCCATGCGGCGGCCGAGATCGACGCCGTTGACGATGTTGCCCCACTGGTCGGAGCCGCCCATCTGCAACCGGCAGCCGGCGCGGCGCGACAGTTCGACGAAGTCGTAGGCCTGGCAGACCATGTAGTTGAACTCGATGAAGCTCATCTCCTGCTCGCGCTCGAGCCGGAGCCGCACCGAGTCCATCGTGAGCATGCGGTTGACCGAGAAGTGGCGGCCGATGTCGCGCAGCATCTCGATCCAGTTCAATTTCGTCAGCCACTCGGCGTTGTCGAGCATGATGGCGTCGGCATGTCCGTCGCCATAGCGCAGCACCTTGGCGAACACGCCGCGGATCGAGGCCTTGTTGGCTTCGATCTCTGCAACGGTGCGCATCGCGCGCGTCTCGTCCTTGCCGGAGGGATCGCCCACCATCGTGGTGCCGCCGCCCATCAGCGTGATCGGCTTGTTGCCGCTCTGCTGCAGCCAGTACAGCATCATCATGGTGAGGAAGTTGCCGATGTGCAGCGACGGCGCGGTGCAGTCGTAGCCGACATAGGCGGTTGCCTCGCCCTTGGCGGCAAGCGCGTCGAGGCCCTCGAAATCGGAGCACTGGTGAACGAAGCCGCGTTCCTGTAGAGTGTTCAGGAAATCCGATTTAAATGCAGTCATTTGTCGGCCAGCCAGCTCATTCTTGTTTTACGGTTTTTGCATCTATTTGCGGAACCTTGGCGCTGAGGCTGCCGCAGGCGGACGCGCAGTGGCATTATAGGATGTACTTGTTTGAGACAAGCCGGGGGTTCCCGGCTGGGGCGCTTCCAGCATGATGTTAACGGCACTCGGTCTGATGAGCGGTACCTCGCTCGACGGGGTCGATGTGGCATTGATCGAGACCGACGGCCGCCAGATCAAGGCCTTCGGCCCCACGGGCTATCGGCCCTACACCGACGGCGAGCGCAGCCTGCTGCGCCAGGCGCTGACCGAAGCCGTTCATCTGTCGCAGCGCGACGCCCGGCCGGGGATATTGCGACAGGCCGAGCAGGCGGTCACGACCGCCCACGCCGAGGCGGTCGCCAGCTTCACGGCGCAGCATCGGATTTCTCCCCAGGAGATCGACATCGTCGGGTTCCATGGCCAGACCGTGCTGCATCGCCCCGAGCGCAGGCTGACGGTGCAGATCGGCGACGCGCTGGCGCTCGCCCGGGCGATCCACATCCCGGTGATGCATGATTTCCGAGCCGCCGACGTCGACGCCGGCGGGCAGGGCGCGCCGCTCGTGCCGGTGTACCACCGCGCGCTGGCGCAATCGCTGAACCGCGAGGGGCCGATCGTCGTGGTCAATATCGGCGGCGTCTCCAACATCACCTATATCGACGGGACCGACACGCTGATCGCCTGCGACACCGGGCCGGGCAACGCGCTGCTCGACGACTTCATGTTCCGCCAGATGCATCAGCCGTACGACACCGCCGGGAAGTTCGCGGCGCTGGGCAAGCCTGACGAGGCCTGGATCGCACAAGCCTTGAGGCTGCCGTTCTTCGCGTTGCCGCCGCCGAAATCGCTCGACCGCAACGATTTCGTCAGCCTGAAACTCGGCGCCGTGGCGCCGGCCGATGGGGCCGCGACGCTGACCGCGTTCACGGCGGCCACGACCGCCAGGGGGTGGCCGCTGCTGCCGTAGGTGCCGAAGAGCAGGCTACGCTGACGGTACGGAGACACACACTGCACTGTGATGAGGAGGCATCGGCTGCCCCAGGGCCACACACGAG
>NZ_VKHP01000210.1 GCF_010811875.1 Bradyrhizobium uaiense
CGCCGTCGATCCAATCGAGGGTGCCATCGCGATCGGCATATAAGATCCGCGCAGCTGCGGTCTGCGCATGCTTTCTGCGCAAATCCCATTCCTCTCCGATGACAAGCTTGATGTGCTCGGTAATGAGATCGACACCGTAAGCTAGCTGAACCATTCGAGGACCGAGCGCCCCCCCAAGACGCGGATTGACTTCAATGACGACTGGGCCACGCTTCGTCCACCGGAATTCAATGCATGTTGGCCCCCAGCCAAGGCCGAGAGCTCGCAAACAGCTCAGCGAAACATCGGCGATACGCTTATGATCGTCGTCACTCAGCGGAGCCGGATAGGCCATCTCGCGACAGAGGAAATACGGTGGGGGGCCGAAGTCAGCGGTCCCAAGCACAATGACCTCATTTCCCATTATCTCGGCCGAATAATAGGGGCCGTGTGCGAATTCTTCGACAAGGATTCTCGCCGAAGATCGCCATATGTGCTTTCCGCCCAACAGATACGTCGTATGTTCGGCCAACTCATCGACGCTGCGGCACAATCGGACGCCGTAGCTGCCGTTGCCTACTGCTGGCTTAACAATCACCGGCAACCCGATCTCGGCGGCAAAGCTTTCTACCTCCGTCGCATCCAATGCCAAACGATAGGCCGGTATGGGAACGCCAGCCTCCGCGAGCAGCTGACGTTGAGTGAATTTGTCACAGCACCGTTCAACGGATGCGGGGTTCGGTCCTGGTAGATCGAAATGCCGACAGAGCTTGCCAACTGTCGCATAGACCGCTTCCCTGGCGCTCGTAATGCCAGCAATGTCATAGGTCACACGTAGCCGGGAGCATTCGCCGATCAGTCCATCGAGATTGTTTGTATCGACACGAATTGCCTCCATTCCTTCCGCCGCGAGATAGTCGTACTGAGTTGGATCAGCGGACAGGGTGATTGGATGAAGGCCAAGACGCTGGGCGGCTTGGACGTATTGCAGACCAGTACCGTGTGTATTGCCTTCAACCAGGATGAGCGCTCTTCTTGTCATGGGATGTTGACCTTCTGTTGCCTACCCTGCGGCGATCTGAGCGTAAATCGGCATTAGCTCTTTTGCCGTACCCGACCTCAAACTCGCGGTGAGGCTGCCATCAAATTTGCTGGGGCCTGCAGCGTCTACTGGATCGCTCGAGCAAGTTCCTGGAGACGCTCTAGGCTAGAGAATGCGAGACCGCGGTGGTCGTAACGGATACTATACAATTGGCGTGCCACCGAAAGAGTTGTGCGAGCGAGAGGTACAAACCATGTGTTTCGCACCGCGCCGGTGAATACTTGCGCCTCAGCGGGTCGGGTTCCGAACATAGACGTCTTCAACCGGACACAGCTGAACACCGACAACGACGACCGCCCGCCAGAGATCGTAAATGCGGGGGGCCTGCAGCCGATGTCGCTCGCCGTGCTGGCGTTCTGCCACCGCCGACCAACTGGCGAGTGCGGTGTCGCATGCCCTTGGCCACGCCCAAGGCATGCGCAAAGGTCGCGGATATTATCCGCGAGTCCTTCTTCGTACTTCGCCACCGTCACCCCATCGCCCCCAGCGCTAGCCTGCCACTTTTGTCGTCGAAACGCCCGAAGCAGAGCGTCTTCGTCGACATGGTGCAGCAGGGCCGTGAACCGAGTTTGGGCAGCCTGCTTGGCCGCCGCGTTCACCCGCGCGAGATTCGGAGGCAATGTAATCCGGCTCTGTGTCCGGACCTCGCGCAGGCTCCCCTCGGCTGGTCCCTTCCCTCCACGTGTCTCCCCTAACCGGGGCACCCATGCATCGTTGGACATGGGCATGTTCCATCGGATCTGCCGGAGTCGTATGGATGTCCGGAGGCGCGACTTGTATAGCGGTCGCCTTGCAGCCAAGCGTCAAGAAGCCCGCTCCTGGAGTGATAGGAGATTCGATCCAACCGATCGCGGCCGGCATGAACAAGCCAGTATGTCGCCGCAAATTCCAGGTCCACAGAGGTCCCGTTCGGCGTTTTGCGTCAACCAGAGAATTTCAAAATGGTCTGTCTCTTCCAAGGGGCGAAGAAACACAGTCACGGGCTGGCGAAACAGTCGCGCCAGCCGCTGGCACTGGGCCGTCGCCGGATATCCATCGTAGAGCACCACTGCTGTCGGACTGCCGGCGAAGCGGCCATCAGCAAACGCATAAACTACTGAGGGTCAATCGCGACCCGATCGCCTCGCATTTCCTCACTTGAGCTAGTCGGCAGAATGAAACCTTCGTTCCGGCTATCATACCTCAACTTCTAAGCCTTTAGGCGCGACAATGTCGCGTTTCGTCCAAGCTAGCGGTTGGTGTTAACTCGGATATGCACGCTGCGCCTCGGCTCTTGCTCTCTCATGTAAGAACCCATATGGTTCAATCCGCATGACGGGAACGAGCTTGGACTCCATCTCTCTTGCGTTCACCAATCTCGCGTGGGTTCCAGCTATTGCGAACTCTCGCAGCACATCTTTCATTTCGCGAACGTCACGATCAGTGTCGTGCGCGAGGAACGAATATTCGGGTCGGCCCTTAATGTCGCGAGTATAAACCGACGTCGAGACTTCCGTCGGGCCTCCTCCGAAGTCGGCAAGCCCCCTCAAGTTCGTTGTCTTGCTGTAAGGCACATCCGCTAAGAGTTCGCACCTATGCCCATGGGTAAAACTTGATGTGCCTAAGCCGATTATCAAGCCATCGGAGCGGCTTATCTCGCCAAATATTGAGTCGTCACCGAACGGACTGCATTTCCACCAGTCCGTCTCGCACAACTCTTCAGTTCTCGGTCCGGTCACGACCATCGAATAAGCGGGATGTTTAGTGCGCCCAGAGGGAAGATATCGCATCACGAGATCGGCCAACACGCCTGTCTCGGACTTGGTCTTCGTCCAATGAAAGCATCGCGTGGCGCAGTAGCTCAACGTGAACGCTGGCAGAATAACCGTGGACGAAGCCGAGACGCGCTCTAATGCTTCTAGAAGAATGGACGCCACCTCATTCGCCCTCACGTTCTTCAATGCTATAAGCGATGAATGCAAGACAATCGTGCTGGGAGCCCGTGCATCAATGTGTTCGACAATTTGCGCGAGCTCGTCCCTGAATCCGGCAGCTTCTCCGCAGTTGCCTATTGCAACCGCTTGAAATCCGCTGCGATCGACCGGTCGAATTCGCTTTGCCCACTCCTCAAGCGACAGATTTTGCTCTCGATAAACGTCATCCCCAAACATCAAGCCGCTTTCCGCCAACCTGAGCTGTATTTCGAGGAAATTCAGCGAATCAATATCGTACTCCCGAGCTGTCCTACTGGGTAACACCAATCTTTCCTTGACGGCGTATACCGCCTCCAGAAGATGATCCAACGGCGATCTCGGTGGATGTTCGGCCTGGGCTGCGGCACGCCGCATATTCGCCCTGAGCGCCTGCTTCGCTGACCCCTCAAGCGCGCGCTGATCGAGTTTTCCATTGGGAGTGAAAGGAAGCTCGATAAGAGGCACAACGAGCCTCGGAACACGATCCTTCGGCAACGCATCCGATAGCCGCCGGTGAACTTCATCCACGTCGGCACTCGCGGGCGTCACCATGCAGACAAGCTCCTGGCTCGCGTCGTCGTCTCCGTCTACCACGACCACTGCTGAATCAGTACATAGGCCCGTCTTATCGATCACGCTGGTAATTTCCCCCTTCTCCAATCGGGTTCCTCGATACTTGATCTGATCATCTCTCCTTCCGATAAACAGCAATCCCTGCTCTTCCGATGCCACAACATAATCACCCGTGCGGTACAGCACTTGCTCGCCGTTGGCCGTCATGAATGGCACGAAGCACAGTTTCGATTGGACTTCGTCAGCCACGTAGCGTTGGGACGTCTGCACGCCTCCCACCCAGAGTTCGCCCTCGACTCCAAGCCCAACGTTGGACTGGTTTTCGTCAAGGACATAGAAATCGACATTGTACGCTGGCTTTCCGATGAACATCGGGAGGTCTGCCTCACCGCGGGAGCAATAGTGGTAACTAACGGCAACACAGCATTCGGTTGGGCCGTAGCTGTTTACTAGCGCCGCGTTGGGAAGAACCGAGTAGAATCGTCGCCTAATTGAATTTGGTAGGGATTCGCCATTGCAGACTACATATTTGAGATCTGTAAACCGTGCCGCCATGTGGGGGAGACGTTCGAGACTTCCAAGGAAACGTCGCAGCAGCGTTGGAACCATCTGAATGACGTTCGTGCCGCTTTGAATCAGGAACTCGATTGTTTGAATGATTTGTGTTTGCAGTTGCGTGCTGGGCAAGACAATTGTCCCGCCGGTCGCAAACGGCACTAGGAACTCGGGAATCGAGACATCGAATGCTGGCCGCGTAAGCTGCGAAATGCTGGCGCCCTCCGAGAAATCAATCATATCAATATACCAGTCGACCAAATTCAGAAGAGCAGCCCGAGAGACAGGTACCCCTTTCGGGACTCCCGTGCTTCCAGAGGTGTGCATGACGTACGCGATGTTTGGAAATGCTGAGTTGCCGCCATCGTGCCCGGAAATACACTCGACGCGCATTGAACCGCCTGCGTCCAAACTAACAATAGCGCGGGCGCTCGTGTTGCGGAGTATGTGGTCCAATCGTTGGTCGGACTCCGCTTGATCAACAGGCACGAAGGCAACGCCCAGCATTTGGGTGGCGAGAACAGCCGTAACCAATTCAACTGATCGCGGAAGTTTGAAAATGACCGCGTCACCAGGACGGACGCCAACGGCCTCTAAGCCCTCCATAAGGCTGAACGCGGACGTCCCCAGCGTCCGGTAGCTTACGTCGCCACTCTCGCTCGTACGCACAGCGGTGTTCGAGGGAAACTTTTCCAAAGTCTCGCTGATAACATCGGCTATCTTATCGTGGCCAAAACGCACGGGTCGGCGCCCACCGGAAACTGTCGGTATCAAAGCCTGCATCATAGATGTTTTCATCGGTTCCTGCTCCGCAAAGTGGCCAGCTCATTCGTGCCCGTTCATGGCTCTGTCGTGCTCTCAATTGCACCAACCTTTGGCGACGATCACCTTTTACCTGGCGCCACCTGGTCTGGTTCGGGGAGGTGAGGGACCGCTGATTGTTCCTGTTCGCCAATGGTCGGGAATGGTGTGATCGACCACTCGATTAGGTCGACGGCGCGCTGAAGTATCGCCTCGGTCCGAGCCTGGGTGGGGGAAGAGGCGATGATATGGCCGATTGTGTCTCGATCATCGCCATTCCTGACGATCGGCATCTTCGGCTCAACATAGAATTTGACCTCGGCGACCCCTGGTACGGCGGCCGCTCGACTGTCGCCATCGATCCAATCGAGGGTGCCATCGCGATCGGCATATAAGGTCCGCGCAGCTGCGGTCTGCGCATGCTTTCTGCGCAAATCCCATTCCTCGCCGATGACAAGCTTGATGTGCTCGGTGATGAGATCGACACCGTAAGCTAGCTGAACAAGTTGACGATGGCTTCCCCCAGCAAGCCGCGGATTGACTTCAATGACGACTGGGCCACGCTTCGTCCACCGGAATTCAATGTTCGTCGGCCCCCAGCCAAGGCCGAGAGCTCGCAAACAGCTCAGCGAAACATCGACGATACGCTTATGATCGTCATCACTCAGTGGGGCCGGAAAGGTCGTCTCGCTAAAGACGAAATGTGGTAGGGGGCCGAAGTCAGCGGCGGCAATCCCAATGACCTCATTTCCCATTATGTCGGCGCAATAATAGGGGCCGTGTGCGAATTCTTCGACAAGGATTCTCGCCGAAGATCGCCATATGTGCTTTCCGCCCAACAGATACGTCGTATGTTCGGCCAACTCATCGACGCTGCGGCACAATCGGACGCCGTAGCTGCCGTTGCCTACTGCTGGCTTAACAATCACCGGCAACCCGATCTCGGCGGCAAAGCTTTCTACCTCCGTCGCATCCAATGCCAAACGATAGGCCGGTATGGGAACGCCAGCCTCCGCGAGCAGCTGACGTTGAGTGAATTTGTCACAGCACCGTTCAACGGATGCGGGGTTCGGTCCTGGTAGATCGAAATGCCGACAGAGCTTGCCAACTGTCGCATAGACCGCTTCCCTGGCGCTCGTAATGCCAGCAATGTCATAGGTCACACGTAGCCGGGAGCATTCGCCGATCAGTCCATCGAGATTGTTTGTATCGACACGAATTGCCTCCATTCCTTCCGCCGCGAGATAGTCGTACTGAGTTGGATCAGCGGACAGGGTGATTGGATGAAGGCCAAGACGCTGGGCGGCTTGGACGTATTGCAGACCAGTACCGTGTGTATTGCCTTCAACCAGGATGAGCGCTCTTCTTGTCATGGGATGTTGACCTTCTGTTGCCTACCCTGCGGCGATCTGAGCGTAAATCGGCATTAGCTCTTTTGCCGTACCCGACCTCAAACTCGCGGTGAGGCTGCCATCAAATTTGCTGGGGCCTGCAGCGTCTACTGGATCGCTCGAGCAAGTTCCTGGAGACGCTCTAGGCTAGAGAATGCGAGACCGCGGTGGTCGTAACGGATACTATACAATTGGCGTGCCACCGAAAGAGTTGTGCGAGCGAGAGGTACAAACCATGTGTTTCGCACCGCGCCGGTGAATACTTGCGCCTCAGCGGGTCGGGTTCCGAACATAGACGTCTTCAACCGGACACAATATGTATGTCGCCATGAACAGAGTGGATCGCAACGAGACCGTGGATGTTGTCTGCGCATTGCGAGCTCGGGCCCGGCGCTGCCATTGGTGCGACGATGTCAAGGCACAGATCGTGACGGAATCGGCGCTAACCTTGACAGTGATCCATGCGTCACCGCCTAGGACGCGCGTCTCTTTCTGGAGAAGGCTATGGTCGGAGTAGAAATTGTAGGTAATTGAAAGCCGCTAAATGCTCAATCGTCACTCCGTCGACACCGGCTGCGCCACCATTGGATCGCACCTGGTGTCGATGGCGAGCAGCGGACAGATCCAGTCGGGCGGACTCATCGACACTGGCCCGACCACGATCGCGGCGACATAGCCGTCGAGCATGCAAGCTTGGCGGGATGATCGAGATCAAGGTGGGAGAGGCACGCATCCGGGTCGAGCCCGGAGTGGAGCTGGCGACGTTAAGTCGGTGCACACGCTGTCGGCGCTGGTGAGCGAAGCGCTGCGTGCGAACCGCGTATTGCGGCGACGTCTTTGTGTTCCGCAGCAAGCGCATGGACAGAGTGAAGCTTCTGGCGTGGGACGGCAGCGGCATGGTGCTGGTAACGAAGTGGTTGCACCAGGGCCGCTTCACCTGGCCACCGATCCGCGACGGCGTGGTGCATCTAAGTACGACGCAGCTCGCAATGCTGCTTGGCGGGTTGGAGTGGACGGTGTCTCGCCTAAGCCTGTGAAGCAACCGGTCGTTGTTGGCTGAGAGGTGAGGACTTCGCTAGAGCATGGAGCGCGCGCATGTATCGTTCGATCATGGCGGTTCGTCCCGACGCTCTCCCGGCCTCTCCGGCGTCTCTGACGGAGATGGTGCTCGCGCTTGACGCCGAGAACGAGAAGCTGCGCGTGGCGATGCAGACGCTCAAGGAGATAATTTTCGGGAAGCGCTCGGAGCGGCTGCGGTGATTGTCGCTGCCCAACTGGCGCTCGAGCTGGGCGATCTCGAGACCGACGCCACCACGCTACCTGCGCCGACCAACGACGATACGCCCGCGGCGAAGCCGTCCGACAAGCTGCGCAAGAAGGCGCGCCGCAACATCGGTGCGCTGCCCAAGCACCTACCGCGCTGCGAGTAGGTGCTGGAGCCGGCGGCGACGGCGTGCCCGTGCTGTCAATGTCAGCTTCACAAGATCGGCGAGGACGTTAGCGAGGTGTTGGACGTGATCCCGGCGATCCTGCGGGGGCTGACGATCCGTCCCCAGTACGCCTGTCGCAGCTGCACCGATGGTGTGGTCCAGGCGAAGGTGTTGCTGCGTTTGGTTGAGGGCGGAATGGTATCGACGGCACTCGTGGCTCAAATCGTGGTCTCGAAGTTCGCCTGGTATCTGCCGCTGTACCGCCAAGTGCAGATCCTGGCTGGCCAGGGCATCCATCTCGACCGCGCGACGCTCGCCGGCTGGGTGAAGCGTGCGGCATGGTGGCTCAAAAGTCTTTATGAGCTGCAGCTGCGGACGATCCAGGCCGCGCCGCGCCTGTTCTGCGATGAGACGCCGATGCCGGTGCTCGATCCCGGGCGACATCGCACCTGTATCTGCCAGTTCTGGGCGCATGCGATGGATGATCGCCCATAAGCGGCCCATCGCCGCCGGCGGTCGCCTATGTGTTTGCCGATGGCCCCCGGCACCGAGGAGATCGCCGGGCATTAACCGGCTTTTCCGGCATCCGCCATGCGGCTGAGACGATCGGCATGGGCCCCGCTGCTCGACATCTGCAACATAGACCACGGCTTGCTCCTGCCCATCCTGCTGCATTGCGTCGAAAATCAAGGGCGCCCTTGGACCGCCAAGGCCAGGCCGCGAGACCGAGGAATTCCTGCGCAACGCCCATACCGACATTCCGGACGTCATCGAGGCCATGCGCCAGTACTGGATGCCGACCCGCTACGCTCGCGCGCGCTAATCACTGCAGACGTGGGAACTCATACCGGTTACGCTACATAGGAGATGTTCACGCCTTCCTCAAAGCTCTCCGCCACGATCCGGGCCTTCTCGCCCGTCCATCGTCGTCGCCGACGTTCCCCGGTAATCACCTCGACGCGACGATAGGAATCGTCTTCCTGCCTGGCATCAAGCATGGCACCACCTCCACTGATCCGCTCATGCCAGGCTGTATCGCGCGCTAACCGGGGGATAGCTAGGTGGGGCCTCACGCCGGTTACCGTCAGCTCGCACTCCACAAGGTGGGGTCAGAGCGTCGCTTACCGTGGACGGCCCGATGGTAAGATACGTGACACATAATGTTCGATATGCGCTGCCAAGAGAATGGCGTCAAACATCGGCTGACTAAGATTAAGCATCCCTGGAACAATGGCCAGGTCGAACCGCACGATCAAGGAAGCGACCGTCAAACGCTACCATTACGATCGACACGATCAGCTCGAAGCACATCTTGCCGACTTCATTAATGCCTACCACTACGGTCGGCGGCTGAAGACCCTGAAGGGCCTCACGCCTGACCTGCCACTGCATTTTCATCCAGCGGCAGTTAGAGTCTCGGGGTTTTGTACGCCAAGTGGCGCGGGTGGAGCAACGGACGATCGGCGGAGCTGGTCGGGGTTGCGCAGCCGATCGTCCGTTGCGGTGAGGTGGGCGGCGTAGGCCGCGGGGGGCAGGTATTTCAGCGACGAGCGGGGACGCTGGAGATTGTAGTCGGCGACCCAATTGGCGATCTTGGCGCGGGCGTCATCGAGATCAAAGAACTGGGTCTCGTTGAGTAGCTCATCGCGCATCCGGCCATTGAAACTCTCGACGAAGCCGTTCTGCATCGGCTTTCCCGGTGCGATGAAGTGCCAATCGATGGCTGCGTCCTTGCACCAAGCGAGCATGGCGTCCGTGGTCGACGATGTTGAGGATGCGGAAGCGTCGGCCATTGGCGAACTGGTCGTGGACGAAGTCCAGCGACAGCGCGCGTTGGGCCTCGCCTCGACCAGGATCGGGGCACGGATCCCCACGGCCTTGCAGCGCAACAAGGCCATCGATACCCTTGCGGTTATGTGGTGCTCCACAATAGAGAGCGTTTTTAGATTGGCGGCGCGGACAAAGGTTGCAGAGTGCACAGTCGTGATTGCGCCGGTAAGCTAAAAACGTGTTGGACGAAGCCGCCTGGCGCGATACTGCCGCTATGGAAATTGGATGCTGCATCCCCGCGGATGGTGCCGTCCGTGGGGCCTCGGGACGTGCCCGCTGCGGCCTTCATGGCGAAAAATGCTGTGGCGAATATCTCGTCGCGGAGGGAAAGATTGGCGAAGCCAACGCCTGGCCGGCTCGATGTCTACGGCGTGACAATAGAATGCCTGCTGCCTGCGTTGGCAGACGGAAAGGACGATGATTGCTGGTTGGAAAAGCCCGATCATCATGATGTGTCCAGAACAATTGGGTCTTGTGACGCAACGGGCGCGAGCACTTCGATGCACACCATCTGTCCCTGGTGGCAAAAGGGACATTGCCGCAGGGAAACGCCGGTCAGCTCTTCAACCTTGTCGCGATAGTCGCGCCGCTCCTTCGGCTCCACCGGCGTATCAGACTGCTGCATTCCGAGCAGTTCACGGCAGCGGGCGAGCTTCTGCTTGCGGTAGCGGTTGCCCAGTAATCCGTAATAGCGGATACGCTGAAATCCCTCGGGCAGGACATGGACGAGGAAACGTCGGATGAACTCCCCGGCGGCGAGCGTCATTACCTTTTGCCGGTTCGCGTCGCGATAGTCCTTCCACCGGAAGCGGACCTTGCCATCCTCGATATTGACGATGCGGCTGTTGGCGATTGCCACCCGGTGTGTGTAGCGCCCGACATATTCCAGAACCCGTTCAGCGCCTGCGAAGGGTGGCTTGGCATAGACCACCCAGTTGAGCTGGCGGGTGGGATCCAGATAGTACCGGAATGCGACGGGATCGCGCAGCCGTTCCAATGACGAAAAGAAGCGCAACCCGCCGGCATCGAATGCCTTTTGCAGACCTTCGAGAAACAGCCGCCGAAACAGTCGGGAGAGCACGGCGACTGGTAGGAAGAAGCCCGGACGACACGCGACCCAGCGGCTCTCGTCCGGCGACAGCCCGCCGCCGGGCACGACGCAGTGCAGATGGGGATGATGGCTGAGATTCTGCCCCCAAGTGTGAAGCACCGCGAAAAACCCGATCTCCGCACCGAGATGCTTCCGATCGGCAGCGATGGTCCGCAACGTCTCGGCGGCGGCGTGAAACAGGATCTTGTAGACCGTGCTGGCGTTCTGGAAGGCAATCGCGGCGATCTCGTCGGGAACGGTGAAGACGACATGGAAATATTGCGTGTCGAGAAGCTCCGCCCGCCGAGCCTCGATCCATTCCGCCCGGGCGAGCGACTGGCACTTGGGGCAGCTACGCGAACGGCAGCTATTATAAGCGATCCGTTGTTCGCCACAGCGATCGCACTGTTCGACATGGCCTCCGAGCGCCGACGTTCGGCAGCGCTCGATGGCCATCATTGCGGCGCGTCGTTCGGTCGATAGCGAGGCCCAGTGCTGCTCTCGCCAGGCAGCACCGTAGCGACGGAATATATCCGCCACCTCCGGACCTGACCGGCCCATGAGGCTGGCCGTCAGAAATGTTGGGGCGCTGGCGGCGAGGAGGCCTTGGGGATCGGACGCGGCAGCAGTTCAAGCGGGCTCGTCGCCGCGCAGACCTTGTTGGTAGCGATCCGCAGATATTGAGCGGTCGTCGACAGGCTGCGATGGCCGAGCAGGAGCTGGATGGTGCGGAGATCGGTTCCGGCTTCGAGCAGGTGCACCGCAAATGCGTGCCGGAGTGAATGAGGCGTCACCGGCTTGGTGAGTTCAGATCGCCGGTGTGCCTTGCGGCAGGTGGCATCCACGGCGCTTGTCGATATCGGTTCTCCGGCAACGGCGCCGGGAAACATCCATGCCCCGGTGGGGCGCACGGCGCGCCAATAGCCCGTCAGCACCTCCAGCAACTTGGCCGAGAGCATGACGTAGCGGTCTTTCTGTCCCTTGCCCTGCTCGACGCGCAGCACCATGCGCTGGCGATCGATGGCTTCAGGCTTCAGGCGGGTCGCCTCGGAAATGCGTAGGCCGGCGGCATAGCATGTCGTCAGGATCGCCTGGTGTTTGAAGCTCTCGATGCAGCCAAGGAAGTGCAGCACCTCCTCGGGGCTGAGAATGACGGCCAGTGTCTTTGGCGCCTTTGGGCACGGAATGATCTGGTCGAAATCCCAATCGAGGCCGAGCGTGACGCGGTAGAGGAATCGAAGCGCTGCGACGGTCACGTGCACCGAACGTGGCGCCAGCTTCTTCTCGTTCGTCAAATAGACCTGGTAGGCGCGGATATCCTCCGGGCCGAGCAAAGCCGGCGATTTAGCGAAATGCCGAGCGAACTGGGAAACTTGCAGCAAATAAGAATCTTGCGTGTGTCGCGACAGGTTGCGGACCTGCATGTCTTCCGTCATGCGTAACCGAAGCGAGGTCATAGCGAACTCCTTGGCAAGAGGGACGCTGCCCGCGAGGCAGCAACACCATCTTGCCAGCAAGCTCTTCCGGAATGGGGTGGATTACGTCGCCGTGCGGGTGGTGCTGGGGTCAGAGCCACTGGCCGGCTTCAAGGGGAATACACCGCGCTCAACGCGGATACTCTCCCGCGGAGCGGGTTCGTCCAAGCGGAATTATGTGGAGCCCACGATTATGCGGAGTGCGCGGCCGGTCGATCCGAGACCTACTCCGTTATCAACAGTTTAGTTCCTGGTGCCCTCTTCCTCGCTCCGCATAATCTGAGGCCTCCCTTCGTGTCTTGATGTCAACGAAAGGGAGACAAGGATGGTCGAGTCGAGAGAGAATCGCTGCCACGGCCGTCGCCCCATGGAGGCAGGCGATCTCGCCCCGGTGGTGACGGAGTTTGCACGACATCTGACGGTGTTGGGGCATTCGAACTTGACGGTGAGCGGTTATGACGCCGCAGCCCGTCACCTCGCGGAATGGCTGACGCTTGCCAAGGTCGCAGTCGCTGACATCGATGATGGCGTCACCGATCGGTTCGCTCGGCATCGCTGTCGATGCCCCGGCATCCGTCGCGAGAAGGGCGTGTCCGAGAAGTACGTGAGACGGGTCCGCCGGTTCGTCGAGTTTCTCCGTGAGCGCGGAATTGTTCCGCGCAAGCCGAAGCTCGCATTGCCGACGCTCGACCGGCGGGTGGTCGAGTTCCAGGACTGGCTGTGGCAGCATCGCGGTATCACAGAGCTGACAATAGGTCGACATGGTCGCATGGTCATGCGGCTGCTCCCGGCGCTTGGCAGCAAGCCGCCAAGCTGGAATGCCCAACTCATTCGCGACGTGATCCTTGCGGAAACGAAGCGGGTATCTCTGGCCTCCGTGAAGACGATGGCGATGGCGCTCAGAGGATATCTGCGGTTCCTCGGCGCTCGGGGGTTGTGCCGAGCGGGACTGGATCAGGCCGTGCCAATCATTCCGCAGTGGCGACTGTCGTCGCTGCCGCGATACATCGGCTCGTCAGATGTCGAGACGTTAATTGCAACGTGCGATCAGACCACGGCGACTGGCGTGCGTGATCGGGCGATCCTGCTACTATTGGCGCGACTAGGTCTGCGGGCCGGCGACATTCTTTCTCTTCGTCTCACCGATATTGATTGGCAACACGCGACGCTGTCGGTTCATGGCAAGGGGCGCCGGGAAACAAGATTGCCATTGCCGCAGGACGCCGGTGATGCGGTGCTCGCTTATCTCGATCAAGCCCGGCCGCACGTCGTCGATGGTCGAATCTTCTTCATGTCGAATGCACCAATCCGGCCACTGACAAGATCGAGCGCAGTCTCTGACGTTGTGCGTTGTGCAATACGAAAGGCCGGCATCACCGTTCCGTCGAATGGGGCCAACCTGCTTCGACACTCGGCCGCGACGGCCATGCTGCGAGGCGGCGCGACGCTCGACACGGTTGGTGCCGTGCTGCGCCACCGCTCGCCGGACATGACCGCGCACTATGCCAAAGTCGACGTAACGATGCTGCTGCAGATCGCGCAGCCCTGGCCAGGAGAGGCGTAATGCTGAATCAACATCTTGCCAAATATCTGGACCAGCAGCAGTCGCTGGGGTTCAAGTTCCGCGTCCAGCAAATCCTGCTCAGGGGCTACGTCGGCTTCGCCGAAGAGCGCGGCGACCGGCACATCAGAAGTGCCCGGGTCCTGGCATGGGCCGCACGTGCGCCGTCACCGGAGCAGCGCCGCAATCGGTTGCTTACCGTGCGGCGGTTCGCGCTGGCGATGCACGCCGAGGATCCGCGTCATCAGGTTCCGGCGGCGGATGCACTCGGCCACGCCGTCGTCAAGCGGCGACCGCCGTATATCTATAGTGCGGACGAGATCGCTCGATTGCTTCGCGCTGCGGCGGCCCTCCGGCCGGAGGGCTCGATCAGACCGACCATGTATGCAACCCTCTTTGGCCTGCTCACCGCTACCGGCATGCGGATCGCAGAAGCATTGGCGCTGCAGATCGACGATGTGACTGCCGACGGGCTCGTCGTCCGGCAGACCAAGTTCCAGAAGAGCCGGCTGTTGCCGCTTCACGCAACAGCTCGGCTGGCGCTCGACAGATATCTGGTCGCCCGGCGGTCGCTGACCACCACAGATCGCGCTCTCTTCGTATCGGTTGCCGGGCAGTCGCTGCCCTACAACACCGTGCGACGCATCTTCCTGCAGCTCCTCGATAGAACCGATCTCAGGGGCGCGTACTCGGGGCGAGATCCGCGCATCCACGATCTGCGCCACACCTTTGCGGTCCGCTCGCTGGAGCAGTGCAGCCACGATCGTGCTGCGGTCGCCCGCCATATCGTGGCGCTCAGCACCTACCTCGGCCACGTCCACGTGACCGACACCTATTGGTACTTGCAGGCGACACCGGTCCTGATGGGCCATATCGCCGAGGCCGGCGAGGCATTGCTCATTGGAGGCGCCGCATGACCGCGCTCGCCCCCTATCTGAGCAGCTTCCTGCGCGAGCACCTGCCTAAGGAACGCCGGGCGAGCCAACATACCTGCGAGGCGTATGCCCAGAGCTTCCAGCTGTTGCTCCAATTTGCCGCCGGCCGGCTCAAGCTCAAGCCATCGAAGATCGAGATCGAACGGCTCGACGCGCCGCTGATCTTGGCGTTCCTAGAGCATCTAGAGAAGCAGCGCGGCAACTCGGCGCGAACCCGCAATGCTCGGCTCGCTGCGATAAACTCGTTCTTCCGTTATCTGGAATACAGGGTGCCATCCAGCCTCGACCAATCACGTCGGATCCATGCGATCCCGATGAAAAAGACCGATCAGGCGCTCGTCGGCTATCTCACCCGTGACGAGCTGCAGGCTCTGTTGAACGCACCAGACGTGAGCACCCCGTCCGGCATCCGTGATCGAGCCATGCTGCATTTGGCCTTCGCCGCAGGCATGCGCGTGTCGGAGTTGGTCGCTCTCCAGCTCGATCAGATCGACCGCCAGACCATGTCCAGCGTGCACATCATGGGCAAGGGCCGACGTGAACGTGTCTTGCCGCTCTGGAAGGAGACGGCCGCAGCTGTGAAGGCTTGGCTTAAGGTGCGCCCAGTCAGCGGCGCTCCTGAGTTGTTCTGCAACGCCCGTGCTCAGGCGATGACCCGCTCAGGCTTTGAATACATCCTGAGCAAGCATGTCGCCACCGCCGCTTGCAGAGCACCGTCGATCGCCGACAAAGGCGTCAGTCCGCACGTACTGCGCCATACCTGCGCCATGCATACGCTTCAGGCGACCCGGGACGTCCGGAAAGTCTCGCTATGGCTCGGACACGCCAGCCTGCAAAGCACCGAGGTCTACCTTCGCGCCGATCCGACGGAGAAGCTCGAAGCGCTCGCCGCCATGACGCCGCCGATGCTGTCGCCCGGCCGCTTCCGGGCGCCCGACAAGCTACTGGCCATGCTGAGCGCGGCCGGACGCAAGCCGAATTATGCGGAGTGAAACATACGAGAAAACCGCGGCGGGCAGCAACTTCCCGCCGCGCACTCCACATAATAGTGGGCTCCACATAATTGCGGAAGTCGACTGGATGGCTGGCGAGGAACGCCTTCACACCAGAGGGGATCATGCCGAACGACCGCCCGGAGCACCCGCTGCAAGTGCGCCTCGTCGACATCCGCGCCGACGCGCACGATGACCTCGCCAATGGCAATCTCGATCACCGCGCCCGCCACCGACGCCACCACACCCTCGCAACTCGAGTGCCGCGAGCGATGACGCCGCTCGGCCCGCGCGTCACGTCGCCAGGCGAACAGCTGCGACGGGTGAATGCCGATCCGGCGGGCGATCGCCGAGACGCTCGCGCCGGGCTCCAGTGCCTCTGTCACAACTTGCGCCTTCAACTCGTCCGACCAGCGTCGGCGAAGCTGCCGCGGTGCCCCCTCAAGGCGGTCGGCGACCGCTTCGATCATATGGAAGGTTCTAGTTCCAGAACTAGGCGCAGACATAGAAGCTCACATCGGCTCACAAACTCAGCAGCCGATAGCCGATCGCTCATCCCCTCCGCTAGACGGGGTCTCCTTGCCGCTTACGGCCTTGCGGCGAGCCCGCCGCTTGCGGACGGTGAGCCCTTCCTCGCGATAAAGCCGGTAGATCCGGTTGATCCCCGATGGCTCGCCCTCCCGCCGCAGCAGGACGAACAACCGGCGATAGCCGAAACGCCGCCGCTCGTTGGCGAGATCGCGCAATCGGCCACGCAGAACTGCGTCCGGCGGGCGGCTGGAGCGATAGCGGATCATCTTCCGATCCGCCTCCACGATCGAGCAGGCCCGCCGTTCCGACAGGCTCATGACGGCCTGCAGATGCGCGACCGCAGCGCGCTTGGCGGCGGGCCCTAGCATTTTTTTGAAAGGAGCTCGCGAAGTGCGGCCGCATCGAGCATCTGCTCGGCCAGAAGCTTCTTCAGCTTCGCGTTCTCCTCTTCCAAGGCC
>NZ_VKHP01000020.1 GCF_010811875.1 Bradyrhizobium uaiense
AGGTCATTCATCTTGTGCGCACGACAAATCCGAAGCCCGAGCAAGATCCGAGCCACGGCTATTCGTTCGTTCCACTGTCGCCCGCAGGGAGCGGTAGACGCAACGAGGCTTTTCTCATGACGCGGCCACGCCCTCGGCATGACGGAAAATGAGCTTGAGCAATTCGTGGGCGCTTTCGAACACAACGAGCGTGCGGCAGTTCAATCGGAGCAACAACCTTGATTGCAGGCATCTCAATTTCTCCAATCCGCTGTATCTAAATTAGTCCCCGAGATTTGAGCCGTTCATTGCGGGCGGCCTCGCTCCGAGCCGCTTCAATCATCTCTTCGGCTTCACGCTTGTGTGCCTCGTTCAATTGGTGCCTGCGGTTCCATAGAGCGAAGCCGTTGATACCAACAATTAGAACAGCGAGCGTTTCAATTTCCCAAGTACGACCGGAGAAGAGATAGTCAAGCAAACAAGCAATAGCTACAAGGATATTGGCCCAATAGATCATTGCCCCCTCGTGCGCGAACGCCCTCCAAACCTTGTCAGTCCGCTCACCCATGGCGCGCCCTCCAACTCGCGAGGGCTCAACCTAGACGAGCCTTGTAAAAGCCGCAACGGATTGACCGCCCGTCCGGCGCTACTCCTCGACAAATGACTTGCAAGAAGGCATCCTTGCTGAATGCAAAGAAGACTTCTCTTCGGCCTGATTGTTTTCTTGGTTATCCTCTCGGCGATCGTTGCGATCGTTGGCTTTGTCCAAGCCTTCGCACATCTTGACGAGAGCAAGCGGTGCTTTTCGAGCGGCTTCGCGCACGCTCAATGGCCAAAATGGATCGGCTGCGCTGTCGCCGCGCATGAAAGCTTGTCTGCCGGACTGATTGGCGCTGCTGGAGCTTTGTTTGCAGCAATCATCGCCGCTGACGCTGTCTGGCAGCAAATTGCGGACGCTCGGCGGCAAATGCGGCTAGCTGATCAGCGCCGCGAGAGATTTGAGCTTTATAATCTCCGACGGGTCGTTGATTATTATTCTCGACTGCTGAAACCATTCGACGAGGCTCCCGGAACCGAAGATATCAAGCACGTACACGGCCTGAACACGCTACATAAAACGGGAAACCTCGTGGCCTTCTTCGGCTCTGCCGACCTGCCATCTGAGTATCAAGGCATCGTGCGCGAAACTTGGGAACGGTTGAGCAGCCTCAACTCGGCTCTCGATGAGGTACAGAAAAATTGGCATGGGTGGCGCGCCAGATATCAAGGGCCGAGCCGAAATTAACAGGAACATCGGCGATGTAGTGGCGAGCATGCGCGAACATCGTAACCTCGCACAGTCGGAATTGGATAGTCGAACTGCGGCTTTAGAGCTGCAGGGTTAGACCGCCGAGCAGCAATGCGATCCGTTGCGCCGCCCGAGGATTTACGTGACTTTGAGCGGGTATTGTTTCGTCGGAAACTCTTGGGCACCGTGAACACCGTAATCAGTGAACGGCCCGTCATAGCCAATTAAAAGGAAAGTCAGCTGCCGCAGCAACAGCTCGGCACGATGGATATTGTTGATCAGCCTTTGACTGTCCTTGGACGAAGGTTTCTTTAAGTCCCTCAGTTTTGGGTCCACGTGCCGATTGCGCAGATTTTGCCAAGCCTTGACGCAGGTCTTCTCCACGTGGCCCGTTTTGGCGAGCGCGTACATCACATCCTGCGGGCGTTTTTCACCCAAAACGCCGATTAGTCCCTCAGCTCGCTTTGTTTGATCTTCTGGGAAGGATTGTTTGGCGAGCCATGCCCGCATTGCTCCCTGAATGCGAGCAATTTGTGCAGCTTTCTTCTTATCGGCTTTAAGGATCACGAGGCTGGCAATAGCTTCCACGGCGACGGATACTCCAACCGCCCAAGCGTCAACGGAGTTCGCAGTGGCTTCGCAGGCATTATAGAGATGATAGGCGACGGGGTTCCAGTACGTACCCTCCGTGCGCTTTGCGACATATGCTAGATATTTCTCAAATAGCTTCCACACTTGCTTGTGAAAATCCAATGAGACCGCTGAAATCGGTTGAGTGAACTGCGTTCGCGACGATTTTCGCCAAGGCATCGCAAGTTCGAGCCGAAGTCCCCCACGGGCCGCACTCACTCGCGCGCGCCAAATTGCCGTCTTAGCAGTTACATACTGTACCGCTTCTTGCACCCTTAGATCGAACGCGAGAGGAAATTTCCTCTCGGATGAAACCTCAATTGTCGTTGCGCCCGATCTCTTGCGAACCACAAACTGCGAACCGCGCGCTTCAAACTCCGCGTGGTCGGCGACCAGCGTGTTCCATCTTCGTCTTTGAACTCGCTCATTTGACGAAGTGGGATTTCAATATCTTCGAAGAAATGGAGGCGCAGATAGTGTTTTGACCGAGATTTATAGAAGAAGCGTGGCGATTGACTGCAATCTTCCGCTTACAATGATGCTGATGTCGTCTGGGTCGCCGAAGTCCCAACTTGGGTTTGGCACAATTCGTGCTGCTGTCCACTGCACGCCGTTGTGTGTAGTCGGCTCATCGATGCTTTCGATGTCACCTGCAACAGTGCTTGTTGCTCAAAGAGCGTCCAATATTCCAGGAAGTCAGGAGATCGTTGTCGGGCAGGAGCGACGCCGTTGTGCTCTGCCGCGATCTGCAAGAACATCTCGCAAGCATCATGGAATGTGAGCACCGCGGCCGCCGCAAATGGCTCTGGCTTGTGAGACTGATCTACTCCGAGCCCATACAAATATCGCACGAACGCAAGTCGTCGGTTCAGGTCCCTAGTGAGCGGTTGCGGCGTTGACGACATCAATCCACCTTGGTGTTCTGAGGCTTGCGCGGCTTCGCGGACTAACGCCTCGACCCGCAGCCAGACAGCGCGGCGGGGTAATATCTCGGACCCATCCTTGCATCAGAGCGCGCTGCGCCGCTTCGCGCAAGATGTTGGGCCGCCCTAATCTTGGCCCGTACAGCCCATCCCATTTTGCGTTCTCTTCTTGTTCGTAGACCAATCATGTGAAACGATCAGGCGAAGGAAATCCTCTTCATGTCCCTCAACGATGTGTATCGGGATAGACACTACGAGGCTGGTAACGTCTACATTGCCGGCTCTTTGTCTGGGCGTGTCATCAAGATCGGCACGGCGAAAAACATGGGGAGCTATCCGCGATATCTTCAAAACAAGAAATATGCCAGCCTCGACGATTGGCAAATCCTCTATTGCGTTTGGGTAAACGAGGGCGCGGGAAGGATTGAACACGACGCGCGAGCGCGATTGCAACAGTACAAGACTATGAGGGGCTATGAGAAGGACGGACGCTGGCAGAAGGGGCGCGAGATTTTAAAATGTTCTTTCAGCGCCGCCCTAGAGGCGCTCACTGCTGCAATCGGCGACGATAAGAAGTCAAACGAGTGGCAATCAAACCATTGTCGCTACTATGAGTTCGGACGGTACAGACCTAGCCCAGTTTTCCAGAACGATATCATAACCGAGGCCGCGCCGGCGCCCCTCGAAAAAGTGCGCTTCAACAATATTTTTCTGATGAAGGTCGACGAACTTGAATTGTCGGTTCGTTCGGCAAACTGCCTGAAGAACGACAACATAATTTACATCGGCGACCTCGTGCAAAAGGCCGAAGCCGAAATGCTCCGCACGCCGAACTTTGGTCGGAAGGCCCTCAACGAGATCAAGGATGTGCTGGCGCAGATGGGTCTGCGTCTCGGGGTGGAAATTTCAGGTTGGCCGCCGGCCAACCTCGAAGAACTCACCAAGCAATTTCAGACGGTATTCTTCAAGAAGGTCGATGAACTCGAATTGTCGGTTCGTTCGGCAAACTGCCTAAAGAACGACAACATAATTTACATCGGCGACCTCGTGCAAAAAACCGAGGCCGAAATGCTCCGCACGCCGAACTTTGGTCGGAAGGCCCTCAACGAGATCAAGGAAGTGCTGGCATGGATGGGTCTGCATCTCGGGATGGAAATTTCAGGCTGGCCGCCGGAGAATGTCGAAGAAATTTCCAAAGCCGTTGGGCTGCAGTACCCGCTGTCGTAGCGCCTTCGGCCTTCTCGTCGCGAGCGAGGCGATAATCTTCGGCTCAACGCTGCTGTTCGATGAAGGTGACGAGCACGAAGCATTTGCTCACCTTCGTTCATTAATCTGCGTAAGAGGATCTAATTATGCTCAAGCGCTGAACGGATGCAATGTTCACGCCTTGGGAAAGGAAATCGTGTGCATCGATCTATTGGGGATTTTCAATTTGATGAGACGGGACAGGACATAATCGGAATCATCGCTCAATTTGAAAGGCCTGCGCTGCGTCTGCATTTACTCCCAGGCGCTGCGGTCAGGGCTCCAGCGACCGCTCGCACTCTCTGGCAAAGCGAGAGCAGCAAGTACCGGCTCGAAGAATCGCCGTAGCTCTATCAGTAGCTCGTTGAATGGCGGCGGTGGCAGGGTCGGAGGGTTGCGGCGCAAGAACCCTGTCCAGAGCGCCTGCTTGTCTGCCATCTCCGCAAACTGCGGCGTCAGCGCCACCGGCATCTCCGTCGGCGCGGCGGTCTCCCGCCGTTGTAGGGTGCCGGCGACAGCTTCGACCAATGTGGAGAGATCGAAAGAAAAGGTTCGCGACGTAACCCAGATGTCGTGGAAATCTTTGATCCGACCGTTGGCCTCACCGAAGCGGATCATCGCTTCAAATTTCTCTGCCACCACGGTCTCGGGCGGATACATTAAGACATCGGCCGCGGGCAGATCGGGCAACAGGCTGGGGAAATTCTTCCGACTAGGCGCGGGATAGACGCGGTCGCCAAAACCGATGTCCACCTGGACAGGGATGACCGCCGTGCCCAGGCAGCCACTCAGAGTCAACCTAACGCCTTGGTATTTTTCTTCCTCTCGGACCGCCTCCACCCGCAAGGTGGACGGGTCAAAGATAATGGCGTCGGCCGGCATATCGACCTGGCAGATGCGGGTGAACAGTTCGGTGATTGCACCGGGGTCAGGATCTCCATGTCCGAGAAGGTCGAGATCACCCGTAGGCCGGAAGACCTGTTCCGGCCAGGTCACGAAGAGCATGGCGCCCTTGAGGATATATTCGTCACGCGCTTCAGTCTGGCTCAATCGGAAAAGCAAGCGCTCAATCGCGTAGCGTGTGAGGATACGCTGATAGTCGTCGCCATGCGTCTTGGCGTGGTTGAGGAGACGCTGACGGATCGAGGCGCTCGGGTTTTTGAGAGGCTTGGGTGTCATTGCAGCGCTTTGAGATAGGGACGGATACGCTCGGCCACGCGATCGATCTCGGCGTAGCGCAGAATATCGGTCACGGTCGTCTTCCGCATGCGGAGCGCATCCCGCAGCGCCTCGATGGCGACGTCCTCGCCGACATGGCGTCGATGCTTGAAGCAATCGGCGATGGTCTTCGCCACGCCGTAGATGGGAACGTCGACACCTTCGACCTGCACATGTTCGACACCGGCCGTTAGCACCTCGCCGGTGGCACGGACGATCTCCAGCGGCAAGCCATCGGCCTTCGGTGTCCTGGCTTTGTGTGGTATGGTCAGCCAGACGGCGTGAGGCAGTTGGGTCGTCAGCCCGTGGTGCCGCAGCGCGCTTGCAAGACTGATGACGCCGTTGGGAACGGCCCTGGCGGCTTCGGCAAGATTATGGGCGATGTCCTCTCCGACTCGTTCCGGATCCTGGTAGAGTCCTCTTCCGAGTCGAATGAGTTCCCCGCTGTCCGTCAGGCGCTTCAGATAGATCAGCGGGATGCCCGCTGCCTTGAAGTCTCGAGCGCGGGCGATGCCTCGGTCTTGGACCAGACTGAGGGCGCGCTCGCGATGATTTATATGACGTTTCGCCATCTTGTTATCTTTTGTCGGCAAATTTTAAATCTTGCCGACGATAAAGAACATTTGGGGAATCGCAACTGACGTCATATATTTCGTATGACATGTCTCCGTCCAGCCCCAACGTCGAACTGACCCCAAAGCACGTGCGCGCTGCGCGCGCCCTGCTGGCTTGGTCCCAGCAGGACCTCGCCAAGAATGCTGCCGTGGCGACCTCGACCATAGCCGACTTCGAGCGGGGCCGCCGCACGCCAGTGGCCAATAATGCGCAAGCTATTCGCGACGCGCTGGAAACCGCCGGCATCAGCTTCCTGCCGACCGGCGCGGTGATCGGGCCTCCGATCCCCCGCATCGCCAAGTCCGAACACCCTGGCGCGCCGATCCGCTGGGTGGACGCCGAAGATCTGGCGGTCTGGGCAGACCGCTTCGATGGCGCGGCGAGCCTGCCGACACTGCTGGCCCACCTGATCCGCGCCACCTACGGGCCTGCGGTCGAACTCCGCTTTCCATCGGACGAAGGCATACGGCATTCGGGCTGGGACGGTCATACCGTCGCCACCGAAGGGGGCACTTACGTCCCGCAAGGTGAAGCCGACTGGGAAATCGGCAGCCAGCGCGGCGGAATCGCGCAAAAGGCGACTGAAGACTACAGGAAACGGACAGCGAAGCCCGCGCCGCTGAACCCTGCAACCTCCACTTACATCTTCGTCACGCCCCGTCATTGGCCGAAAAAGAGTGAATGGGCTGAGGCCCGAGAGATCGAGGGTCATTGGCGCGCTATCCGGGTCTATGATGCCGACGACCTCGTCCACTGGATCGAGCAGACCCCCGCCGTCGGATTGTGGCTCGCCACGCGTTTGGGCAAGCGGCCTCCCGGCACCCGTCAGCTTGAAGAGCTCTGGGAAGAATGGTCACTGGCCACCCAGTGGCCGCTGACTGAGGATCTGGTTCTGAGCGACCGGGACGAGGACGCCGCTGAAGTCCTGCGCTGGCTCCGCGGCGAGCCGTCGGTCCTGTCCATCCAAGCGACCACGACCGAGGAAGCCGCCGCCTTCTTCTATGCCACGTTGAATACACTGCCGGACGAGGCGGCTGCTCACTACCGGGCACGGTGTCTCGTCGCAACTGACGCCGCGGCCGCTCGCGCACTTGCGAATGCGCCAGCGCCGCTGATCCTCGTGCTCACTGAACCGAACCCGGGTCTCGCGCGCAGTCTGGCGGAGCGGGGACATTTTGTGTTGCAGACGTACGATGATCGTCCGGCGTCGCCTGGCGAGATCCGGAAGCTGGCGCGCCCGTCTCGCGAAGGCATCGCTAGCGCGCTGATCGACGCCGGTATTGCCGAGGCAAGGGCGCACGCGGTTGCGCGCGATAGCGCGAGGAATCTCGCCATTCTCCGACGACTGATTCCGACAGCGCCAGGGCGCCTTCCTAACTGGGCGCAAGAGGCGCCGCCGCGCGCCTTGCTCGCGGCGCTGCTCGCTGGGGGATGGGATGACGAGTCCGAGGCGGACAAGGCCAAGGTTTCCCAGTTGGCGGCTGAACCCTATGACGATGTTATCGGCGAACTCGCCCGATATGTAGGCGAGTTCGACAGTCCGCTGCGCAAGATCGGCTCGACTTGGCGAGTCGCCTCGCCCCCGGACGCTTGGCTGCTGCTAGCGCCATATCTAACGGCTGCGGACATCGGCCGCTTCGAGGCAGTAGCTCACGATATCTTGGGCTCGGTCGACCCTCGTTACGACATGGACCCGGACGATCGCTGGATGGCTTCGGTCCGTGGGGTTCGCCCAGACTATTCCGGACTGCTGCGCCACGGTGTCGGCGAAGTGCTGATCCTGCTCGCCCTGTGGGGCGACAAAGTTCGAACGATGCCGAACGCTCATCGGCGTGCGGACGCGATCGTCCGCAAGCTCTTGAAGGATGCCGACAAACGACGGTGGTGGTCTCTCTCGCGAGACTTCAGACTGCTCGCGGAGGCATCGCCGAGCGCCTTCCTCACGGCCATCGAGGACAGCCTTAATCAGAATGATCCGCCGATTCGCGCATTGTTTGGCACGGACGAGAGAGGTCTGACCGGAACGGAGCATCTATCCGACCTGCTTTGGGCTCTCGAATCGCTGGCCTGGTCGCCGGAGCTTTTGCCACAAGTGACGCTGGTGTTGGCCAGGCTGGATGCAATCGACAACCCACCCGGTCGCTACATAAACCGCCCGGCTAACAGCCTTCGCCACATACACCTGCTCTGGTTGCCGCAAACTTATGCGCCCCTCGATCAGCGCCTGCGCACTTTGGATCTGATCCGCAAACGCGAGAGCGACGCGGCCTGGAAGCTGATGCTAAGCGTTCTGCCGAGTGGGCACGATACATCCAGCCCTTCGCCGGCCCCGCGTTGGCGCGACTTTACAGTCGACAAGATAGAGGCGGTGACCTGGCCGCTCATCGCACGCGGCGCCACCGCCATCAGCGAGCGCATCTTGGCGGATGTTGGTCTGCACGTTCCGCGCTGGCTCAATCTGCTCGACCGGTTTGCGGACATAGCGCCGGATCGCGATGCAGCCATCGATCTCCTCGACAAGGCTGAGCCGCAGATTAGGGCCGCGTCGGAGCGATCGGAGCTGTGGGCCGGACTCCGCAAGCTGCTTCACCATCATCGACAGTTTGCCGATGCCGATTGGTCGCTCCCCGCCGCGGAGCTTGATCATCTTGCGATCATCTATGACCGCCTAGCTCCGTCTGACGTGCTCGAGCGGGTGGCATGGTTGTTCGAACCATCGGTGAACCTGCCCAACCCATCGCATCAGGGTTGGCAAGCGAACGAGCGCCAGGTCGACGAAGCGCGGCGGCAGGCAGCAAGGGAACTCTTCTTGGCACAAGGCGTCGACGGAATCCTTCGGCTAGCTCGTCTTGTGTCGACTGCCGGCTACATCGGCAAGGCGCTTTTCGAAGTCGGTCTTGATGAGCCGGACATCAATAAACTCCTAGAGGCATGCCTGCGCAGCGACGATCCGCGCGAGCGCGACGTTGCTCACGGCCTGATCATCTCAGTGTTCCGAGATCGAAAGGAGCCGTGGGCCGCGGCGCTCATCGCCAAAGCGCGTAAGAAGAAATGGGGAGATACCGCGCTTCTTGCTATCCTGCGCGCATTGCCCCAGCAGCGTTGGACCTGGGACCGGGCAGCGGAGGCTGGCGATGCGATTGAGCAGGCTTATTGGAAGCGTGCGCCAATCCTCTGGATAGAAGAGGACAGCGAGGCCGCTGCCTTCGCCGTGCACAAGCTGATCGCGGTTGGTCGGGCACGGCATGCTGTGCACCTCGCGGGACGCGACCAGCAACATCGCCTGCCAGGCGATCTATTGATGACGATGCTGACGGAGGCGGTAAAGCAGCCTTTTGAGGAGAATAGCGACGGCAACGAAGTGACGACGTTCCAGCACCATGTCATCGAAATCCTCAATCGGCTGGAATCGGAGGTGACCACGGATACGCTGGCTCGATTGGAATGGGCCTATCTGCCGCTGCTCCAGCATTCGCGGAGACAGCCAAAGGCTTTGCTAACGGCGCTCTCCGAACAACCGTCACTTTTTATCGACATGCTCCGTGCTGTCTTCAGACCAAGCGAAGATAGTGGCGTGGTGGAGCCCGAACCGGCCGACCCCGAACGAGCGCAGGCCGTTGCCCATCTGGCCTACCGGTTGCTTGATCTTTGGAATCGGCTCCCCGGGACGCGGGAAGATGGAACGATCGCCCCCGAAGCGCTGAAGACCTGGATCGAAGAGGCGCGTTCGCTCGCGAAGGCCGCTGGACGAGGTGACATCGCCGACAGCCGTATTGGAGCTATTCTCTCTGCATCGCCGAATGGCACTGATGGCATTTGGCCCGCCGAGGCTGTGCGGGAGGTCATCGAGGACTGCGACAGCAAGCCAATGTTCGACGGCTTTTGGATCGGAAGACGAAATCGGCGCGGCATCACAACGCGCATGCCACGGGACGGCGGCAAGCTGGAGCGCAGCGAGGCTGCAAAATACCGGAAGTTCGCCGCGGCGCTCGCCTACGAACATCCTCGCACAGCCAAAGCTCTCGACAGCCTTGCCGACAGTTACGAGGAGGAGGCGCGCCGCCACGATGAGAACGCCGAGCGGCTTGATTGGGAGCCTTAAGCTCCGCCGGCCGACCAGCCACGAGAGAGCAATTTTGGGGCACTTTCCATGACACCGTTGCCGCCACGCCGTGTATGCCATCCGAAATTGGGCGCGGCCCGCGCCTTGGCTGGCGTACGAAGCCATCGTCATTTTGGGCGGTTCGCCAACCCATGCCGGCGAAGCGCGATGTGAGCCGGACGATGACAACGAGTATGGCGCCAAAGCAATTGCGAAAGCGCGAACGAGTTGCACCCCTACACGGTGCCACGGGTCACCACCTGGACGGCCGAAAAGATCGTCAGTATCCTTGAGGACGGGACTGAGAATGATGAACCCAATCTTGCATGGGTGAGCGATACCCCAACCGAGGAGCGCGAGGTACTATTTCTGGGCGGGAATCTGGATGACTATCCGACCGCTAGCGAATCGAATCCGTACAGAAAGTCAGAGACGAGAGGCTGAGGCTAAAGGGTGCGAGAAAGCGCGACATCTCTTGTCGCGCTGCTCGGAAGCAGCGTTCCGCGGCATCTATAATGCCTGATCTGGGTGGCCAGCGGGGGAGTTGGTCGGGTAGCGCACGTCGACCATCAAAGTGTCCGCCGAGATCTGTACCGTCTTCAAATTCGTCGCACTTGTCGTCGTAGGAAAGCGAGGCATTTCGCTCGCCGATAGGCCAATATGGCCCCGTTATAGTCGCCAGAGCTCCACGCTCGAGTCCGCAAAGGCCAGCAGAGCACAACGAGCTTCCCGCCACGCCGACGCGGTCGTGGCCGTCACAGGATCAGTGTTTGCAGAGAAGCAGCGCCGCCCTCACCGGCTGGGGCACTCGGAAGAACGAAAAGCCCCAGCACCTTCTGGGGGCCTGGAGGCCGGGATGCTGGGGCTCTCGTCGCCTTATCCAAGTGAAGCAAACGGACAGGCGGGCTCATTGTGCATTGCGAAGTCGATTCGTCAAACCAGAGCGCATCGTTCTCTTTTGGCATGCCAACCATCCGAAGCAACCCCTCTGGAGGTTTACTTGTCAGTTGGCGGCGCACATGCAGGCCTTTCGCAACGAGCGCGACGACATCCGGCCGTATCGTCTTCGGGATCACGCACATGTTTCTCCGGCTGCCGCGCTCAGCGGCTGGCTTTCGGCGCCACCAATTGCCTCATAGTGAGAGCTTACTTGCCCGTGATCGAAAATGATCCGACTCTCCGGCCGACGAGCCTCTCGTGGATTTGGTGCGCGTGTTCTCTTCTTCCGAACTCCACCCGTTGGGGAGGTGGAACCTGAAGAGCCCGGTGCGGCTCAGGTAATCCGCCGAGCCGACCTGGAGGCATGAAAGCTGTCATCGAACGGCATACTGCCGCAAGACAAGAAGCTCACTAGATTCCCAGTCGCCCCATCTGCGCTGACACGTGCCCAGCATCGGAAAGGTGGTACAACGCCTGGCCGCCAGCTGCGCTGCTCAACAATGACTTGCAAAACGCAGGTGTGAGCTTGCCGCGGTGGATCACGACGTTGTTGTGCCCCTCGGCGGCTCGAGCGTTCTGCCAGTGCCGATTATAGCCGCGCTGTTCATCGGACTTCACGTGGCAAGCGGCGAAGTCACGGTCCCCCAGCATTGGCAATTGCCAGGCGTGTACCGGCCGCTTGGTATGGATGTGCACCCACATCGGACTTGGCCTCGCACCACTGCTCAGCGCCTTGGGCTGCAGCTTGACCTCGAACAGCTTCCCTGGCTCTTCCTGCAAGGCGCGCGGTGGATCGACTGGCGCCAATTCCCCCGCCGCCCGCAATTGTTCAAGGTACCTTTGCGACGGAAACGCATAGGTCTTCATGCAATCGCTCGTGATTGCCGCCTTTCGCACGTTCAATGAGTTTGCCTGCCCCTGCACCTCGGACCGCATCGCCTTGAGCCGAAATATTTTTTCGTGCACTTCGGGCACTTGCACCGGCGTGAGCAGGCCCCGGCGGCGAGGCTCCTCCAGCGCGACTACACAGGCCTCAATCTCGGCAGCCTGCGTCTGCAAGCGCTTACTGACGAGATCCAAGACGTGGTCGGCGTCCTCGGGCTTCATCTGGCGCGCTTGCGAGATGGCACTTTGCTGAGCCGGCAGATCGAATTGCACCAGCTCGTCCAGTCGCTCGAGTAATCCCGCCAGCGCTTTCCTGGAGGGCGGAGCCTGCCACATCTGGAGGTGCTCGGTAGCAGAGGTTGAAGCGCTCGCGCGTGCCTCCTCCGCGGTCGCGAGTTTTTTGGTACCGAGGTCCGAGAGCACGATAACCTTGCCGGTCGGGGCCGTGGCCGCATCGGGCCTGGCGAGTTGCGGCTCGGGCGGGCGCGCCGTCGAACTCCCCTCGCCTGCGGCCGCTGCGCGCCTTCCTTTACCCTTTCTGCGCGCTCTGCCGCTTTCGCCCACCATGGCGGTATTTTCCGGCAGCGCAGCCCAAGCCGGCGGTTCAATTGTGGCTGCCAACTTTGGCTGCACTGCCAGCAACCGCATGACTTCGTTCGCCGTAAGCCACGCACTTTCCACGATCTGGTCCAGCAACTGCAACGGAAGGTCAGCTCCTGATCCGGCTTCCCTCAGCGTGGCAACCATGGAGCTCACCCCTGAAGCGAATTCCGAAAGCCGCTCCATGACACCTTCCAGAACGGCGCGATGCTCGGCGTCGAGCGGTGCCCCGTTGCTGTTCAGAACGGCATGGCCGGTCGAGACGAATGCTGGAAAAACATCTTCGATGAAGGTCCCGAGCAGACGCACCCGCCCGTTCTCGTCCATGAGGGCTTCGTGCGCGTCTGGTTCCAACGTGCTCGCTTGCGAGTCAATCAAGAGCTCCGCGAGAGCTATCCGGGTTTGCAGATACATGCACTTCGTATTGAGCGCATGGCCGGTATGCAGCCTTAGTGCGGCCTCTTCGGCCTTGCGCATCGCGGGCGTAGCGCTTGGCAAGTCCGCAGTAGCTGCGCAGACGGATTGCATCCGCTCCAAGCGCAGTGTCTTCTTTCCCCACCACTCCATGTGGGCCGCATAATGTTCCGCCACGCTTGCAACCGAGCGGCTCAGCTGGTGGGGCGTTGCGATGCCTTTCAACCTCTCAAGGCATCTCAACGCTTCTTTTCTCTTCTTCTCCAGTTGGTCAACAATCTGCCTGGCCACGGTGTTACATTGGGTGGCTGCGTCAAGCACGTCATCGCGGAGAAGGCGGGCCCGATCGTCGGGCAGAATGCGACGCGCCAAATTTGGGGGCAGATCGGTATAGTAGTCCAGAGCTGCTGAGCCTGCCCTGACGACTTGGTCGATCAGCTCTTGCGCCTCGGGCAAGTCCCGGGCGCGCATGGCGGCTTGACGACAAGTTTCAAGCTCCTCAAGGAGACTCTCCAATCTTTGCTTTGCTGCTCTGATCTCGTGCCGCGTTGGCGCCACCACATCTGACTCTGGTGGCTGGCTCGCGAGCGGCACGGCCCGCTCCTCCGGCCCGGAGCGCATCCGCTCCACGACGGCGTCGAAGGATTGACTGCGTTCCCCCGGGACGACGCCGAGTTCGCCGGTGCTGTCGGCTGCTGCCGCCCCAACATGCGATTTCCCGGATCGGCCAATGCCCGTCATGCTTTATCTCCGATTAAGTCGACGATGTGCAGCCTGTCTGGATAGACCGCTTGGCTGACGAGTAGCTGACCAAGAACGTTCTCCAGGGATGCGCAAAAAAGCGTATGTCGCCTGTGGTTTCATTTCCCGTCGCAGCTCCTGTGTTGCTGAAGTGCGGGGATGACCGCGTGAGTTGCCGGATAGTCAGCTGAAGCACATGACCGCGGACTGACCTGTCCTGGTCGTGATCTGCTTTGCCGAATGCGACAGTACCGGCCGCGAGGCGATCCGTGATCATCCTGCCTCCTGACCAGTGGTGTGTTCACACGAACTGGACGAAGCCATCCAAATGCTGGAGAGCACCAGGCAACGCTGTGGTCGGGCAGAAATTGGCCAGCGAAGATTGATCAAGACCTACGGCCGCCCCGTACGCGTCTCACTATCCGGCAAGGAGACTTCGAGAAGAGTTTACGAAGCCAGCGGCCACGCACCGCCCCTGACGAAGCGTAGAAAGCCGATCAGCAACAACATTAGCCCCGGCCGAAGCGAGCAGAACCGACGATGCGCAGGTCTTTTGCAACTACATCTCGGCGAAGCTGGTACCCATCCAGGCTCAGTCAGATCAGCCTCATAGACATACGGCAGCGAGCGTACCAAGCGCACCGAGCATCAACCTGATCAGCGAACCGGTCGTCGAAACGTCTCTAAAGAGGAGAAGAGTGAGTATCGGCTCGACAACCAGAATAGCTCCCACCGATATTGCGACAATGATCCAGATATTCTTCAGATGCATGTAGCCCAGCACGTATCCGAAAACGAGAAGGATGCCACCGAAAGATATCAGGAGAAACATCGGCAGGAGCATTGTCACATCCCCGCCGGCCTTTCCAAACCGCCTTGAGGCAATCAACTCGGCGATGATCGAAATCGCTTCTCCAAGGAAAATCGCAGCCACCGCTACAATCTTCAATATCAAGCTCATCGGCTGTCCATGGCGGCCCGGATATGGGGAATTGGAGGGCACCGTTGGTGTTGCTTTTTCGCTTGTCAGGCGCCTGCACGGCGCCGGGCCGGCTCACCTGTCGCTCCTTACGCGGGCTCGTCAACGCCTGCCTGATTGCCGACCGGCTCGCGACATGCAGCGATTGTTTGGCGCCGATCAAGCCGCTTTCGCTAGCGGCGTCAACGAATGCGGTTCAAGACGAGCCCAACCGCACCGCGTGCCGCCTGCCGCCGACGCGATCAGGGACTAGGCTGCAATCCGCACTGGGAGTGAGGAATAGCCGTGCACGAAATTAGATGCGATTCGCTCGGGTTCGCCGACAACGCTTACGTCTAGCCCTGCACGCAATATTTCGTCCCAGAGGATGTTCAACTGCAGTTGTGCAAGATGCCGACCAACGCACCGATGGATACCAAATCCGAACGATAGATGCTGCCGCACATTCTTGCGGTCGATCACAAAGCTGTCGCCATTCTCGATGACTTCTTCATCCCGGTTGCCAGAGATATACCACATAACGACCTTGTCGCCCTTGCTGATCTGCTTGCCGCCCAGAATACAATCTGCCGCCGCGGTGCGGCGCATATGGGCGATCGGTGTCTGGTATCGAATAATCTCCGACACGGCGCTCGACACGAGCGCAGGGTTATCGCGCAGTTTTCGCAGCTCGCCGGGGTACTGATTCATGAATAAGACGCCGCCGGTCATCGAGTTGCGGGTGGTGTCATTGCCTCCGACGATCAGCAGGATCAGATTGCCGAGAAACTCATCCGGCTTCATATGGCTCGTGTCGGGCGAATGTGCCATCAAAGAAATCAGGTCCAGGCGCGGCTCGGCATTAATGCGCTCGTTCCAAAGTCGCGTGAAATACTCAAGACATCCGGACAGGATTGTCCTTCGCTTTTCCCAGCTGTCGATGGCATGGCCGGCTCTCGGAGGTGTAACAGCTACATCTGACCAATAGGTCAGGAGCCGTCGGTCTTCGAAGGGAAAGTCGAAGAGCGTGGCAAGCATCTGCGTCGTCAGCTCGATCGAGACCATATTCACCCAATTGAACGGATCATTGCGCGGCAACCCGTCCAGAATCACCCTGACCCGCGAGCGGATCAGACTTTCAAACTTCGCCAGGTTATCCGGTGCAACTATCGGACTTACGGTATTGCGCTGCCCGGCGTGTTTTGGAGGACCCATCTTAATGAAGCTCGGGGTCCAGTGCTCGTCAGGCACATCGACGATCGTGACACCCTGTTCTGACGAGAATGCCTTATGGTTTGTATCCACCGCGACAATATCGCGGTACTTCGTGACGGACCAATAGGGGCCATAGCAGCTGTCTTGGCAGTAGTGAACGGGATCCTCCCTTCGCAGCCGCTCGAAGTACCCCCATATGCTATCATCCTGAAAGCGCTTGGCTTCGCTAACATCCAGCTTGCTCAGCGGGATACTCGACGCCTCATCGGCTCTACGTGCCGATCTCGCTTTCATGATGGTCTCCGCAGATTTTGTTCATTCGAGAGCATACGGGTCCGCATAGTCGCTCTCCACGACCGCCCTGATGTGTTGGTTGCGAGCATGTCCTCGCTCCAACAGAGTATCTCAAAGCGCGAGCCGGCCTCTCCTACCATTTCTGGCAGGACAGATCGCATTGACTTTCTAAGTCGATCCAATCCAGTAGACCTTAGAACCATCACGGCAACGCTGGCATCGCCTGAGATCGGCTATATCGTTGCTCGAAATCAAATAGCTGACATGCCACCACAGCTTTCCAGGTCTTGAAGATCTCAAATGCGAACCTCTTTGGCTCCTCACGGCCGCATTGAAGCTATTTTTGGGCCGCAGCGCGTGCGGCGACAATCATTAGCGCTGCTCATCCTCCATGACACCACTTAGCCGCAGCACCACCGAGAGTACGCAAATGTTCTGTTCGACCCGACAAACGCCTGCTTGATCCAACATCCTGGCGGGCAGCCCAGCAACTGAACGAGACAGGAGCTCTCGAGGACGATCGTCTCCGAGGCTACGATGCTCAATCGCTATCCACCCAGTTCATGGCCGCGGAACCATTCGCAAGGACGATGGCTTGCGCGACAAGTAAAAAGGATGGTCCGGACCCTGGCACCGTCATAGGCAGAACTCCAAATAGCCCTTTCGCCCGGTCAGCTTCTGATCAGCATCGCCGCTGCTCGGCAAGCTCTGCGCAGACCATTGCGACGAGGAGGCCAGGCCTGGCACCCGGCTCACGCGAAAGCTAGACGAGGATGTCAGTGACAGCGAACGGTACTATGCGCAGTCAGCACGTAGAAAGCGGTATCGACCCCGAGAGATCGGTGCCACGTTCAGCAAGCGCGTTGTCGAACCCGGCGCATTGCCGACCGCCCCTTGCCCTCCTTCCAGCAGTTCGACCTGAAAGGATCAAAGAGAATGACGGCATACCCGACGACGTTGCAGAATCTGCGCGCGGCCGATCCTGGTAGCAAGGTATTGGAGATAACCACGACCACCGGCTGCATCGTCAGATGTTCTTATTGCTCCCAGGACAAGTTTGCAGATCGCCAAAGGCTCGTATCCCAAGCCAAGCATCTGGGTGTTCAGGATTTCAAGCAATGTCTCTCACGCGTACCGACAGCTACCGGCATTAGTTTTGCCGGATATTCGGAGCCCTGGTTGCATCCGCATTGCACCACGATGGTTGAGCATGCTTACGCACGCGGCCACGACGTCCGGATCTTCACGACCCTTGTTGGTATGAACGGAACTGACGTTCGGCGCTTGCAAGTGCTCCGGTTCAAGACTTTCGTCGTTCACGTACCCGACGACGGCACCTATATGAACAGCCGCCTCGTCGGAAAACACTACATCAATGTCATGCGCCGACTGATTGAGGCAAACATTCCCTCAATTCAATTGGTGGTCCTGGGTAAAATCCATCCTGATCTAGCCGACGTAATCCCCGCCAAAAAGCTACAACGCTTGCGGCCGCTGAGTAGCAGGCGAGGACGTATAGATCCGAGAATGATCACCTCCCGGCAGCCGATCGCCGGCACTCTGACATGCAACGGGAAACAGCAGCATCGGAATGTCCTTCTTCCAAACGGCGATGTTACTTTGTGCTGCATGGATTTTGAGCGGCGTCATGTCCTTGGGAATCTTTTGCGCGACGAGTACGAAGATCTGTTCCAAGGCCAGATATTTAGCGAAATCGCCGACCGCATGAACGGTACGGATGGCTTTCTGCTTTGCAGGACGTGTGAATTTGCCAAACCGGAGCCGGAATGTAGGAGCCCTGCCCGCGCGCTGTGAGAATGGCCATACCGATGGAAGCGGCGCCGCACCAGCTGGACTAGTGCCAGAAGGCGGATCAGAGTCGCGCTTCAGCGAAATGCACGACCGGGGACCAGCCCTTAGGAGAGCTCCAAGGATCGCCTATGTTCAACTGGTGCGACTGGAGGTGGTAGATGCTTTTCCCGCAAGATGCCGGACGATTTGGCTTCGCAGTTGATCTCGTGCCTCTCGATCGATCCAGAAGCCGTCTTCAGTAATTCAACGATCCGCTCTCCAATGGGAGTTCGAACGTACAAGAGAGCGTAACGGGCCTGACCCACATGCCCGCCATGACGAGACCAACGTTGCGCTTGCAATTCAGCGAGGTGGGTAGCTGCAGAATATTCCATCCACGATCGATTACAACGACATCGACTTGCCGATCTTGCCAGGAAAACCCGCACACGGCGGCGCTGGTGCCCTCCCACAAACCATGCGATGTGGGCATCCGACAGACTCGTTCCCCGGGAGGTCATCACCTGCACATCGTGAGAGCTGCCGCAGAATCAACTGCGACATTGTGCGCTGATCTTCCGCTCAATGGGACGCTCATAGCGCAAACAGTATTGGCCGACTGCCGTTCTCATGAGGAGAGGGATTATCCAGCTGAAGGAGCGATACGCTCTCCTCTCATCAATTGAGAACTCGGCCAATGGCAGACCTATCATCACGATGACAGGCGTGGAATCGTCGCGATCGCGAGCTGAGCGTTGGATCGAGATCCCCGCTCCGCATTGCAACTCGAACTTCAGCTCAAATCTTTTGTCATCCCGCGCTGTCCTTTTCGCGACGCGAACACACTGCATCGCCTTTGGGTGCCGCCCTTGTTAGCTATCATTCTCTGTCTTGCTTGGGGGCCAAGTCAGGTTTTGGACAGCCAACGCCAGATTCTGCGCGGCGCTTCCTCTCTTCGCTGTGGGCGATCTGGTTTGTATTCTGTCGTTTGTCCCGCAGGTGTTGGCTCAGTTTTCGAGACGGATAACGACTCCGTCAGCTTACTGTATTAGGGCGCCGCGCCGAGCACACAATCAAGCGCTGCCTTTGATCTTATTCCATATGCAAGGCGTTCCAACCCCTGAGGACCCGGGGTGCCAGTCTGGTATCGACGAGTTTGCTCCAGGACTTGCCTACTTCGATCCAGCGGCATTTTCGCGCGGGCAAGCTCTCCAGCACTTTTTGGGCAATAGGTGCGAGACTCGCAGCTTCGGAGGTTGGGTCAAGGCCAGCATCTGCAAGGATTTTCACGGCTGCCTCTTTGGATCGCATCCACGCCGCTTCGGTGAACCTGCTCTCCGAGAAATACTCGAAACAGGTGCGAAACGTCAGAGCACGGCCGATGACCTTATGGTTTGGTAATCCCGTCTCACTGAGCCATCGGCGCAAATGGTCGCACCATTCCTTGTTGCTGAAGTCGAGAAGATTGCCACCTTCGAAAATCAAAAGCGCCGCCATGCCAGCGATTTCACATCGTACATCCTCATCTTGTTTTTCGAACCATTCGCGGATTGCTTGCAAGGGCGTCCTCGGCATCTCGGCCGCGCCGGTCCGTTTGAACGAGACGACGTTATCCAGTGGGGGCATGCGCGGCCAAGGCTTCCCCTTTGCGTCCCATAAGACCCAACGCTCTGCGATCGCTTTTGCTTCTTCCGGTGATCTGGTCCGCCAAAGCTCCTTGAGCGCCTCGTCGACGTAGTATGAAACATCCGCCTTCAGGCCACGTGTACGCGCGATTGCTGCTAGGCGTCCGGCGTCAAGGAGCCGGGCCGCGAAGTTGTTCTCTGCGTTCATTTTCCGAGGTCTTTCGCGCCCTCTCCAGCGCGTCCCGTTCATTCTGCTCTAACCGTACTACAAGCCTGCCGTTCACGTCGTTGAAAGTTAGCGGCGACGTGACAAGACGCCCGCCGGTATCGGCCGAGCAGACGCCGTCTGCCTTATGTTACGCACCGCTAACTTCAGTGGCCAGCCACGGCCGCAACTTGCGATGGTAGCCATGCCCGGAAAGCCCCTAGGCATGGCTAGGGGTGTGCATTCTTCGTGCCAAGCAATAGTCGACAGTTTGGATGACGTTTGAGTTGGGTTTGTCTGCTTCCCGACATACTAAGGTCTCGATCCTAGCAGTAGAGCTTGTCCGCAGCGGGCTCATCTTGATGCTGCCGTCTCCGCAACCACGCGAGCGACGTCGCTGGTGGATCGAAAAGCCTGCTGTTTTCGCTATTGGCGCTTTAAATCGGCACCCCTGCAACAGCGCTGGGCTCCCTCATGGTTAGTTAGTCCGTCCGGTTCGTAAAAAATTCCTGCTCCAAGCTGGTTGCGGTCACTCTTAGACACACAACCTGCGTTCCAATCATCTCAATAGCAGTCTGGCCATTGGTGATTGTGCCTTCTATCTCAGGCGTCTTCAGAATCTTCCGACAACGACGGCAGTTTAACGTCGCCGGCACGTGCATACGAGAGAGATGCACTGATACCCAATTAGGATAATTTTCATTCGTCGAATTTTGGACAACTTAATGAGCGTATCGCGTGCGGAGATCGACTCTAACAAACAGATCGTTCCTGTCCGAGGCGAATCATTTCTTTCCTTTCTTCCATCGCCAAAAAGGGGATGACTGGCTCTCAACTCTTGACGAGGTCGATCGGTGCCGTGTTGTGTTTGCCTTAATCGAATAAGTAATCTATCGAGTTGGCGCGTCGGCTTCGCCGACTTGGCTCGACGCGCGCCGAGCCTCCCATCCGCCCTTCGATTAGCCCCCTCGCGAGGGGCTCCGCCCCCGGCGCCCACGAGGACCGTTGCGCTCGCCGCGGCCGTCTCCCCAGCCTTCCGCGCTGCGCTTATGCAGGCTGAGTGATCCCCTCGGCAACGTCGTCCCTGCGGCGCCCCCGGTCTCAGTGGGCTGGGCATGACGGTTCAGCGTGGAAGTCTGCGCTGAATCGTTACCCCAAAAGGAAAACTGAAAAATCAAGAATTGCGTCCAAACGACGGCTTAAGCGGCGTGCAAACCCACCGCGGCAGTCGCGGCACGATCTTAAGCGGGATGGTTCAATCACGTGACCACATTTGGAAGCACGAAACTCTCAGATGAAAGGACCAAAAAGACGCGGGATGCATGATACGAGCGCATTGTCGGGCGGCCGAGGAGTAAGCGTCATCATCGCGGGCCAGCAGCTTGAGCGGGTTGAATCCTCACAGGATCGCAGATCAGGTACGGACGTACTTTGGAAAGACCCGTCTGGAATGTTCAAATGACAGGCCTGTCTCCGAACAATATGAGGATAGCCGGAACCGCCGATCTTCCGATAACTGAGGTTCAATGAGGATCGATGGCCGTCGTACGGTACCTTGAGACAGCAAGTTCGTGCACTCGATGCGCTTCAGGAAAAGACGGCCAGAAACAATCTGGCCGTCTCTCACGATCGAAACCATCCGTCATGACCTGCGAAGGGCGTTTGCACGGTTAAAGGATCAAGGTTTCGAAGTGCGTCCTCCTGCGCTGTTCTCTTCGTTTACCAGATGAACTTAGCGCCATCCGGCAGTTCGCAGATGAATTCGCCCTGGTTCACGAGTTCGGTGGTCCCGACGACAAGCTTCGAAGCCCGCACCGTGAGCCTGCCTTCGCGGCTGAGGCTATGGCGGATGTACTCGGTCACGGCATGTCCGGAGCTGTCCACCGTTTGGTGGGCATTGGCGAAGCTAATGCCGTTCTGGGGGGTCACCCTGAAGGCATTGATGACCAGACCAGCCTGAGTTGCCGACGCAGCTTTGCCACCCTCCGCGGCTGTACAGCGGCTCATGTCCAGTACGAGCTTCACATTCTTGCCGGTCTGCAGGGCATGGAGCACCTCGGTGTATTTCGGCGAGGGCTCATCGGCTCTCGCCATCGTGCTCACGCCTACGGTCGAAAGCAAGGACAATACGATCGCCAGTCCTTTGCCAGTACACTTCATACGCTCTTCTCCCTCGATAAGTACCACAGATCGCACGTTGCAAGACGTCGTGTAAGCCGATTGGCGGATTTAAGACGTCAAGCGTGCCTGCGACAAAAGACAATTTGCCGCAACTAGGCGCAAGTGGTTGTAACGGCTATTCCGACGTCACAACCTCGTAGGTCAGGTTTGCTAAAGCGGCTCGCCCCCGTGCGAAATCGACTAGATCGATTTGATCGAGCGTCGGCCGCTTGGAAACCACAAAACGGTAACCGGTCGCGCTCGTCCATTGCAGGTCCGACGGCTGAGAGGATGCCGTTCTTGCATCTTTGTAAGCAAACGACTTGAAAAGAACACGGCGGCCCGTCGCATCCGCCAGCTTGTCCATGTGATAGCCGGGCAAGGACTGCTGCCCCAGAGGGCGTACCCGCAAAGAGGTGGTGGTGGAGCGAACCTGGCGCGGCGGTCCGAACGAGCTCAGTCAAGGGACCCGATCTCGGCCCATTCGAAACAGCAACGACAGAGAGCACAAGACAGCGCCGACTTGTGATCCCTGGCTTTGCGCGTCTTCCTTCTGGCTGACGATCGCCTCACTGACCAAATCCATCCGGCTCCCCTCAAAGGCCAAGGCAAATGGCTTCCTTCCTGGTCCGTCAGCTTCTCGAAAGCTGCGTCTGCAATAGTCTGCGCCAATAGTCGGCACTCGAACGGAGACTGAAATCAATGTTGATCCCCGGAATGCCGCCGACACTCCATTCGAGGTTCACGACGTGCTGCAGCAGCCGAGCCGGATCGACAGGCAATCAGCCGAGCTTAGCGCCCAGACCAGCGCACCCCACACACAGTTCCGAGAATCAAGCAAGCTTTGAGCAGCAGATGGATGACCTGGACCTCAATGACCAGGATTCGGTTTTGCCAAGGTCGGATTCAGTCTCGTCAGTGGCAAGCTCCACAACCGGCACGTCGTCGTCTGCGTCGAACCAGGCGGCCCCGGAAGCCGGTTGCTCTCCAGCCACATCATTTGTCAGCGCGCGCGCCCAACTTGCCGCAACACTGACAGGTGCCACTCTTGAAGCACTCCGGAACGAGATCAACCTTGCCGAGCAGAAATCGGCACGTTGGTCACCGGCGACCGCACCTCCCGTCGATCGGGACCGCGTATTCGAGGACGTGGCGGGCTCGTCATATGTCACACTGCGGCGCTTTCAGAATCAGAACAGCGATTGCAAGCCGCGCAAGGAAGAAAACACAAGCGCAATATCGCATGTCCGTAACACGGCTCGGGATCACTCTTCCGTTGTATACCCGCTAGCTAGAGCGCTATCCTCTGGACCTGGCGCGCCAAGCTGGCTGGCATATGCGCGGCCAGACGACCACATCTGCCTTCGTATCGTTGGTCGAGGATCCGGAAAAACTCGCCGTTTCGCGCGATACTTGGGCGAGAGCGATCGCCAACAATGCGGACGCGCAGCACACCTACACGGTACCGAAGTCCGCGGTCTGGACGCCTGACGACGTGCTGAGCAGCATCGGTCATGGAATGAATGCCGACGATCCGGACCACATCGACGGGGACGTCGATTTGATGTGCTCACTCGGCAGAACTCCAACCCGAGAGACTGAGCGCTTGTTCCTGGGCGGCAATTTGGAGAACTACCGGACCGCCAGCGAAGCAAATCCCTACAAGCGCGGGAGTAATTAATAGATACTCTGTCGACCGCGCCATTTAGCAGGTTCGCTTGGGTTCATGCACCAAGACAACCACCTCAAGGTAGACCTGGAGCACGGCACACCTCACGCGTAACAGTTTGAGCATAGGGCGTGGCGCGACCGATGTCTGATCAACTCACCGATCGAACGGGGCAGCCCCTACGTAATGCGCTACGTGCGGTTGAGGGCTCCGAGAGGGAAAGTCGCACTACGACGGTCGGGAGGAGCTGGCCGTTCGGGGCATCCTGGTATCTTGGCTGCGTTCCGACATCGCACGGCATCAATTTGTTAGTGGCCATCACGGGTGGCCGGAGGCGTGACGAGGTAAACCTCTGAACGCGAAGCATCGCCCCTTTTAGCTGGCTCGACCTGACATTGAACGCGCGATCAACGCTTTGGCCGCGATCGCTTCAGCTATTCACTCGTCTGCGACCGGCGATACTGTTGCAGCAGGGCCGATCCGTCACCTGGATGTGTTCCATCAAAACAATCGATTTTGCTGGTCACACCTAAGCCCCTCATAGTCGACCGCGATCTATGGAGGCAGCATTCAAAATGACGTCTGGTAATCGATTCTCTCCTCAGTTCCTTGATGATCAAATTGGCTCGCGCGATCGCTCGTCCGCATCTCGGCTGTTAGCCCATGCCCGTCACGTGAACGCATACCCGCCCCTGTCTTCCCGCAATATTGCCACGCATGAGGCGGATCCGTCGATCGTCCGATTGTGATGCCATGACTTTTCCCAAAGCCTGGCACGAACGACTGGCTCTTCGTGCACATCCATGGCTCTGGCGCTAAGCTTGATCGGACGGCGAAATGCTCACGACCTGGATAGCGCAAGATCGCCATGCGCAGGTCGATGGTCTGGTCCAAACTGTATCGCCGCTATCTCACAAGGCGTTCGAGCCAGACGGCGCCGCTACAAGCAGTCGTCAAAGGCGCTTGAATCTCACCTAGCGTCAGATTGTAGGATTTCCGACAGTCTCGCGACAGAGCCCGCTCGCGTGAACCCTTCCTGACAGGTGGCAAGAATTGCGAACGTCTCAAAAACTCAATACACGGCCGCTCCGCCTCGTTACACTACTCGATGGCTTCTCCTCAGAGCGTACATCGTGCATCGCTTCTGCGCACAGCGGAGGACGACGCGCCCCACGCGTAGCCAGGCCAGGATCCAGCGGGCGAGAAGAACGCGGGCAGTCGCAATTTTGTCCATGCCGGTCACAAGCCGAGTTCGAGATCAGATTATTGTTTCGTGGTTTACCCCGTGTGACGACACAGAGCCTGCGTAACCACCTCAGGCGATGCGCGCTCGCAACGCCGGACTCGATTCCTCCTTCGTTCGCAGCATTCGCTCCGCGGCGGCATGGGAGGACTCCGGCGCGACCGCACTTCTGGACGGTTGGTACCTTGCGCGGCAATCACCGGCCAACGAGAGGATGTCTATCCAGCCGACAGGCGTATTGATCTTTCGCAGCGCGTGAACTGTCTTAAAAACGCGAAAAACCTTGCATTGCCGTGGCTTGACGACACTACAGGCTCAGCAGCCTAGCAGGACCGACCGCGGATTAAGACGAATTGGGGGAGTTTCCAAATGTCAGCTTCGCTAGTCTGTTCGGCCAATTCAGCCGCTCTCGCCTGCGATTTCGTTTCACTCGCGCGGTTTGGCGCAATCGCTCCTGCAGGCGGCGGCCTCGGCCCACAGATGCATCAGCGTGCTGCCACGGCTTTCAACCTTGTTGGAAATCGCGGAGCTCTTGCCGACATGCAGGATCTTTTGAACGGTGTCGCCGGCGGACGCGATGCGCGGCAGGCCGCCTATCCGATGACGATAGACCGGCAGACATTGATCGCCTGCCGCTATGCTCCATCCTGGCATTTCCGACTTTTCGAATTCACGTCAAAGCGGCCGCCCACCGGGCCACATGGTCAACCGTGACACGCTCAAGTCCTGCCGAGGATGGACGAGAGGCAATGAATGCGAATTCTCCTGGTTGATCATCATGCGGACTTTGGCCGCGCCGTGAAGGAAGCGCTCTTGAATTGCGGCTTCGCCGTTGATGTGACGCGCACACTGGATGAGGCGTCGGCCGCGCTGGAATGCGCGAACTACCACATGGTCCTGCTCGAATCTGTCTTGCCCGACGGAGACGGACTGGATTGGCTGAAGCAGTTACGGCGCGAGGGACGATCAATGCCGGCGATGATGATGAGTAGTCTCAATGATCTCAGCCGCCGAATTGCAACTTTCAATGCAGGTGCGGATGATTTCCTGCCCAAGCCCGTGTCTATCGACGAACTCATCGCCCGCATGCGAGCCATCCTGCGACGATCGACGCAAATGACGGCGCCGGTGGTGACATTTGGCAATCTGCATTTCGACCCGATCGCAAGGCAAGTCTCGGTTGGCGGCCGGATACTGAGAATTGCGCGGCGCGAAGTGTGCATTCTCGAACATCTGCTCAACCGCGCCGGCCGCACCGTGCCGCGCACATCGCTGGAAGATAGCTTGTATGCGTTTGACGACGAGGTCTCGACCAACGCGCTGGAAGTCGGGATCTATCGCTTACGCGCGCATTTGAACCAGGCCGGTGCGACGCTCAGGATCAAGACCGCGCGCGGGGTCGGCTACACTCTTGAACTCGTCGGCGCGGCATCGGCTGCCTAGCAATCTAACTTGAAAGCAACAATCCCTTGAAGGTCGTCAAGAATGCTGCCGGCGCCAATCTGCCGATGGTCATGATCGCGCAACGCTCTGCCGCTCTGCCCCGCTTGTGCTACGTCCTGTGCGGACTTGCTCTGCTATTTCCGCTTGCCGGCGCAGCCGAGACAAAACGGGACGGCAAAGGAGAGCCGCCACGTGCGGCGCCTGGCAGCACCACCGGCACGCTCAACCTCACCTCCTCACAGGGCAAGACGGTTCATCTGAACGCGCCGGCAGCGAGCATTTTTGTTGCCGACCCGGCGATCGCCGACTATCAGGCGCCATCGAGCAGCACGATATTCGTATTTGGCAAAAAATCCGGACGAACCAGCCTGTTCGCCTTGAACGAAAACGGCGAGGCTCTCGCCGAGCTGCGCGTCGTTGTCACCCAGCCGATCGAGGACCTGCGTGCCACGCTGAAGGCTGAGATCGGCGATTATCCGATCCAGGTCAGCTATACCCCACGCGGCGCAATCCTTGGCGGTACGGCTCCCAACGCCGATATCGTCGAGACGGCCAGGAAGGTGACTGAGCAGTTTCTCGGTCCGGGAGCGCTGGTCGTCAACAAGATTCAGGTGGCAGGTTCGCTGCAGGTGAATCTGAGTGTGCGGGTGGCAGAAGTCTCCCGCAGTGCCGTCAAGGACCTCAATATCAACTTCACGGCTTCCGGTCCGAACGGCGCTTTCCTTGCCACCGGAAAAAGTGGCGGTTCCGGGCCGGCCCGCGGCGGCGGCACGATCGGCATCGGGTACAGCGCTGGCAATACCAACCTGAGCGCTGTTCTCGACGCACTCGCCAGCGAGCACCTCGCCTCGATCCTGGCTGAACCGAACCTGACCGCCATGTCCGGGGAATCCGCAAGTTTTCTGGCAGGTGGCGAATTTCCGATTCCGGTGATGCAGGACAACCGGCAAGTCTCGGTCCAATTCCGACAATTCGGAATCAGCCTGGAGTTCGTCCCAACCGTCCTCAGCAATAATCAGATCAATATCCATGTGAAGCCTGAAGTCAGCGAACTGTCGAAAGAAGGCGAGGTCAGCGTCAACGGAATATCGGTGCCCGGCCTCTCCACGCGTCGTGCCAGTACTGTCGTCGAGCTTGCCAGCGGTCAAAGCTTCGCCATTGGGGGGCTCATCAGGCGCAATTTCAGTACCGACATCGGCACTTTTCCTTGGTTAGGCGATGTTCCGATCCTTGGTGTGCTGTTTCGCTCCTCTTCATTTCAGAAGCAGGAGACCGAACTGGTCATCATTGTCACTCCCTACATCGTCCGACCGGGATCTGGCCCGGGCAAGATGAGCGCTCCAACTGATCGCATCGGGCCGCCTTCGGACGCAGGGCGCACCCTGACGAATACGCTGGCTGGTTCATCGAAGGGCCGTGAGGCGGCGCCCGCCACGGCCAGATCGGGTGCGACCATCGGTGCCGGCTTTATCATTGAATGAGGACTGCCAATGACCTTGCGACACCTATGTCTTTTGATCTCAGTTGCGGCGGCCCTTGGCGGATGTGCAAATAGTGCTGCGATTTCTTCCGGACCGGCTGGACAAGCGGCTCGGGTGGAGCAGAAGACCAGTGTCCTGCTGCTTCAAAATCTTCGTCGCAACGAGAGGTACGGCCTGCGGGATTTCATTGCGAATGCCAGCCGCGGCCGGCGCGATGCACTCCAACTCGACGTCGCCGGCTCACCGCGGCTCGTAGCGCAGGTTGCCCATGAGGCGCGCGCGATGGGCATTGCCCCCTACAATATCCGCCTGTCCGCCTCTCCCGTCGATCTACCCGCACATTTCGGAGTCCGGATCGAGGCAATTACCTACGAAGCACATCCTGCCGCCTGTCCGCCGCTCGCTGTCACCGGCCCTTCTCTAGGCGACAATTCGTTCGATCCAACGCTTGGCTGCTCAGTCCGCAATAACCTCGCAGTCATGGTCAACGATCCTGGCGACCTGCTAGGCAATGGCGCCGTCATGCCGACCAGCGGTGATCGTGCAGTGCTTCCCATCACAGCTCGTGGGCCAGCGGCGACCGGCAATCGCAGCAATTTGGAGGAAGGAACCCAAAACAGGGGGGCGCCAGAAACCCAATAAGCGGCTCGCAACATCCGCGCAGGACGAACGACGCTGGACACTCTGGTTTCCATATCAGTCTTGCGATGGGCCGACGAGGCTCCTGGAATCCTGTCTTTGCTCGGCCGTTGTTTTTGGATCGCGCAGCTTGTACCAGGTTCTGCGACAATAGGGTCTTCGCCCGAAGGTCTGAACGTATCGACGCTATACAAGGCCGGCGGCAAACACCGCCTTTGCGACTCTCTCGAAACAATCCATCGGAACGGCCTTGCCCATCGCACCTTTGCGGATCAGCTGCCGCGCCAACACATGATCCTCGACGATGCTCAGACGCTGGGCCCGCGCCTGCGCCAGTAACTGTGACGCCACCGCGCCTTCACCGCGGCACACCAGCACCGGGACGCCTGTCTCGCCCCGAACGTAGCGCAGCCCAATCACCGTCGCCGGTCCACTCAGTATCAATGTTGCCCGGTGGATGCCGAGCGGAGACTCGTTCGCCGACTCGCGACGGATCCTGCGGTGTTCACCCTTGATGTGCGGATTACCATCCTGTTCCTTGGACTCGCGCTTGGCCTCGCTCTGCGTCATGCGCATGTCGCGCAGGAATAACCAACGCTGAATGAACAGATCGGCCAGCCCACCAATCAAAAAGGCGCCGGCAGCAATCGTTATCAGTACTTTCAGCTCGTTAAAGACAAAACCAAGGCAGCTTAAATCGCACACCGGCAAATAGACCAGCGCCCTCCAACCTGCGAGCACAGTGAAGAGGAACGTGGCACCAAGAACCAATACTTTGACGAGGGACTTTCCAAGCTCGACAAGCGAGCGCTGGGAGACAATCCGCTTCAGCCCTTTGACCGGATCCAATTTCTCAAAACTGGGTTTCAACGGCTCGACGGAAATCGTCAACCCGCCGTTGGCCAAGACGCCGGCCAAGATGGCGGCAACCAACGCCGTACCCAGGATGGGAGCTACGGCTGCCATAGAAAGGTCCATCAATCCGACCAACGCCTGCCCGACCGCGCTGTTGAACGGCCGGCCCTGCAGCTTGTCGATGAGCCGCACGGCTTCGCGCCATGCGTCTACGATCGGGCCCGCCCTGAAGCACAGGCAGCCGAAACCAGCGCAAAGGCTTGCCGCGGTCACAAAGTCGGCGCTGCGCGGGCTCTGCCCTTTCTTACGCGCGTCCCTCAGCTTCTTGTGACTTGGTGGAAGCTTTTTCTCTTCACTCGTGTCGTTCATTTCAAGAACTTCTCGAGCCACTCCAGCACACCGTCGAACTGAACGATCTCGGCTCCCATATATTCGATCAGGAAGACGGCGTAGCTCACCATAATGATGCCAAAGGCGGCGTTCTTGATAGTCGGAGAGAGGTCGTTCAGCTTGATTTGCGGCGCAAAGCGCCCGAGCAGCATGAGGGATACGTCAATCAGAAGCAGCAGAGCCAGCACGGGCCCGGCGACCACGAGGGTCGTATGCATGATATGGTCGAGAAGCTTGATAAACTCCATTGCCCCCCGCTCGGTCAGGGGCGGTAGCAGTCGATACACGGGCCAGATCAGATAACTTCCGTAGAGGCACCTGACCATTGTCTGCAGGCCCCCCGATACAACGAAGATCGTAACCGCCGCAGTTCCGAGAAAGAGCCCCATTGCGGAGGTTTGACTGCGCGTCGCAGGATCGTCTACCTGGCTTGAGATGCCGCGCTGGGTATCAATGATGTCACCAACCGCTTGGATGCTCCAAAGTGGTATGCTGAGCAGAAAGCCGAATAATAGGCCGATAAATATCTCCTTCACGCCGAGGAGCGCGACCGCAATCATACGGGTGCCGGGATCCAGCGTCTGCAAGCCGCTCTTGATTTGCATCAAGCAAGGCAATCCAATCACAACCGTCGCGCTTGCGCGGATCATCCCGCTAATGTGCGGCCGGGTGAATACCGGATGAACCAGCATAATGCCAAGCGCCCGGGCCGCGCCAAGTCCGGCCGCAACGACGAATTCGACGGCAGTCTGAACCAGACTTTGCGTCTCGGTGGGTGACAACGCATCCATTTGAGCTCAGCTCGCCGCTCGCTTCAAGCCAATCTAATCGCCCGTGCCTCGCCATGATGCGAGTCGTCAAGCACTCTGCTGGTCATCTACCTCGTGTCCTAGCGGTTGCAGAGCGACACCTAGCGCCAGGCCAGGTCAAGCGCTTCAACTCTCCGCAGCCACGGCTGTCGCCAATAAGGTATGACCATTTCAAGATAGGACCCGCCGAATAGCGCCGCTGCAAGGCCAGCAAGCCAAGCTCCTTCGAGTCTCACCGGCCGCAGGGCGGTGCTGATGATCTGGAGCTTCGGAGCTTCCATCAATTCAACAGTTTGCGGAGATCGGTCCCGGGCGGCACCTTCATCGCGGCATGATCCATCAGAACGTCAAAACCGTACGGCCGCTTGAGATCAAAGCGGTTCGCCTGTCCCCCTAGTTGATAACTCGCCAGGTTAGACATCGAGGGCCAGGCCTTACCGCAGGTCATTCCATCGTGAGCAAGATTTGAATTGAGTGGATGTCAATTTCAGACGAGATCATTCTTCCTCCGAAGGCCCATCGAGCCGAACAGGACAGTTCGGATATCTATCTGCCCATGCTAGTGAGGCGAGCTTTCGGTAAGCTGACGAAACTCGCCTCTTCTGGTCACGGTTCACAATGAGGACAGACAAACGCGACGCCATAGCTTTAGGCTTGGTCAGCCTTGCGTTCCCCGCACTAATACCTCGCTGTGAGCGCGGGGAACTCAGTGAAGATATGCTGGGCTTGTTCGATTAGCGGCGCGCTCAGCACCGGGGCAAACAGAACGAGCACCGCGACGACGACGAGGAGCTTCACTGTCAGTGGCAAGGTTTGATCCTGCAGCTGGGTTGCTGCCTGCACGATGCCGATACCCAATCCGGCCACGAGAGCTGCCAGGAGCGGCGGCAGAACCCAGATCATGAACAGGACAAGTGATCGGCTCAGGTGGGTGAGGATGCTGGCTTCGTCCATCTCAACCTCCGGGCGTTGCGTAGCTTAACACCAATCCGTGCATGAGCCGCGACCAGCCGTCGATTGTGACGAACAGAAAGAGCTTGAAAGGAACGGATATCATTGTTGGTGACACCATTGACATGCCCATGGCCATCAGAATTGTCGTCACGATCAGGTCGATCGTGATGAACGGAAGATAGAGAAGGAAGCCAATCTCAAATGCACGCTTAAGTTCCGAGATCAAAAAGGACGGCACGAGAATTGCTAAATCATCGGCTGATGCGTTGCCGCGCATCTCATCCGACCAGATATGTTCCGTCGATGACAGGAAGAACGTGCGCTGTTCCTCAGTGGTGAACTTTTTGAGGTGGGCGCGCAGCGGCTCGCTGCCCTCCTTGGCGGCGATCAACCAGTCGTCGGCGGTTTGGTAGCGAAGTTGCGGATCGGTCACGCGATTGTAAGTCTGCTCGAACACTGGAGCGCCTATGAACACGGTAAGAATCAATGCAGCGCCATACAGGACGATATTCGGCGGTATGGACTGAGTTCCGAGCGCGTTGCGAACCAGGAAGAGAACGACAGAAACCTTTATGAAGGCGGTCGTTGTGACGACTGCGAACGCCAGCAGGCCAAGGCCGACCGTCGCCGCAAGAAGCGCAAGGATGCTCGGTTGAATGTCAACCATTGACTGCCAACCTGCTACGTAACCGGATCCCAAGCGCCTCACCGATGCGCACGATGTCGCCCCGGCCGATCAATTGACCGTTGGCTACAATATCGACTGGACCGTCCAGCGGCCGCCCAAGTTCGAACACGTGTCCCTCGTTGATGCTTCTCAACGTACCCAGCGGGATAGGCCAGCGGCCGCATTCAAAGACAAGCGTGATCTCAACACTGTCGATGTCGGCTTCCGAGGGCGGGATTGCTTGTTCCGTTTGGGAGCGTATCGTCATATCTACATACCTTAGAGGATGGGGCTGCAGGCGGAATGGTCCGCGAAGGACAAGTCTGTCGTCCGCGGCCTGCGCCGGCGCCCACAACTTGTCCGCCGTGAGGATCAGCTGGCTATGGGCAAAGGGAATGACGTCGGGCAGCAGTGCGTCGCCGGGCTGTGCTTGGCGAAGGAGCCTGACAGGCGCCCGCAGCGAGCCGATCTCTCTCGCAATCACGACCGGCAATTCCGACGAAATCTTGCCTTGCTCTCGCGGTAATTGGCCAATCGACTCGCCCAACAAGCGGAACGCAGAAGGAATCAGACCGTCAAGAGGCGCGAACAAGAACAGGCGGGCCTTTCCTGCCAGCGCTCCGATGGCAACATCGAGCTCCAGATAGGGGTCTTTCGCCGTTGCGTCTTCGATGCGGATCAGCTGCACATTCGATGCGAGCACGTTCTCTAATCCAACGATCCAGGGTGCCAGTGCAAGCTCGAGAACGAGCGAGCGGGTTGGGTCGGAGGGTAAAGTAAGGCCCTGCTGGACTGTTGAAATCAGTGTCTCGACGAGAAGGCGAGGCAAGGACAAAACAGCTGTCTCGCCTCCGGCGCGAAATACGCAGTCGAGCATTGACATGGCATATGGCTCGGCCTGCCAGACCAGCCGGCTCACACGGATGGATAGCGGCTTGTCGCCAAGGCGGCTCTGCAGGACGGTGCGCCGTGCGGCAATCTCGTTGACCCACGAGACCACTTCATGCGCCAGCTTCACCGCTGGCTGAAAGAGTGCGGGTTCAGCCACGGCACTTACCGACAGGTTGCACAGGCGCAGTTCGCGACGTCATAACAGAACCAGCCATTAGAATGCCCCGCCGATCGTCTGGCTGCGCGAACCACCCTGATATCGGAGCAAAACTTCATCGTCGGCGTCGATTTCGGCCGCAGACTCCGAACGGACGGCGGTCGCTCGCTGGACATTTCCCTCAATCTCTTGCCATTTCTGGCTCGCCGCCGAACGCCCGGCCCATAGTGCCCGCGCTTCATTCACCGCCCGCTGGGTCTCCTCGTGCGCGATGCGTGCCTGCACAAGCGCCTGACGCGCCGATTCGATCTCTACTGCCAGTCGCCCAAGGACGAGGTGACACCGTCGATCGAGTTCGGTCACGGACGTTGTCTCGAGCTGCGCCAGTTCCCGATAAAGTTCAGCTTCGACCTTGGCGCGATGCTTCTGCGTGGCTTCAAGATCCTTAGACGCCCGCTGCAGCGCGTCGGCTGCAATTCGGCGGTTGTCTTCCATGCTCGACAATTCACGAAGCGCGCTTCGCTCCCTCATGTCTTTCACCAGCCGCAATTTCGACGCTTGCACGGGATTCAGGCCGTGAGACGCGACATCCATGAAACGGTCTCCTCAAAGCTGGACGGCTCGTCCTGTCCCTGGCGCAAGAATGCGCGCAGTTCCTCGATTGACCCGATTGCCCGATCAGTCAGCGGGTCGCTGCCGGGCTTGTATTCACCGACCTTGATCAGGAACTCAGCTTCATTGTAGCGCGAGAGCAGATCGCGGAAGACGGAGGCCGCCTTGCGATGTGGCGCGGAGGCGACCGCATCCATGACACGACTTCGGCTCGACAGCACGTCGATGGCGGGAAAATGCTCGCGCGAAGCCAGTGCGCGCGAAAGAATGACATGACCATCGAGAATGCCGCGCGACTCTTCGGCGATCGGATCGCCCGTGCCGTCACCTTCGACAAGCACTGTATAGAATGCCGTGATGGAGCCCCGCTCCCCCATACCCGCGCGTTCCAACAGACCGGGCAGCAGCGCAAAGACGGAAGGAGGAAAGCCGCGCCGGGTCGGAGGTTCTCCCGCGGCGAGGCCGATTTCGCGCATCGCACGGCTAAAGCGCGTCAGCGAATCCATCATTAGAACGACCTGCAGTCCTTGATCACGAAAATACTCCGCGAGTGCGGTCGCCATATGAGCGCACTGCGCCCGCTCCATTGCGGATCGATCGGATGTCTCAACGACAACGATCGTGCGCGCAATGGCATCTCCAAGATGACGCTCAATGAATTCACGCACCTCGCGGCCGCGCTCTCCTATGAGTGCAACTACGGTGACATCAGCGGCCGCCCCTTTTACAATTTGCGACATCAGCGTCGACTTACCGCACCCAGCATCTCCATAGATTCCGATCCGCTGACCTTCGCCACACGTCAGAAGCCCATCCAACACGCGAACGCCGAGAGGAAATGGTTGCTCGATGCTACGCCGTTTCATCGGGTTGGGTGCCCTGCCGCGGAGCGGACAAGTATGGACCGTCTTTATGGGCCCCTTGCCATCGAGTGGACGACCGAAGCTGTCGATCACGCGACCGAGCAGGCCGGGCCCGACTGACACTTCCTGCATGCGCCCGGTTGGGACCACTTCCGCGCGGTGTGACAGGCCCGCCATATCGCCGATAGGCGTCAGCAGAACCCCATCCGGCAACAAACCGATGACTTCGGCCTCAAGCGCCCATCCGGATGCGTGATCCTGCAACAGGCAAAGTTCTCCGACACGGGCCCCTGGTAATACGGCATGAAGTAACGTGCCGATCGCCCGCGTGATCCGTCCCCGCACAGCACGCGTATCGACGTCCTTTGCTGCGGACCTTACAGATGCCAGCGCCGCATGCAAATCTCCTTCTCCGGCCGCTTGATCATGGTCTGATCGTTGCATCGTCACGATTCGCCTTCCTGAGAGGACGGATCAAGCCTGAGACGCAATTTGCGGAGCTGTGCGGCAAGTCCTAAATCCACATTGCCGAACTGGCTCCACAGAACGCACTGGTCAGGCCCCATAGCCGGGTCCGGATCAATTCTGACTCTCGGCCGACCATCCGTCCCGTCGAACGCTTGGAATTCATGTCTTAGTGCATCAGCGTTCACAGGAGACACGTGAAGGCATACTTCTGCGCTGCCATATCTTTGCTCGACGGCGTGACGAACGGTCCTTACCAGCATCTCCCCGGGATCAAAGGAGCCCAGCAGGTCGGTCAATATCTCAAGGACGAGCTGTGGCAACTCCTGCTGCAGAACGGCCTTTCGCCGGGCCACATCGGAAGCAGCTCGGGCGATCAGCTGCGCCATTTCGTCCGATCCTGACCTAAGACCCTCGCTGTGGCCGCGCTCCCGCTCTTGCTGATGGGCTTTGCTTGCCCAGCTGCGAACCTGCCGCAGATAGCGGTCGGCTAGCGCACGCGTCTGCACCGCATCGTACCAGATGCCGAGTTCCGCGGCTGGTATGAGTGGACCAAGCGGCCGTATCCGTGGGCTATCTGGCCGGGCTATTTCATCGGCCGTCATGCCGCTGGCGCCTCGCTGGCCAAGTGGGCTACCACCAAAGACAGCAAACGACTCGCTGCGTTGTGGTGTTCGGCTGCTGGGGATTCGGCGGCGGTCCCCACAGGTAAACGGAAAAGGACGCGCACACGGTCAAGCTCTGATGCGTCCTTGAGCCAGGCACCAAGGCACGCATGTCCGTCATGTTCAATCTGGCTCGATAGTTTATGCGGATCGACAATCGATGTGGTCGCGACCGCGCCAGATAAGTGTCGGATTGAGAACGCCTGCGCTTCCGCACCAATATTTTCGATCAGAATCGCCACATCATGCTTTGACACAAGCTTCAGCACCGAGCGGGCGTGCCAGATACTGCCAGCGAGCAGGGCCGCCCGACGCGGATCATGCCCGAGCAGAACGTCCCTGCCCCAGTCAGTTCCGTTCGAGGCCTCCTCACTTTTCAGCAGCAATTCGGCCAGTCTTTGCTGCAGCCTCGGAGTCTTCTGCAACTGCAGTACTGTGGTCTCCGACAGGAGCCCATCAAGATGGCCGGCCAAACGGCTGGGATGGATCAAGGCGGCAAACTCGCGCAGGCGATCGGAATGCGCGTTGAGTAAATGATTTTGGTCGCGGGATACCATCGATACGGACCTGAATGCCCGCCTACTTCGCATCGGAGGGGAGCTTTTTGCCAACGGACTGGACCGCTGGCTTGCTGGCACCACTGCCGAGATTCATCAGCTTACGCCAGGATTGGCGAAGTTGGCCACCACGTACGCTCAGCAGTACGCAAGATAGGATGCCCAATACACCGAGCGCACCTCCTGCGCCGATCGCAATGGGAGCCGAGACGAACCTGGTTGACTCGTTTGAAGCTGCCGCTGGCGTAACCGAGACCTCATGCTGAGTCCGCTCAACGGGCACGAACACGACCGCCACCTTGTCGTATGATAGACCTTCGATGCTGTTGGCGACGAGCATCTTTATCTGCGGCAGCAAGGCTGAGAGCTTCGCGTTGGAGGCGTGCCGAATGAAAACCGACGCCGAGGACGGGGTTGCATCCTGCCGCAAAAGATCATTCTTCGGCAGAACGACATGAACACGGGCGGAGAGAACCCCATCAATATCGTTGATCGTGCGCGACAATTCTTCGCTGAGGGCATAGACGTAGCGGGCCCGCTCCTCAACCGGAGAGGCAACGAGCCCCGACCCCTTGAACACCTCACCAAGGCTCTTGAAGGGCTGGCGCGGCAAGCCCTGGTCATTTAGCAACTCGATGGAATAGGCGAGCTGCTTTTCCTCGACCTGAATGGTGCTCGTCCCATCCTTGCCGATAACCCGGATGGCATCGACACCCCTGCTCAGCAGCAGCCCAAGCATCTCGTTAGCGTCACGCTCCTGAACTTTGGTATACAGATCGGTTTTGCAACCGGTGAGCATCGGTAAAAGCAGCAGCAGAACAAGAGCATGAAGCCGCTTGCTCGCGGGCCGACCGTTACCGATCTTGCCTTTCGTCAAGACAGCCAACGGCCCGCTCAGCCTGCCGATAGAAGCTTATTCAGAGATGAACTGACGGCACCTGTCCCTTTGGAGATGAGCGAAACCTGGACGACGCCGCTGTAAACATCGCGCAAATTCGTCAGCGCCGAATCGAAATGATCCGCACCTTCCGGCTTGTCCGCCGAATGCACCTCGACTTTCTGCGGCCGCAGGAGCGGTTGCGCGGCCGGCCCAAGCTGGAAACTCTTCGCAGGATCAGGGTCGCCGACGAGCGTCGGCGAAACTGCACCTCCAGGAAATGGTTTGCCCTGGTGGATAGCAGAAATGCTCTGAAGGACGCGATCGCCAAGCGGGCTCGCCGGCGTGACTGCGCGCTGCACTTCCGGCACCAATGACACCGGCGCGCGCTCGGTCACAGAAGAGGCGCCCCCTTGTTTCAAGGCGGCCTGCGCGAGACTCTCGTGAAACTGAGCGTGTGCCAGCGAACAGCCGCTGGAGGCACACTCGACGGGGTTGGTGGAGACCGACGCAATTCCAAGCCACATGGGAGAAATCATTTCTGTCACGTTGTGAGATTAGCCATTCGCTCGCATGAATAGGCTGGCACCCTAGAGAGGCAAGCTGACCAAAAGCTGACGAGCATCTGTCATCGAATGATCACGGTTGGCTTCCAATTTCCGGCGAAGCGTCGGCCTCCAAATTTTGGGACGAATTCCAGTGCTTAGTCTCAAGTAGAAGAAAATCGCAGAAATGCTCATCTCGTCTACAAGGCTGCATATCTTGAAGAAAGTTCTCTATGTTGGTGTTTTCATTTGCTTGGGCGCCATCAAGGCGCTCGGCGCCCCGCTGGCGCTGCCGTCGACGCCGTATAGTTACACAGTGCTGGATCAGGACCTCGCGGCCGCGCTGCAGGAGTTCGGCAACAACCTCAATATCAGAGTCAATATCAGCACCGGGGTGAAGGGACGAATTCGCGGGCGAATGCCGGATCTCCCACCGCGCGAGTTCTTCGAACGGTTGATCAATCTCTACAATCTTCAATGGTACTACGATGGGCTGGTGCTCTACGTATCTGACGCGCATGAAGCGCAAAGTCGCCTTCTGGTGCTGAGTCCGATCAGCTTTGATGCGTTCAAGGCGGCACTCGATGCACTCAACATCTCGGATGAGCGCTACATCGTGAGAGCCGTACCGGGCGATGGCCTCGTCTTCGCGTCCGGTCCGCCTCGCTTTATCGCACTTGTGGAGCAAACACTCAAAGGACTGGTGACGGAGGCACAGGCGCGACGAGACCCCATCGGAGTCGAAAAGCCGCCGCCGCATGAATCGGTTTTGATGCTGTTTCGTGGATCTTCCAGCGTGGTCGTTCGCGAAGGACGACCGAATGACGCTCCTTCGCCCGAGCTATCACATCAAGACGGCGTGGCTCACGCGCCCGATACTGGCAAGAGAAGGAACCGATGATAACAGACGGGTCAGGAAGAGATGTGATTCCTCTGTTTACGCCCTCCGTCAGCTTTTCGAAAGCTGCTGCTGTCATTATCAGAGGGCAGCTGTCTAGCGGCTAGGTCGCAAGATAGGCAATAAATGTCCGGCCGGCGCCATGGATGCTCGAAACGGAATCCTGGCGAGCAATGCTTTGCCTCCTTAGCGCTTTATACGAACCTTGGAAAAGCTCCACCAAGTCCGTCATGCAAATGAACTTCGTCGCATCGGATGAAAGCCACTCTTTACTGCAAAAGGAGGAACAGGATGGACTTCAATGCGCTAAGCGGAGCAGACGAGAGTCCACACGCCCACTCGGCCTCATCGCCCGACGATCGAACTGAGTTTGAGCGTGAACTGATGGCATTGTATGAAATGCCCGAATACAACCAGGACCTGATTTGGCAGGAGCTGGGAGGCCAAGCATCGCGCGGCGAGCCGTCATTGATTGGCAGCGAGCAGTCCAATTCCCAACAAGCGGCCGCTCAAGATCGCGCGGAACCCTCCGATTTCGGCAAGAACCCGGTTTGGCAAGATCTTGAGCCTGGACGCATGCAGGCGGGGTCACCTCACGCCGGACGGTCCCGAGGGCGGCCCGCGCTGCCCGTACGCGTCGCGCCGCCGGAACTTGGCGATTTCGTCATGGCGAACGGATATCTCGCCAGGGACAACTGGGTCTTCATCGGCCAAACAGCTACGCCTGCTCAGATCGAGATGCTGAGAGGCCGTGACGTCATGCCGAACAGAAATGTCCGGACTACAACGTTCACCATCCTGGGTGTGCCTCACACAGCGCAATGGCGAGCAGAAGGGTTCATTCGTCTCGAACCTTCGCTGGACGCCGCCCTTGGGCCTGCAGGTTCGGGCGGACACCCGCCAGGTGACGAAGTCCAATGACATTGACAGATGCAGAGGTGCATCTGAGATCCGAGGCGTCCGGAGTACCATGCGCCGCTCAACTTTTGGGCGATGGATTGATTCGTGCGTCCACCCCGGCAATCTGATCCGATTATGCTGCATCGGCCCGATCGGGCAGACGCCAACAAACTTGTTTGACGCGCAAGCGCGAGCTGGCCGCGCGCTGGTGAGTTGCCGAAAGATGCTGCGGAACCGGCGATGTGTTGCATGAATCAGCGCACGCGAACCCTGCGAAAGGCGGCAGACTCGTTGACCTGGTTGTCGCGGAGGCGAGCGATCGAGCACCCAAGCAAGCCGACGCCGAGTTGAGACCCGTCGCCGCCTTGAGCGACGTCATTTCTCAACTCATTGTGAAATCCTCTGAGCGCCGTCAGCTTCTCGAAAGCTGATCGCTCTTACCATACGGCGTGAATATCTAGACGGCGATATGCCTATAGATTGTAGCCAAACCGAGCGCTGGGGGCGCTGTGCAATCGGAAGCAAGCGATAGGAGCCATTGAATCCTATCGACATTTCTTGCTCGTTGTTCGCCGCGATCTCAGGCTGCGCCACATAGCCAGCTTGTGGTGCGATCTCAAATCAGAGGACGTATGATGTCAGTCAACAATCTGCCGCTAACCACCAGCTCGAATTTGGCTTTGTCGGGGCTAGCTTCCGGGCCCTCGCCGGCGCGTGACTTTTCAAGCTTCGAGGCGGTGCTGGTCAGTTTGTCGTTGAAGGGCACGACTGACGAGCATTCCCCACCGCAAGGTCCGGCGACCGAGGACTCGGCCAAGCAACTGACGGAGGAACTCACGCAAGAGGTGCGGAACATCATCCCGCCGGAGATTAAGGCCGCACTGGACGCATGTCAGGAGACCCCCGAGCCGTCCTCTGAGGAAGCCTCCTCCGCTGCGAACGCCCCAAAGATCGCAGAAGCTCCCGTACAAAGCTCCAGAATCACGTGGAACAGCGGCACCCCGACTGAGGCCGAGCTGCAGATTGTGTCGGTGCTGATCCGACACAAGGACAAATGCCCGCTGGATTGGAAATCTCTGGGGGATTTGGCCAACGATCCCTCCACACCGCCGGATCTAAAGGCGGCGATCGAGGCACTGCAGCGAGACCCCGAGCTCTTCTACGCGATAGGCTCGCAAGGCGACGGCCGCTGCGGCGGTAAGATCAAAGCGGGTGATCTCTCCGGCTTCTCCGATCACCACCCGCAAGTTGCTGAGTTCCAGGAGCAGCGGGCAAAGAACTATACGCAAAACTACATCCCCTCCGACGGCAGCGGCAATGGCGAGCCATCGGTTATGATGCTGACCGATGCATTGCGCGAGCTCTATCGCTATTCCGACAACCTGCCCAAGAACCTAAGCATTTCGGATTTCAAGCAGATCGTCGACGGCGAAGCCAAGACGGGCAAATGCCCGCCGCAGGTTCTCGCGGCCGCTCAATACTTCCTCGACCATCCGAATGAATGGAAGCAGTTGTATGGCGGCTCGATAGACAAGGTCCACAAAGAGGACTTCCTGCAGGTTGCTTCATCATCGGTGAATCTCACAAAAGCCGAGCTCGATACGCTCGACACGATCAGCAAGAACCAAAGCGCCTTTTTCGGGAAGGGCGACCTGACGCGGGAAAAGCTGGCGAGCATGGCCGACGACAAGAGCCTCCCGCCCGAGGTGCGAAAGGCGGCATCCCAGCTGCTGTCCGACCCTGTGCTGTTCGGGTTGATGAACAACGCGATTACGGGCTACAAAACCCACCACAAGTTCTTCGACTTCGGCGGCGGCCATACGGTCGATTCCGGTAATATCAGCAAGAGCGACTTCAACCAGTTCTTCAGCAACATGTCCGGTGCGAACCGCACCGTTCAACATGTGAAGACGCATGCCGCCCGAACGGCCGCCGATAAGGACGCGGTCGCCGACATGACGATGGGCGTGGCAGACCAACCCGACGTCAAGTCTCCCAAAAAGAACGGTGGCGCTTTCATGCACGCAATCAATGACGTGCTCAAGGTTGGCTCCAAGGTACTCGACTGGGCTGCGACAGCAGTCGGTGTACTTAGCTTCATTCCAGGCTTGGGCGAATTGGCCGATCTGGCGTCAATGGTGCTCGAAGCCGAAGCGCAAGCTGCAAATGTTCTTCACACGGCGATCAGCGGTGGCAACATAAAGCAAGCGCTCGAAGAAGCCGGCCTGAGCCTTGCGGCACAGGCGGTAGGCTGCATCGGCGGCCCTGAGGTCAAATTGGCAATGCGAGAAGGCTTGGTGAAGCAGGCAATTCAAGAAGCGGCCACGGCGGGGGTCAACCTCCCGGTTTCGGTAGCCCAGTCCTACGCGGAGGACTACCTGAACAACTTGAAGGCTCGCATCGAGTCCGACCGCATGCAAGCTGCAGGCGCTAACGCCTAGTCGGATCACACTATCTGTCAAGATAAGGCTGAAAACGCCGGTCGAGCTTGTGCGGCTTACGCGCGGTCGGGTCTCCCTGCCGAGCAGTCGGTCGCGCAAGCTCTACCATCCTCGATACCGTCCGCCGGATCCGAGGAACTTGTCTCGCTCTTCACTGCGCACAATCTATGTGGGGCGCGCCCGATCGCGCGAGGGCCGACCTCAAATCCAGTCTGCCGCTGCGAAGGTCAATCGGCTGCATACGCAGCCCGGCAAGAAGGTCGATGCATTAAAACCGCGCGACAGAACCGGTCAGAGGTGCGGAGCCTGCCGGCTTGCGCAAGGATCAGGAGCATGCTGATCGCAGAGGACCGCTTCTCGAGCGGCAGGCTGCTGTTCGCTCTCGTGAAGGCGGACCCCGATGGACGGATCCTTCATGAGCCCTCCAGGACCGAGGGATCATCCTTTACCGCTGAATCGCCGTCAATCTCGCTTTCCGCCCCGCTCCAAACCAGGTCAAGCTCCGTCCCGCTGCGCCCGGCCGCAAGAAAATTGTCAAAAGACCCCGCGGGCATCGAAAGTGACGTCAGACCGGGACTGCAGCGCGTCGACTTCAAACGCGATCTATTAATAGTCGCGTTAACATCCGCCTGCTCAAGCTTTCGACTTGATGAGCAGCGATCCGACCCGAACAAGCTCCACAAACGAACGTTTGTCCTGGTACATACCATCTGATCTGCAGCTTTCGCAGATCCAGCATCGGCCCATTGCATTTTGTAGAACTCGTCAGCTTCTCGAAAGCTAACGTTTGCACATTGGTGGGCGGAGACTGCCTCCATTGGCACGATCGAATTGACATAGGAGAACCCGATGCGCGTTACAAGCTCCAGCGCCACTGGGCACGTTGATGCCGACCTCCATGCGGCTGGCGGCAAAAGCAGCGGCAAAAAAGGATCTCATAAACCTGACGAGCGCGATGATCATGGCCGATCGCCAGATGCGAACATTCCCGTAAACGGCGGCGCGTCCACTCCAGGCGGAACCTCGCGAGAAGCCGCTATGCAGCAAGCATTCAACGTCGCTCTCGGAGCCGCTGCTCTACAGCTTGCAAATAGTGCAATGAGTCATTTCGACGACGTCATGGCCGAAACAGAAGAGGATTCCTGACGTCGCATGTTGCGGCGTCAGGAAAATAGGAGCCGCACGTTGCGGCGAAATTCAAGCAAACAGGAGAACTAATATGCCTAAAGGTGTTGGTGCAGCTGGCACCGCTGCTGCTGCAACCGCTTCCACCGCCGCTGAAGTTGCTGGAGAGGCGGCATTCCAACGGCAAATCGCCGCTCTGACTCTCACCAGCACCAAGGCTGCTGAGCGGGATGTGGAACTTCGCGTCGTCTCGACCGAGCTCTCGACCGTCAAGAAAGCAGCCGATGAGCGGGTGCAGTAAAAGATGAGGCGGGGCGACGTACGTCGCCCACTTTCCCGGGCTGCTTAGTCCGTGAAGCCGCAACGGGCCGTACGGTTTTGCCGTACGGTTCCGTTCGCAGTTCAGGAGAGCGACCGTGAATGAACCACATTGCCCGCGTTTCGAAGTGCTGCTGGGATGTTATTCCGGGTTGACGGGCAAAGTAGGGGTCGGATCGTGTCTGGTCGGCAGCAGCCTCGATGCTGATTTGATCTTTGTCGAACAGGGCCTCGAACCGCACCATCTTCGTGTCACCCCGCATTCCAACTCGATCGAGATCGAGGCACTGGCGAGCGACGTTCGTGTCGAGGGGCATGAGACTGTTTTGCCAAACACGCCCATCGTTGTCCCTCTTCCTGCCGTCCTTCATGCCGGCGAAATGTCGATCCGGTGGTCTATCGAGGGTCTCGAAAAACCTGGCTCTATTGATCGCCGGCGTGTATCGCTCGCCAGACTCGCCATGGTCGTGATCAGCCTTGCCGCGGTTGGCACAGTCTCGACCAGTTTTGTCCAGACCGACACGGCTACAGTGCCGAGTTCGTTGCCTCCTGCCGCCGACGTTGCACCCAAGCTGGCGCTCAGCGCTCCTGATGCTCTGGCCACCGATGCAGCTGCGGGTCTGCTGCAAGAGGAAGTTCACAGAGCGGGCCTTGTCGGCATCAAAATCGGTTCTGGAGCCGGCGTTGTCACGGCCGACGGCAGCATTACGCCCGCTGCACTCGCCACTTGGCAAGACATCCAGCAACGGTTTGATCGCGATAGCAACGGCGCTTCTACGCTCGTCAATGCAGTCGTCGTCAGAGATGAAAAGACACCCTCCGCAGTTGGGATCCAGGCTGTGTGGCGGGGCAGTGACCCCTATATCGTCATTGCCGGTCAAAAATATTTTGTTGGCGCGCTCTTGAGCAATGGATGGACCGTCAACGGGATTGAGGAAGGGCGTGTTCTGCTGAGCCGGAATGGCCGGCTTGCCGCTCTGTCCTACTAGCCTTTCAGGCCGCAGGTAAGGAAGCAAAGTGCCATGACTAGGCTGCCCCCGAATTCCGTCGAGCCTGGCCCATCTTTTCAGGGACCAAGCGTTGATCATCATGCATCTGCCATCACGCCGGTCAATTCTCGAGCCAGGTCCATCGGGATTGACCGGACGCGTGGCAATGACGAGAAGAGCCACAGCGCGTTTTCCCGACATAGTGACGCACCGGATCGCTTGGTTGAAGCCACGATCGACAGCGCGCTTGAGCTCGGTTCGATCAATGCGATTTCGCGCGTCAATCTCGACGAGGCTCGCGCCCAGCCAGGTCAGATTGAGCCAGGCTCGGAACTCGCTTGGCTTAACGGGCCTAATCTCGCGCATAGCCTGCTCTCGTTCGTGACGCCGCGCCTACGTCATTCGCACGTTCTGCGTCCCGAGCAACACGGCCCTCTTTTGGAGCGTTTAGCCAATACGCTATCTGCCGCCCCGGAGGACTTGGTGGCACGTGAAGGAGCCGCCCTTCTGCAGCTGGAGCTGCAGCGGTTAATCTTGCTCCGGCAGAGCCACAACGGCTTGATCAAAGGCTAGCAATGGCCGATCCAGACAAATTGCAACACGTCACATCTACACAGCCGCCAAACGTTTCCGAAGCCGATGCTCTCGAGCTGGTCACTGGGCCGGAGCGAGATTTGCTCTGCGTGCTTTCTTATATCTATCTTTCGTGCGGGCAAAGCGCAAAGAGCCTGGCTCTATTGCGGCTGGTTGCTCACGAACAGTCTCGAGACATCGGCCTGCTGCGGATCCTGGCCTATGCTCTCATCTCGGAGCGTCGCGGTGACGAAGCGCTGTCGGTATTGGATCGGCTTGACAAACTAGATGACGAACCGTCTTCGTCTCTGCCCTTGATGCTGATGCGCAGCCACGCCCTGCGTCACGCCGGCCGCATGACCGAAGCGCAGGCTGTCTTCAAACGCTATGTTTCATTGCGCGGCACCACAGCTCCAGCCAAGCAACAATAAGGCTTCTCATGGCCAACGTTCTACGAAATCTCATCACGCGCGCCCCCGCCCACCCGGATTTGATGGTCGCGCTGATGCTTCTTCTGGCGATCGGAATGATGATCATGCCGATCCCGATCGTCGTAATCGATATGCTGATCGGCTTCAATCTGGGCTTTGCCATATTGCTGCTGATGGTCGCCCTGTATCTCAACACGCCACTCGACTTTTCATCCCTGCCGGGCGTGATCCTGATCTCCACTGTTTTTCGTCTCGCTCTTACCGTTGCAACGACGCGGCTGATCCTGTCTGAGGGTGACGCCGGCAGCATCATCCATACGTTCGGCGATTTCGTCATATCCGGCAACATCGCCGTCGGCATTGTCATATTTCTGATCGTAACCATGGTGCAATTCATGGTTCTGGCCAAGGGCGCCGAACGAGTGGCAGAGGTGTCGGCGCGCTTCACGCTCGATGCGTTGCCGGGCAAGCAGATGGCGATCGACGCAGAGCTGCGCAACGGCCATATCGACCAGTACGAAGCCCGCAGCCGGCGCGGCGTGCTGGAGCGGGAAAGCCAGCTTCACGGCGCGATGGACGGCGCCATGAAATTCGTGAAGGGCGATGCCATCGCCGGACTCATAGTCATCTGTATCAATATGCTAGGTGGCATCACGATCGGCTCGCTCTCCAGGGGCATGTCCCTTGAGGAGGCGATGCATCAATACACTATCCTGACAATCGGTGATGCGCTCATTTCGCAGATCCCAGCGCTGCTGCTGTCAATAACAGCCGCAACCATTGTCACTCGTGTCAACGGTCCTTCCAGACTCAATCTCGGCGCCGATATCGTCAACCAGCTTACGGCCAGCACACAAGCGCTCCGGCTGGCCGCCTGCGTCCTGCTTGTGATGGGACTCGTTCCTGGCTTCCCTTTGCCCCCCTTTGTCATACTGGCCGCGCTCTTTTCCGCCGCCAGCTTTGTCAAGGTTGGCGTGCCAGAGAGCAAGACCGCTCCCAAGGCCGGCGTCAGTCCCACCGGTTCGACTCCCGCGGCCACGCCGAGTCAGAAGCAAACCGTGCCGGCCGAAGCACTTCCGATTACCCTGTTGCTGGCGCCGAACCTGATGAAGGCAATGGACGTGAGGGAACTCGAGCAATGCGTCGCACGGGTTTCAGCACTGGTCTCAGCTGATCTGGGTATCACAATTCCACGTATTCCCGCCCAAAGCGCCAACCACTTGGCCCGATCGCAATTCAGTGTGGCCGTCGAGGGCGTGCCCGTAGAAGAGGGCGCTATTGATCCGACAAAGCTCTTGCTTGATGACGACGTAGCGAACATCGAATTGAGCGGCATCCCGTTCTGGCAGGATCCAGACACGAATCGGATCTGGATCGAACAGGGCCATGCGGCTGCTCTCAAAGCGGCCGGCATAGGGCATCACGGACCGAGCGAAATCATCGCCTTGCGCGTCCGGTCCACGTTGACGCGCTATGCACAGCGCTTGGTTGGCATTCAGGAAACGCGCGAGTTGCTTGGCCGGATGGAGCAGGAATATGCCGATCTGGTGAAGGAGGTGCTGCGCACGACCCCGATCCCTCGGATCGCGGATGTCCTTCGTCGTCTGCTGGACGAGGGCATCCCGATCCGGAACACCCGCTTGGTTCTGGAGGCGCTTGCGGAATGGAGCGAACGGGAGCAAAACGCTGTACTGCTCACCGAATATGTGCGCTCTGTTCTGAAGCGGCAGATCTGTCACCGCTATGCTAACGCACATCGCGTTGTGGCTGCCTTTATCGTCGAGCGCGAGACTGAGGATATCGTGCGGGGTGCCGTGCGCGAGACCGCCGTCGGCCCGTACCTCGTTTTGGAGGACCGGCAAAGCGAAATGCTGCTCTCCCAATTTCGCCAGATCCATTCAAGCATCGCGCGCAGCCAGAACCAGCCAGTTATTCTAGGTTCGATGGATATCCGGCGTTTCGTTCGCGGCTTTCTCACCCGTAACGGAATCGACCTACCTGTCCTTTCTTATCAGGATCTCGCCGCAGATTTCACGGTCCAGCCGATCGGATCCGTGAAGCTGGCAGCTGCCAAGGACAAGAGCCCTTCCCCGGGCAGTCTCCTGAGCGCTGCGAGTTGACACGGCACAGCAGATCATCGTGAGCAGGCTATGAATTCAAATGGAACCAGACGTCGGCGGCGCTTGTGCTTCGTTAGTCCAGGCCCATGGTCGACTCTGCCTGCGATGCTCACTATTGTGATGCTCACCGGTTGCGCGAGCCCGTCCGATCTTTCACGCCAGCAGTGGTCCACGTCAGACTTGGCAGGCGGCAAAGAGTTTGATCCCGCCATGCACGAGCGCATCTCGCGCGCTCTCGTTCATGCCGATGAGCAGAGTCTGCGCGCGACCTTGGACCAACAACCGGACAACGTCAGTGCGGCAATTTCGCTTGCACGGGCCTTGTTGGCGCGCAACTCCTCAGATGAGGCACTTCAGGTACTCAATGAGGTACTGTTGGCAGCCCCCGGCGACCTGCGCGCATTGAATGCAAAGGGCGTCGTGCTCGATCAACAGGGGCGCCACGAGGAGGCGCAAGTGCTATACCGTCAAGGCCTCGCGATCGAGCCCACAAATTCGATGTTGCGCAACAATCTCGAGTTGTCGGCCGCACTTGAAGGTAAGACGGACATACGAAACTTCAATCAGGAGTTACAACCTGGCGACGAGTAAGCATTAGCCGGATCGAGATCTCACAGCCGACAACGGTAAATCGCGGATACCTATCCACGTCAGTCGGCTGGCCGACAGACAACTAGATAATGATCACGTGCAGAGGTTACAGGCGCATTTGCTTTCGAACGATATTTGTCGCGAGGAGCGCAACTTTATCGTGTACATCGGGAGAGCCGAGCGCCATCTCTTGGCTGGATGGCGTGAGCCCGACACGCCCTCGCTTCGATGGAGCAGGCCTTTACCCTCAATTAGAAGCCAGTACGTCACCGATCTTTCACACGAATTCGTAACTAGGTCACCTGGCCAACATTCTGTATCTGAGTTTACCAATTCTTGGGTAGCGGATCTTTGGATCGCCCGGTCACTTCAATGAACACGTGCAGGCGAACAGTTAAAATATCTCTCAAGCTCCGTAACCGCGCGCTCCTCCCACTCTATAGCTTGCGCCAGCAATGAGCCGCCTTGTATTGGCCGAAATGCGGCAGCCTGCCGGCACAGAGACGCTATCGCGCGATAGCGGCGCACGTTTTCCATAACGGCCAGTCCGGTCATTTGCGGATATTTCCCCTGCTGTCCCAGGCGAGAACTTGCTGCATAACAGTTTTCGATCCGTTAGCGGCAAGGGCGAAAGGCGAGATTGGTTGGCAGATTCTTGCCGGCCTGACGGCCGATGAACCTTACCCAGGAGGGGATCCTCCATCAAACGCGCCTCGGCGCTGCCGGGCCAAGGGCGCCGCTGCTCCGCATTTTCTCGGCATACGGTTTCAGCCAGGCAAGAGTATAGATGAAGAACAGGAGCGAGGGCACGTCTCGGCTTGCACGTCAATCAAGCGACCTGTGATACTGGTTGGCTTCCAATGTGAGAAGCGGAGGCCAACGCTTTGCCAACCCCCGCGACGAGACCAAGGTTTGGGATCGACTCCGGCGCAGATTGACGTCCATTGGTGTCAGTCCGAACCTCGGTCCCATACCACACGACAGGGCTAATTCTGCGCGGTCCAGACCGACCGATCCGTAGCCCGAACCAGCGGCGTCGCTGGATCTGGAGACACTAACAGTACCTGTCAGTGTCACAGCCCTGCCGAGGCAGCACTCTCAGCGTCAGGCGCATCATCTTCCGCCTCAGATTGAGAGTCGGGCTTTCGATTTGCTGCCCTTGGCCCCAAGCACTTGCCGCCCCCTTCCGGGTGACGCTTGGGCCAAGGCGGACGTCTCCGACCTAGACTCAACTCGCCAAAACAGATGGGTGACGGCACGTGTTGTTTGCAACAGACTGCTTAACCAGCGCTCGGTTAACAATGGCACGCTTGAGCGCTCGCACCGCGATTAAGGGCACTCAGATGATCACGCCGGTTCGACGGAACTGGAGTCCAAAAGAACTATTCAATTCTCTTACACCAGCGATGTTCAACGCTGAGCCGTCGGCTATACGTGCGCGTTGGAATAAATTGTGGCCTGACCTGTACACGGAATATGACGCCCGTCACTTGAAACAAGAGCTAGCCGACCGAAACCTCATCGTTAGCGATGAAGCTGCGGCATTCTTCAGCGCGTGGGCGATCGACGAGGAGCGCCACACCGATGGCTTCATCCGCATCATTGAACTCGTCGCTAATGGATCCGAAAAGGATCTTCGGGAGAGATTGGCCGCTCGGCCTCACGATTTTGGTCCAATCGTTGAACACCTGAAGGACGAGTTCTCCCTGATGGTTATGATTGCATTTGATGAGATGTGCACTTGCCGTGCCTATGCAGCAGAGAAGCCCTTCTACGACTCCCTTGGTAACAACACGCTTCATCACTGGTTGAGGGAGGTGATTGCGGACGAGGCGGTTCACTCGATGAACGCTGTAAACGTTATCCGTGCACGCTATCGCGACCGCATTGGCCAAGTGCACTCAATTCTCGACAATCTAATCCGCGCGACTGAAAGTCTACGCTATTCCGGCGCCTTCGTCCTCGACTACTTCGGCGCGGTGTACTCTACGGAGCTGCTCGCCGACTCTCGCCTCATGACTATGAGAAATATTGCCAGGCCATTCACGGTGTAGAGCAGAATGTTGACCGCGAGCCTGTCGAAACTTCAGTCGGCGCCACATCGCCGCCCTTCCCGTAAATATCCATCGTGCCAGTTGGCTCCAGCTTTTCGTTTGCGTTCGAGCGTTCCGAATTTCTACAACCGCGTCGGGAAGCCGCAATTCGACGCCCGCTCTTCTGCAAGTCCGCCTCAGCTAGATGCGGTTATCGTCGCGCGCGATGTTGTCGGACACGCCGCCGGACCGGCCGCTCCGGCTTCCTGCCGTCCTCGTCCGCGACAAGATAATTCTGCTTCGACACGGATGCAGGATTGCGATTTGCGTCCTCGCGGATTTAAGCACTCGCACATCCCGATACCCTCCCAGGAGGGCGAGAGAGAGCTCGTTTCAATCCATTTTTAGAACTGATGAGCCACATTCTAGCGAAAACGTCATCATGCGTCTGGAGACACTAGATCGGGCCAACCCATGTCGAACGAGCTAGATTCGCGACTTTCCTCCCGGCCAGTGTAGCACCACCTCGATCTGTCTACATCGAAGCTACAAGCTGACGCAGCGTAAGATTCACCTCATTTCCACACCGATCCAACGATCGCTAGATAGAACGCTATCGTTATCGCAACGACCACCAGCCTCACGGTTGATCCTTTGGTGGCTGACCTTTCGGCTACTCACAAACCTCACGTAGATCACGAGCAGGAGCGATTACTTGCTGGTCGCGACGTGCGTCGGCGTCTCAATCACACGACGCAACTCGCCCGATGTTGAAAACGTTCGTCAACCTGAGGAGCTCTCTCATCGAAAATTCAATTACCCTTCTTTCTGCCATGTTCTCACCCAAAGCAGAGATGCGCCGATTGCGCACTTCGCGCGCGGCAAGAGCGAGTGTCTCAGGAGAATTTTTATGGTGAAGCCAGTTGTGATTGTGGTGGGCGCAGACAAGGGAGGAGTCGGCAAGACGACCGTATCACGAACGCTGCTGGACTACTTCAGCGTCAACAACGTGCAAACACGCGCCTTCGATACGGAGTCTCCGCGGGGAACGTTGAAGCGCTTTTATCCCGCGATCACCGAGATCGTCGACATGACAACGACCGCGGACCAGATGAAGATTTTCGATACCCTGAACTCCGGGCTATCCGTCACCGTCATCGACGCTCGCGCCGGATTGCTGTCCACAGCACTGGCCTCCCTGCGCGACATCGGATTTCTGGATTCAGCGCGGTCCGGCCAGATTACCTTTGCCGTGTTCCACATCCTAGGATCGTCTATCGCTTCGCTCGACGAAATCGCGGAGACCGCTACCTTCATGAGCGGCGCAAAGTACTATCTGGTCAAGAATTTCATCAATGACACTCAGTTCTTCCAGTGGGACCAGTCGACCTATAATTCCTATTTTCACCGCATCAAACAGGCGACCGAGTTGACCATCCCGAAACTTAACGAGATGGCCTATGAGCAGGTCGAAGTCGCATCCGTCCCGTTCGTAGATTTCGTGGCAAACAAGGGCCGCAACGATGAGCCCGCGAACAACTCCTTCGTGCTACGCGGTTATGTCCGGCACTGGCTGGCAAATGTCTGGAGCGAATTTGATCGCATCAACTTGACGGAATTGGCCGGCGCCAAGTCCGCTACGCGGAGTGGCGAGAAGTAGTCGCATATTCTTGCGGGCCAAGAGCAGGCCCATATACGAAACGAGATTGATCTGCTGGCTATGTTAGCGACCCCTATCTACATCATCTGCTCTCCTAGCCCGCAGGTCGGAAAGACGCTCATCGCTCGCGTCCTGAGCGAGTTCTTGCTGCTGAAAGACGGCACTGCCCTGTCGTTTGATGTCAATCTAAAAGAGCCATCACTGCTCGATTACTTGCCGAAGATCACCGAGACCGCGGATGTGACGGACACTTACGGCAAGATGCAGTTGATGGACCCGCTTATCGTCCATGACCGGGTACCCAAGGTGATCGATCTCGGCTTCCATGCCTTCGACGAATTCTTCAAGATGTGCGCGGAGATCGGCTTCATGAAGGAGACGGCGCGCCGCTGTGTCGCTCCTATCATTCTCTTCATCGCCGGCGCTGACCGCATTTCCTTTCGCGGTTATGACACACTGCGGCGGCAGATTCCGTCAGCATCGCTGGTTACCGTCCACAATGAATTTGTGCTGCGCGGCGGACTACCTGAAGTCATGGATGGCGAGCGGGTGCTCCAGATTTCGGCGCTGCCGCTGTTTCTCAAGAGATATATAGACCGACTTGGCTTTTCTTTCACCGGATATCTGCGGGACGAAAAGGACTGGTCCACGGAGTTGCATCAGTGGATACGACGGAACTACACGATGTTCCGCGATCTAGAATCGAGTTTGATGCTGCGAAGATCCTATCGATCCCGGGGGACGAACATCGAGAGCCTGCGTTGCACAAAGGCAACTTGAGGCCGGGACTACTCGCCATCCATTTGTCCAGCTTATGAGCAGTCGTTAGACCGACCGTCCAAGGGCTTTGGCGATATGAAACGCACTGTGCGAATTCCCGCCTGGATTGGGTGCAAATCGGCGTACTTTTCCTTGAGCTCATCCGCACCCAATCGCGCGACCGGCAACTACCCCTTGGGCTTTGCGGGCGGCCGAGAGGCATGGATGACCTTTCCAGCGGAGGAGCTCATAGCTCGAAGCCGAGCTTCCCGAGCACCCGGTCCATGACCGCGCCTTTGATCTCGCGCGCGATCTCGTTGCGTATCTGGGCACCGAACACCCGCTCGGCATCGGCGTCTCCTGTCAGACCATCCTCCGCCAGCCGCCGATCCAGGCGGGCTTGAAACGGCTCGCCCATCGCGTCGACGATCCGTTCCTGCATCTCAGCATAGTCTTCGGGCGCGATGCGCCTTAGCACACTTTCCCATGGCCGCCATCGGGTCGCCAGGAACTGCGGAAATTCCGTCGCTTCCTGGTTCCGCACTGCCGTCTCGGCCCTGGCGACATCGTCCCCGGTAACGTGAGAGACGCTCATGAAGCGCATATCGGGAGCGATGTGCCGCAGCTCCAGCGCATCACGCAGTTGGGTTTGGTAGGCAAGGTAGACCTCGATCTCATCGACGTCCGTGTCCGGATCGGTTCGACGAAGCGAGTTGACGGTCTCGCGCGCGATTCGGTCCAGGGCCTCCATGCGAAACATGACGCGGCCGTGCTGGAGCAGTTCGCCAAGGCGTCCGTCATAGGCGCCGTCCTCGACATCCGCGTTCAGGCGTGTGCTCTGCATGCCGTTCCAGGTCAAAGTGATGCGATCTTCGCAGCTCGCACTCGCTCCGGAGGCCAGCTCGAAATACTGCTCGCGCAGATTCGGCCTGATGGCTGCCTGCCGCAGATCTTCGGCGACCGCGCGCCGGAACGCGTCGCTACCATAGTTCACGGTGCCGCGGAGCCTGTCGAGAAAGCGTGCATAATCTAGGGCACCCGGCTCTTCGGCGAAGGCCTGCCAAGCGGTTATTGCTGCCGACTCGCCCTCGAGCCAGTGCGCGACAACCTCCTGCAACGACCGCGGCTCAACTTGCACCGCGCCTGCGGTGGTCGGGAAGAAAACCTGCGGGCCAGCATAGTCTCCGGCATGCATGGCGGTCGCCAGGCCGGCTTGCACCGCGTCGGACAGGGGATTGTTCTCCAGATCAACACTCGCGTCCCGGCTGAGCTGTGTCAGCACAGTCGCGGGCACGTTGGTTAGCTGGTTGTTGCTGGCGGCAAGCCATAGCAGCCCGGCCGGAAACGTCTCGGGCAGACTGGTCAGCCGATTATGGCCGGCACTAAGCCATTCAAGCCCGGCCGGAAGAGGCTCGGGCAGATCGGTCAGCTGGTTATAGTCGACATTCAGGCGCTCGAGCCCGGCTGGAAGCTCGGGCAGACGAGTCAGCCGATTGCCCGCGACGTCCAACTCCTGAAGCGTCGGTGGAAGGCGATCGGGCAGGCTGGATAACTGATTGTTGTCGACATTCAGGCGCCGCAATCCAGCCGGCAGCTCTGCGGGCAGGCTGGACAGCCCGTTGCTAATGGCATAGAGCCGCCGCAGACTAGGCGGAAGCGCGGGCAGGCCGGTCAGCCGATTATTGTTCGCGTGGAGCCGCTGCAGACTGGCCGGGAGAGCTTCGGGAAGGCTGTTCAGCTCATTGTTGTCGACATTCAGGCGGCGCAAGCCGGCCGGGATCAGAACCGCCAAGGTGGTCAGGGACAGGGACGACAGATCCAGTGGCTCATTGAGAACGCCCGTGTCCCTCCAGGCCCTCATTCGACTTACCGCCAGCTGCCGATCCTCATGCTGCCCCTGCCCGTCTTCGGCAGCCCAATCCGTCAAGACCTGATCCGGCAAGTCCGCAGACGCCTGCGTATCCGTCAATGCTTCGTCCCATTGCGATGAGACCGGAGACCCTGGTTCGGAGCTTTCCCAATCGGAAGCTTCGGAAGGAGTCCCAGCGCCAAGCTGTTCTGCATTCATAAATGTCGTCTCTTCGGTAGCTAAAGGAAGCGAATACACCGGGAGCGGCGTATCATGAAGCCGGTAGAGCCCCGCTATGGATGCGCTGCATCGGCTGACGAGAGCACATCACGAAGCGGTCGCCACGCAGGGCTTGGTGTGATTACTCTGCGCCCGATGGCGACCGAGGACCAATCTCAACGGGCCTCGCTCACGGATCGGGGCTGATACCGGAATCCATCTCCCTCTCCTGCGATGCCTGAGCACATCGAGCCGGCCTTGCCAGCGATTAGGGACATTCAGCCTACGAGATATAGCTGTCGACAAGCTGACGAGCGGCGGCACGCCGGCAGCGTGATGCTGACAGGACAGCGACGTTGCTGCTTCTGTGCCGCCGAGGTCGGCTAACCCTTCCTGGGAGACGCTGTGTTGATCGACGAGCCGAACGCTAGCAGATTTTTGCGCGTAACGCGCCTCCTCGCCGAGGGCCGATGCGTTTAATCAATCAGCAAAGTCGACCTAAATGATAAGCATCCAGCTATCAGTGACCGAGGTCATGATCCTCAAGCTCAACTGGCGCTTTCGCGGATTGCGGCAGGCAAGAGCTAATTTCGCTCGCGGATCCCTCCCAAGTCCGACAGACACCGCACATCACTGTCGGGACAGAATTTCCTTACGTTGCGCTCAGTGTAGCCAACCCTCGCCGCGACCAACGAACTCAAGCACCGACTGCGCCTGGTTGATCTCGCGCGACACGCGCTTCAATATCCGTATTGCGACCTCTTCCGTCGCGATCAACCCCGCTCTTTCGCAGGCCAGCCCGAAATGATACATCACCTGTTCGTCGGATGGCGCGATACGATTCTGAAACAAGCTGATCGTCAATGATGAGAGCATATGCTCGACGACGTCGTTTTCAGCCTGACTCACGAATCTACGTCCTTCTGATTAGTCGCTCAATATTGTGCAGTATGGGCGTCGCCGATAGAGCTATGACACCTCTCATTGTTTCGGGTTGTCGTGTCATGACGTCGCCCCATGAGTATCGAACACCACTAGCTGGCTTTCTTTCCTCGATCACCTCATCTGCTAACATCGCGTCTCCTCTCACGGGCCTACGCGGTCTCAGACGCGAGTTGCAGCTCCCTGACGATCTCGGTCACCCTCCCTTGCCCGGCGGCGTGGTGCGGCCACTTGCTAAAGCCACACAGCAAATTCTCCGCTTCCAGCTTGGTAAAATTAAAGAGCCTGATACCGCGACCAAGGACCTCATTGACGATCGTGATCGTGGCTTGGCGAACGGCACTTTCTTGTGGCGATCTGTTGAAGCCGATCAGCAGGCCCCTGAGATCCTGGGTAGTGAAATCCGAGAGCGCCATCCTCCGATCGGCGCGGCGAAGGACCTCGCCTGCGAGCACGACGGTCACTTGACCGCACGGCAGCTCGTCCGGCCAGTTACCGAAGCCGCTGACTAGGTTCGCAAGTCCCTGCTGTGAGAACTCGCAGAGCTGAGCGGCGCGGCGCAGGACCTCGCGAGCGAGTGCGACCGCGGCTCGGCGAGACGCGGCCTCTTCGGGCCACTTACTAAAACCGTTCACCAGGTTTGACAGCCCCTGCTGAGTCAGATCGGGGAGCTGGGCAGCACGGCAAAATACTTCACCCGCGATCGCGACCGCGGCCATACGGCAAGTCGCATCTTCAGGCCATTTGCAGAACCCGTTCACCAGGTTCGCCAATCCTTGCTGGGTATAATGCGGAAGCTGGACGGCACGGCGCAGGAGCTCACTTGCGATCGCGACTGTTGCCTGACGAGATGCAGTCTCCTCCGGCCATTTGCTGAAGCCGTTCACCAAATTCGCCAGATCCTGCTCGCTAAACTCGTGGAACCGCGTCGCACGTCCAAGCACTTCGGTTGCAACCGCGATGGTGACTTGACCACAGGGCAACTCCTCAGGCCACTTGCTAAAACCGTTTACAAGGATGGCCAACCCCTGCTGAGGGAAATCGGCGAGCCGGCGGGGGCGCCGCAAGATTTCCAGTGCAAGCGTGGCCGCGGCTTGGCGCGAGGCCGCCTCTTCTGGCCATTTGCTAAATCCGTTTACCAGGCTCACCAACCCTTGCTGTCTAAATTCAGAGAGCTGATGGTGGCGGCTTGCTCGGCGGATGACCTCGCCCGCGATTGCAACCGCGGCCTGTCGAAAGTCACTCCCTTCCGGCCACTTGCTGAAGCCGTTTATCAGCCCTGCCAGGCTGAGATTGTTCAATTCTTGAAGCGATCTGCTTTCCTCGCGACAAAATTTGGCTATTCGGACCGCCCCATGGCGACATTCCGCTCTCCTGGCGTGCCTGCCGAATGATGCCGCAAATATGGAAAGCGCCCTGATACCGATCTTTCTCATCAGAGCATGGTCCAGCTGCGACACGCGAGAAGCTATTCTCTCGCAAGTATCCCGACCCGCCTGACCTCCAGCCCTTCGGCTCACCGCATTGCATGTCGTCGCATAGCCCCACGATTTCTCTGCACGGATGCTTTCCTCGAAACTCGGTAGAAATCTGGATTGAAACTCAACGGCTGCTTGTTGCAGAAACACCGGCAGGTCCGCCTTGCACAGTTGCTTGTCGCGCCTGACGACTGCAGTCGAGAATTCAACAATGCCGACAGCGCGATCGATTTCGCTTAACGCCGTCGTGAGACTAGTTTGAACGGACATAAGACCTTCCGAGCTTTCATCGAAGCACCCTGCGGCTATATGCAAGCAGTCATCGCCTCTGGCTGGATATTAATCGTCCACGCTCTTTGGAGCATCTGCCTGCGAGCGCCGGGCTGTTCACTCTGCGCACTTGCCCTGCGCGACTAAAAACGTGATTGCAGTTGTGGCCAACCACATTTTGCTGCCCGTTTCATTTCATCGTTCCAGCCATATGGCGACACCATTTGCCAGCCCTTGACAATGGCTGGCCCAGCGTTCCCGTGGCGATGGTGCAACTGCTCTTCCTGGCCATCGCCCGAACAAGATTGGCAATCAGCAAGCCATTCCCACCTCATCTCGATTTGCCAATGAGCCGTCGACGCGCGCCCCATCCTGAGCTTTGTGTTGATGCATCGGCAATTCTACAACCTGTCGCAGCGTGAGATTCAAGCTGTAAATCGACCTCCTGAGGCGCAGGCCGATTGTATAAGGCGGATATCGATTGCAATGATTTCCGGTGGAGTGGTTATTCAGTTCGACAACGCGTCCAGCTACATTTGCCGTCGATAGCTGAGATTCCACCCTTGGCTCATGCGCTTTGTTTGATCGGTTCGCGAGCGCCGTCAGTCGCGGTCAGGCGCGCCCCACCCTTCCCCATAGGGAGAACATCTCCGCCATGCCATTTCCCATGCTGTGGATGAGGGCCCTCAGGTCGCGCCCAGCCTGGACAATCAACAAAGCCGGACGCTTGTAGGTTTTGGTGCCATAAAGACCTTCGCGACCATGCTTTACCAGCTCATGCTAAAGCCACCTAATGCCGGACGTGACTTAGCATCTCACCATCCTTGGTATCTGATACGCACAAATAAATTGTAGAGCGCAGGAATTGTGCAAGATACGCCATTACGGCGCAGTGAAAACCCGTGGAACTGCCACGATTTTTCGTCAGACGCGGGCCGCAAGGTGATATCGATTAACAGGAGCCTTGTACCAATCGAACTGCTCGCCACATCTGCGCAGAAACGGGTGGGAAGTCGCAAGTCCTCAGACGGAATTATTCGACATGAATGCGGCGGCACCGGTACTCATGACGATCCGCGTGCGTAATGCTCCGAATGGCAAAGTGAACTACATCTGCAATGACTTCGATCGACGATAGATTAAGTGAGATCAGGTGGCTGCGGAACGAGATCTGGCGCTGCCGTCGGTTGCTTAAAACGGACCTATCTGGCGCAGAGCGCAAGGGCATTGAGAAGCGCCTGCTCGAACAGCTGTCTGCCTTTGAGCGGCTCTTGTCGACGACGTTTCCTTTGGCCTTGAACCCTAAAGTGAATTCGACCAAGAGCACCACGCCCCCGCCAAGCGGCTCTTCTGAAGCGCCCATCGAAAACGCCGCAATGGCATCAAGCAGTTCCTTCTCGAATTCGATTGGGAGCTAACCTCAGCAGTTTCTCGGCTCGATTCACACTCTCCGGCCCAACCTAATCCAAAGGCGACAATATCTGGAAGAGCGCGATCGAATGTGCCCAACGCGAGCATTCCGGCGATCTTTTGCCAAGCATAGTCGATCTAGTCACCTGCTGGAAATGCTAGGCCGCCGACCGCCGTAGTAGCACATCGAACCTCAGAGCGCACCATGACTGCGCGGCGGCGATCAGGGTGAGACTCCAGCGACAATCAGGGGTTCTTCCGCATATTTGGTGCAGCTTGATCGACCGGGGTTGGACAGGTTGCTCGGTCGTTCTCAGGCAGCCAGGAGGACGCGTCGACGCAATAGCGGGTAGCTTGCCCGGCCATACATTTGTCGT
>NZ_VKHP01000211.1 GCF_010811875.1 Bradyrhizobium uaiense
CCCGCCCTGTCCGGGCCGGGATGCGCGATCGCGGGCATCTGTGATGTGGCCCCGCTCCGGCTTGCCTTCCCCAGCGAGAAGCGCATGCTCGCCGGGGCCTGGCGCCGCCGCACCTCGCCGATGATCCGGGGGGGCGGCCCGGCAAGGCCGTTGTCGCTGGTGGTCGGCAGCGCCGAACTGCCGCTGCTGCGCAAGCAGACCGCCGATTTCGCCGGCCATCGCGCCCGCTACGGCTTGCCGGTGACCTATGAGGAGATCCCAGGCGCCGATCATTTCACGATCATGAACCAGATGCTGGCGCCGCAGGGCCGGATCACGACGCTGATCCGGCAGCTGTTCGAGTGGGGATGACGGCAGAACAAGTGGCTAGCGCGAGATAACTAACCCCACCCCGACGTCAGCCCGCCATCCACCGCGTAGATTACGCCCGACGTATATCCCGCGCGGTCGGAGGCCAGGAACGCCATCAGGTCGCCGATCTCGCGCCCATGCGCCGGACGGCCGAGCGGCAGGCCCTTCTGGAACTCCTTGTAGCGGTTCTCGTCGCCGAACTGGTTCTTGGCGCGGGTCTTGAGCAGCGTGACGTGGCGGTCGGTACCGACGGGGCCGGGATTGATGCCGACGACGCGGATGTTGTCGGCGAGGCTTTTTCCCCCGAGCGCGCGGGTGAACGACATCAGCGCCGCATTGCCGGCGCTGCCGCAGATGTAATTGGCGTCGAACTTCTCGCCGGCCGCGCCGATGTCGTTGACGATCACGCCGCCGCCGCGCGCTTTCATCTGGGCGTAGACCGCGCGCGTCAAATTGATATAGCCGAACACCTTGAGCTCCCAGGCGTGCCGCCAGGTCGCTTCGTCGATCTTGTCGATCGAGCCACCCGGGATGTCGCCGGCATTGTTGACCAGGATGTCGATGTCGGCGGCCTCCCTGGCGAGGCGCGCGAGATCCTCGGATTTGCGGAGATCGACGACGCTGATCGCGGCATCGATCTGGTGCGCGGAGCGCAACCGCTCGGCGAGCGCCTTGAGCTGATCGCCGTTGCGGGCGGCCAGCAGCAGATTGGCGCCTTCCTCGGCAAAGGCTTCGGCGGCGGCCGCGCCAATGCCCTTGGAGGCGCCGGTAATCAGGACACGCTTGCCGCGCAGATGCAGATCCATGGGATGTCTCGCTTGGTATGAGGAACGAATGTCGGCGAAATTGGTGAGGCAGGGTCGCGCAGCGGTCAACACTGCACTGCAGCGTTGCGCTCGCGCGAAGTTTGGTCCATTGCAGGACCATCAGAATAGGCGGCATTGCCGGCCGGGCAAATCACAAGGGTGTTCTCGATGAGCAAGAAGCAATATCGGATTGCGGTCATTCCCGGCGACGGCATCGGCAAGGAAGTGATGCCGGAGGGTATCCGCGTCATCGAGGCGGCGGCGAAGAAGCACGGCGTCGACGTCAAGTTCGACCATTTCGACTTCGCCTCCTACGATTATTACGAGAAGCACGGCGAGATGATGCCGGCCGACTGGAAGGACAAGATCGGCAAGCATGACGCGATCTATTTCGGTGCGGTCGGCTGGCCGGCCAAGATTCCGGACCACATCTCGCTGTGGGGCTCGCTGATCAAGTTCCGCCGCGAGTTCGACCAATACGTCAATCTGCGCCCGGTGCGGCTGATGCCCGGCGTGCCGTCGCCGCTGGCGGGCCGCAAGCCCGGCGACATCGATTTCTGGGTGGTGCGCGAGAACACCGAGGGTGAGTATTCCTCCGTCGGCGGCCGCATGTTCCCGGACACCGACCGCGAATTCGTCACCCAGCAGACCGTAATGACCCGCACCGGCGTCGACCGCATCCTGAAATTCGCGTTCGATCTCGCGCAGTCGCGGCCGAAGAAGCACCTGACCTCGGCGACCAAATCGAACGGCATCTCCATCACCATGCCCTATTGGGACGAGCGCGTGGAGGCGATGGCCAAGAAATATCCGGGCGTGAAGTGGGACAAGTATCACATCGATATTCTCACCGCAAACTTCGTGCTGCATCCGGACTGGTTCGACGTCGTCGTCGGCTCCAATCTGTTCGGGGATATCCTCTCCGACCTCGGCCCGGCCTGCACCGGCACCATCGGCATCGCGCCGTCAGGCAACATCAATCCGGAAGGCAATTTCCCGTCGGTGTTCGAGCCGGTCCACGGCTCCGCACCTGACATCGCAGGCCAAGGCATCGCCAACCCGATCGGCATGATCTGGTCGGGCGCGATGATGCTGGAGCATCTCGGCGAGAAGCAGGCGGCGGCCGCCATCGTCGGCGCGATCGAACGCACGCTCGGCGAACGCACGTTGCGCACGCGCGATCTCGGCGGCAATGCCGACACCACGGCGTGCGGCAAGGCCGTCGCGGAGATGGTGGATTAGACTCTTCCACCCTCTCCCCTTGTGGGAGAGGGTGGCTTCGATGCTGAAGCATCGAAGCCGGGTGAGGGGTTCTCTCCGCGGATGCAGATCCCTCATCCGTCGCGGACTACGTCCGCGCCACCTTCTCCCACAAGGGGAGAAGGGAAGAGGCCTGCGTGGGTGGGCTACGCTTCGCAAACCTACGGTCGCTGTCGTCCCTGCGAAAGCAGGGACCCATAACCACAGGGTTCGGTTATGGTAGCGCGCTGTGGCCCCAGCCTTCGTGATCACGCGAAGCGGTGGTTATGGGTCCCGGCTCGCCGCGGAGCCTGTCATCGGGCGGCGCTTTGCGCCGACCCGTTGGCTTGGCCGGGACGACAGCGGAGATTACTTCACGATCCGTCGGCAATGCTCCCATGCCGCGTGGATCAGATTCTCGCTCGCCTCGGGCGTGCGGAAGGCGGAGTGCGCCGACAGCGTCACGTTCGGGATCTTGGTCAGCGGGTGATCCTTCGGCAGTGGCTCGATGTTGTAGACGTCGAGGCCGGCGTGGCGGATGTGGCCGGAGTTGAGCGCGTCGATCATCGCCTGCTCGTCGACGATGGCGCCGCGCGCGGTGTTGATCAGCACCACGCCCTTCTTCATCTTCGCGATCTTCTCGCGCGTGATCAGGCCGCGGGTCTCGTCGTTCAGCAACAGATGGATCGAGACCACGTCGCTGTTCGCCAGCACCGTGTCGAGTTCGGTGAATTCGACGCCCGGATGGCTCTTGGGTGACCGGTTCCAGGCGATCACCTTCATGCCGCTGCCGAGCGCGATGCGGGCGACCTCGGCGGCGATGCCGCCGAAGCCGACGAGGCCGAGCGTCTTGCCGGTGAGCTGCATACCGTCCTCGCGCAGCCAGTTGCCGGCGCGCATCTCGCGGTCCATCTGCGCGATCACCCGCGCCGACGACCACATCAGCGCGATCGCGGACTCCGCAACCGCGGTGTCGCCATAGCCCTTGATCAGATGCACGGAGATGCCGAGCTCGGCGAGCTCCTCCGGGTTCATGTAGCTGCGTGCGCCGGTGCCGAGGAACACGACATGTTTCAGGCCGGCGCACGTCTTCGCAATGTCGGTCGGCAACGCGGTGTGATCGACCACCGCGATCTCGGCGCCGTCCAGCACTGCGGGATAATCCTCGGACTTGATGTCCGGGTTGCGGTTGATCCGCATCTTGGGATCGCCGGGCTTTTCCAGGCGCTCCGTGATGACAGCGAGCGATTCATTGGCGTCGACAAACACTGCGCGCACGAAAGCCTCCATCGAAGGAAGGAAAGATGATCAGGACGCGACGCCGGCGAGCGCCAGCACCGTATGCAACAGGACGTTGGCGCCGGCAGCGCAATCGGGCTGCGTGGCATCTTCCAGCTCGTTGTGGCTGATGCCGTCCTTGCACGGCACGAACACCATCGCGGCAGGGATCACCGTGTTGAGGTTGCAGGCGTCGTGGCCGGCGCCGGAGGTAATGCGGCGATGCGAGTAGCCGAGCTGCTTGGCCGCGTTCTCGACCGCGTCGACCAGCTTGGGGTCGAAATGCGTCGGCGCCTTGCGCCAGACCAGGTCAAGCTGGACCTCGACTTTCCGCCGCGCTGCGATCTCGGCAACAGCCGTGCGCAGGTCGCGATCGAGCGCATCCATGATCCCTGCATCGGCGCTGCGGCAATCCACCGTGAAGGCGATCTCGCCGGGAATGACGTTGCGCGAGGGCGCAGCGATCACCGCCTCGCCGATGGTGCCGACCGCCTTCGGGCCATGTTTTTTGGCGATGCTTTCCATCGCCAGCACGATCTCCGACAGCGTCGCCAGCGCATCGCGGCGCAGCGGCATCGGGGTCGATCCGGCGTGGCTTTCGAAGCCGATGATCTTGCCGTCGTACCACAACACGCCCTGGCCGGAATCGACCACGCCGATGGTCTTGCCTTCGGCCTCCAGGATCGGACCCTGCTCGATATGCAGTTCGACGAAGCCTGAGAACTCCTGGCGGCCGACCGGGGCATCGCCGCGATAGCCGATCGAGTCCAGCGCCTGCGCCACGGTGACGCCCTCGGCGTCCTTGCGCGACAGGATGTCGTCGGTGGTGAAATCGCCGACATAAGCGGCGGAGGCCATCATCGCCGGCGCAAAGCGCGAGCCTTCTTCATTGGTCCAGTTGCAGATGCAGATCGGCAGCTCGGTCTCGATCCCGGCATCGTTGAGCGTGCGCACCAGTTCGAGCCCGGCCAGCGTGCCGAGGATGCCGTCATATTTGCCGCCGGTCGGCTGGGTGTCGAGATGCGAGCCGACGCCGATCGGCGGCTTCGACATGTCCCGTCCCTTCCGTAACCCGAACATCGAGCCGAGCGCATCGACCTGCACCTCGAGGCCGGCGTCCTCGCACGCCTTGCGGAACCAGTCGCGCACCTGCTTGTCCTCGGCGCTCAGGGTCAGCCGCCGCACGCCACCCTTTGGCGTTGCACCGAACTTTGCGGTTTCATGGATGGTGCCCCAGAGGCGGGCGGAATCGATCTGCAGGTTGGTTGCGGCTCGGCTCATGCTGACATTCCATTTTGTATTCGGTCATTCCGGGATGGTCCGAAGGACCAGACCGCAGGTGCGCAATTGCGCACCGGGGAATCTCGAGATTCCGGGTTCGATGCTGGCGCATCGCCCCGGAATGACAGTTCATCTCCGGCAATCGTTCAATGACGCGCCGTTCTCGCGTCGTCAACCACCACGCTCGCCTGTGCGATCTGTCTGGCGAGATTGGCGACACGCTCGATGGCGACCGCATCGGGCGAGGCGAGCCAGCTCGCGGTGAAGGTGAGGGGCGGCAGCTTGAGGTCGGTGTCGAGCAATTGCAAGCGCCCGTCCGCCAGCTCGTTCTCGACGATCGCCGACGGGATCACCGCGATGCCAAGCCCTTCATTGGCCATGTGGATCACGGTTGCGAGCGAGGTCGAGGCGTGCAGCCGGATCGGCGGCAGATCAGGTGCATTGAACAATGCGCGCACGGTCTCATAGGGCTGCGTCTTGCGCGGAAAGGTGATGATCGGAAATCGCGCCAGATCCTGCCGCGCCACCGGGCCTTCGCCGAGACCGAGCGCGGGGCTTGCCAGGAAGCCGATCGGGTAATCGCACAGCACATGGTTGTGGGCGCCGGACGCCGAGACCGGTCCGAGCACGAAGGCGAGCTCGATCTCCTGCGCCAGCAGCCGTTGCGTCAGGTTGGGCGTGATGTCGACCTCGATCTCGAGCGACAGGTTCGGGTAGATTTCGTTGACGCTCTTCACCAGCCGCGGCAGCCAGGTGTGCACGATGGTCTCCGCGACACCGAGCCGCAGCGCGCCGCGCATCGCCGAGCGGTCGCCGACCTCGGCCATCATCTCCGAGCGCAGGCCGATCAGCTTCTCGGCATAGATCATCATCAGCCGCCCGCTCGGCGTCGGCGAGGCGACCCGGTGGTCGCGGTTCAGCAGCTTGACGCCCATCTCGCGCTCGAGCTGGGCAATGCGCTGGGAAATCGCCGGCTGGGTGGTGTTGAGCCGCTGGGCGGCGCCGCGAAAGCTGCCGAGCTTGACGACCCAGAGAAATGTTTCGATCGAGCGGAAGTCCGTCATTGGAAGCATTTTCCCGATCGATAAATTTAGTTTATCGATTTTGATTAGAAAGGACGATTAGACATTATATCACGCTTGGTGTTGGTTTGTCCTTGTCGAGATTATGGGCAGGAGAATCCCATGACTGTTTTTGCGGCAGTGCAGCGATCTCAGGGGGAACCGGTGCTAGGGAGCGTCGAAGCGCGCCGCGCCTGTCGTGACGGCATAGCCTCGGCCACGACCGCCGGCCTCGCCAACGGTTTCGTCCAGGGCAATCTCGCGATCCTGCCGGAGAAGCTCGCCGGCGCCTTCCACCGGTTCTGCCAGCTCAATCCGAAGCCGTGCCCGATCATTGGCATGTCCGACGTCGGCGATCCCCGCATTCCGGCGCTCGGCCTCGACCTCGACATCCGCACCGACGTGCCGCGCTACCGGGTCTGGCGCGACGGCGAGGTGGCCGACGAGCCGACCGACATCACCAAATACTGGCGCGACGATCTCGTCACCTTCGTGCTCGGCTGCTCCTACTCGTTCGAGGAGGCGCTGCTCGATGAGGGGCTGCCGATCCGTCACATCGAACGCAACCTGCGTGTGCCAATGTACCGGACCAACATCGCGTGCAGCCCGTCGGGGCCGTTCGCGGGACCCATGGTGGTGTCGATGCGCCCGTTCAAGCCGGCGGATGCGATCCGCGCGGTGCAGATTACCTCGCGCTTCCCGTCGGTGCATGGCGCGCCGGTCCATCTCGGCCATCCGCACGCGATCGGCATCAAGGATATTGCCAAGCCCGACTATGGCGATCCGGTACCGGTCGCCGATGACGAGATCCCGGTGTTCTGGGCCTGTGGCGTGACGCCGCAATCGGTGATCGCAAGTGCGAAGCTGCCGTTCGCGATCACGCATGCGCCGGGCCTGATGCTGGTGACCGACCTCAGGAACAAGCAGCTCGCTGTGCTCTGAATAGGCAATTCGTGCAATTCATTGAGGCTTTACTGCGCGCTACAAGCGTCACATCGATAAGAACAAAGCTGAAGGGGAAATTTCGATGACGATCTCTCGCCGTAACGTATTGCTGGGTGCCACTGCCGCCGCCGCACTCGGTCCGATGGCCGCGCGCGCGCAGACGAGTGAAGTGGCAATCGGCGTGATCTATCCGCTGTCCGGCTCCAGCGCCGCGATCGGCGTCGACGCGCAGCATGCCTTCAACACCGCGGCCGACATCATCAACAAGAATTACGATTTCGCGCTGCCGCTCGCCAAGGGCGAGGGCCTGTCCGGCCTCGGCGGTGCGAAAGTCAAGCTGGTGTTCGCCGACCACCAGGCCGATCCGCAGAAGGGCCGCGCCGAAACCGAGCGCCTGATCACCCAGGAGAAGGTCTGCGCCGTCGTCGGTACCTATCAGAGCGCGGTTGCCGTCACCGTCAGCCAGACCTGCGAGCGCTACGGCGTGCCGTTCATCTCGGCCGACAATTCCTCGCCGAGCCTGCATCGCCGTGGCCTGAAATACTATTTCCGCGCCTCGCCGCATGACGAGATGTTCTCGACCGCGATGTTCGACTTCTTCGATGCGATGAAGAAGAAGGGCCAGAAGATCGAGACGCTGGCGCTGTTCCACGAGGACACCATCTTCGGCACCGATTCGGCGAATACCCAGATCAAGCTCGCCGGCGAACGCGGCTACAAGATCGTCAGCGACATCAAGTACCGCGCCAACTCGCCGTCGCTGACCGCCGAGGTGCAGCAGCTCAAGGCGGCGAATGCCGACGTGCTGATGCCGTCGAGCTACACCACCGACGCGATCCTGCTGGTCAAGACCATGGCGGAGCTCGGCTACAAGCCGAAGAACATCATGGCGCAGGATGCCGGCTTCTCGGAAAAGGCGACCTACGACGCGGTCGGCGACAAGCTCGAAGGCGTGATCTCGCGCGGCAGCTTCTCGCTCGACCTGGCACAGAAGCGGCCGATGGTCGGCCTGATCAACGAGATGTACCGCGCCAAGTCCGGCAAGGACTTCAACGACTACACGTCGCGCCAGTTCATGGGCCTCATCATCATGGCCGATGCCGTCAACCGCGCCAAGTCGACCGATGGCGAAAAGATCCGTGAGGCATTGGTCGCCACCGACATGCCGGGCGATGTGACCATCATGCCGTGGCGGCGCGTCAAGTTCGACGAGATGGGGCAGAACAACTTTGCCGATCCGGTGCTGTTGCAATACAGCGCGAAGAATTTCGTGACGATCTTCCCGGAACAGGCCGCCGTTTCCGAGGCGATCTGGCCGATGAACAGCTGATCGGTCTCTCAGTTTCCCTACGTCGTCCCGGGCAAGCGAAGCGCGACCCGGGACCCATTACCACAGGCAGGCGTTTTGCGATGATTGGTTGTTATCTCTCCTCCCGATGCATTTGTGGTTATGGGTCCTGGCCTGCGCCAGGACGACGCTCGAGTGATGCGTTGACCGGGGCGCAGCGGTGACAGCCGAGACCATTATCCAGAGTTTGGCAAGCGGCCTCTTGATGGGGCTGCTCTACGGACTGATCGCCGCAGGCCTCGCATTGATCTTCGGATTGATGGACGTCGTGAATTTTGCGCACGGCGAATTCCTGATGATCGCGATGTACGTGACCTTCTTCCTGTTCGCGTTCTTCGCGATCGATCCCTTGCTCGCGGCGCCGCTGGTCGCCGCGGCGCTGTTCGTGTTCGGCGCGGTGGTCTATCTGTTGATCGTCCGCTTCGCGATGCGGGCCAAGGCCAATGCCGGCATGGTGCAGATCTTCTCGACTTTCGGCCTTGCGATCGTGATGCGCGGCCTCGCCCAGTTCTTCTTCACGCCCGACTACCGCAGCGTCACCAACTCCTGGGTCGGCGGCAAGACGGTGTCGATCGCCGGGATCTATCTGCCGGAGCCGCAGCTGATCGGCGCGATGCTCTCGATCGCAGCTTTCGTCGCGCTCTACTTCTTCATCAATCGCACCGATTTCGGCCGTGCGCTGGAGGCGACGCGCGAGGACGCCGGCGCGGTGGCCCTCGTCGGCATCGACAAGAACCGGGTGTTCGCGCTCGGCTGGGGCCTTGGTGCTGCGCTGGTCGGCCTCGCCGGCGCCATCATGGCGATCTTCTTCTACATCTACCCCGATGTCGGCGCGTCGTTTGCGCTGATCGCCTATGTCACCGTGGCGCTCGGCGGCTTCGGCAGCGTGTTCGGCGCCTTTGCCGGCGGCATCATCGTCGGCCTGGTGGAGGCCACCACCGCGCTGATCCTGCCGCCGTCGCTGAAATCGGTCGGCATCTATGCCGTCTATCTCCTGGTCGTCTTCATCCGCCCGCGTGGCCTGTTCGGATCGATGTGATGGACACCCAGTTCGCCCAACGCCGCAGGCGTGACCTGATCGTTGCAGGCTGCTTCGCAGTGATCGCCGCGCTGGTGCCGCTGTTCGTCAAGGACGTCTACGTCCAGAACATCATGGTGCTGACCTTGATGTATGCGGCGCTGTCGCAGAGCTGGAATATCCTGTCCGGCTATTGCGGACAGATCTCGCTCGGCCATGCGCTCTATTTCGGGCTAGGGGCCTACACCACCGCGCTCTTGTTCACCAAGTTCGGCGTGCTGCCGTGGTTCGGCATGCTGGCGGGCGGGGCGATCTCCGCGGTGATCGCGATGGCGCTCGGCTATCCCTGCTTCCGCCTGCGCGGGCATTACTTCGTGATCGCGACCATCGTGATCGCCGAGATTGCGCTGGTTTTGATCCAGAACTGGGACTGGGCGGGTGCGGCGCTCGGCATCGATATCCCGGTGCGCGGCGACAGCTGGCTGAAATTCCAGTTCGCACGCTCCAAGCTGCCGTACTTCTATTTCGCGCTGGCGCTGGCGTGCGTCGCCTGGCTCGTCACCTGGTGGCTGGAAGATTCCAAATGGGGCTATTGGTGGCGCGCGGTGAAGGACAATCCCGATGCCGCCGAAAGCCTCGGTGTGGTCGTGTTCAACTCCAAGATGGGCGCGGCGGCGGTCTCGGCGTTCCTGGTCGCGGTGGGCGGCAGCTTCTACGCCCAGTTCGTGTCCTATATCGATCCCGAGAGCGTGATGGGTTTCCAGTTCTCGCTGTTGATGGCGCTGCCCGCGGTGCTCGGCGGCATCGGCACGCTGTGGGGCCCGGTGCTTGGTGCGGTGATCCTGATCCCGCTCACCGAGTTGACGCGCTCCTTCATCGGCGGCTCCGGTCGCGGCGTCGACCTCATCGTCTATGGCACGCTGATCGTCGTGATCTCGCTGGCGCTGCCGCGCGGTCTGGTCAGTGTGTTCTCGTGGCGCAAGGAGGCTGCGCGATGACGGCGCTGCTTGAAACCCCGCTCTTGGAAACCCGAGGCGTCTGGCAGCGCTTCGGCGGCCTCGTCGCCAACAGCGATGTCTCGATCTCGGTCGGGCGCGGCGAGATCGTCGGCCTGATCGGCCCGAACGGCGCCGGAAAATCGACGCTGTTCAATCTGATCGCGGGCGTGCTGCCGCCGACCCAGGGCTCGATCATCTTCGACGGCGAGGACGTCACGCGGCTGCCGGCGGCCGAGCGCTGCCAGCGCGGCGTCGGGCGCACCTTCCAGGTGGTCAAGAGTTTTGAGACCATGACCGTGATCGACAACGTCATCGTCGGCGCGCTGATCCGCAACACCAAGATGCGTATCGCGCGGCAGAAGGCCTATGAGGTGCTGGAGTTCTGCGGCCTTGCCGCGCGCGCCGAAAAGCTCGCCGCCGACCTCGTCCCGTCGGAGAAGCGCCGGCTCGAAGTCGCCCGCGCACTCGCCACCGAGCCGAAGCTCCTCTTGCTCGACGAAGTCCTCACCGGCCTGACGCCGGTCGAAGCGCAGACCGGCGTCGATCTGGTGCGCAAGGTGCGCGCCACCGGCGTCACCGTGCTGATGGTCGAGCATGTGATGGAGATCGTGATGCCGCTGGTCGACCGCGCCATCGTGCTCAATCTCGGCAAGGTGTTGGTCGAGGGCAAGCCCGCGGACGTCGTCCGCAATCCAGAGGTCATTTCTGCCTATCTCGGGGATCGTCATGCTGTCGGTGCGTGAAGTCACCACCGCCTATCAGGGCCTGGTTGCGATCTCCTCGGTGTCGATCGACGTCACCAAGGGCGAGATCGTCTGCGTCGCCGGCGCCAACGGCGCGGGCAAGTCGACGCTCTTGAAATCGATCGCCGGCGCCGAACGTCCGCGCGCGGGCAGCGTCACCTTCGACGGCAAGCGGATCGACGGCCAGCCGCAACACGTCATCACGGCCGGCGGCATCGCCTTCGTGCCGGAGAACCGCCGGCTGTTTCCGCGGCTCTCGGTGCGCGACAATCTGCGTCTCGGCAGCTACCTCTATCGCAGCAAGTCCGACCGCGATGCGCCGCTCGATCTGGTCTTTAACCTGTTCCCGCGACTTGGCGAGCGGCTCGAGCAACGTGCCGAGACGTTGTCCGGCGGCGAGCAGCAGATGCTGGCGATCGGCCGCGCGCTGATGACGCGGCCGCGCCTGTTGATGCTCGACGAGCCGTCGCAGGGCATCATGCCGAAGCTCGTCGACGAGATCTTCCAGGCCGTCAAACGCATTCGCGACGCCGGCATGACGGTTCTGATCGTCGAGCAGCGCATGGCCGAGTGCCTCGAAATCGCCGATCGCGCCTACATCCTGCAAACCGGCCGCGTGCTGATGCACGGCACCGCGGCCGAGATCAGCGGCAATCCCGACGTGCGCAAGGCGTATCTGGGGCTGTAGCGGCAAGTATCTCCGCGCACGCAATCGTCATCCTGAGGTGCGAGCGGAGCGAGCCTCGAAGGATGGCCGCGGGCGAGTGTGCGGCCCATCCTTCGAGGCTCGCCCCGCGGCGCAAGCGCGCCGCCGAGCTCGCACCTCAGGATGACGTCGGTATGTGTGGCGCGCGACATATCGCGACGCTCATGCGGGCTGTGAATCCAGCGCACGCAGCCTACTTGCTCTCGTAGATCTTTTCGACCTTGGCGGCGAGGTCCGGGACGCGGCTGACGCGATAGGTCGCGTTGCTGCATGTGAGCGTCCAGGCCTCGTTGTCGGGCTTCGAGAGCTTGTCGTCCCTTTCAGCCTTGAGTGGCTTGTCGCAGGGATAGCCCTGCGCGCGCAGCTGGGTTGCCAGCATGCCCTGCAAGGTCTCTTCGGTCCGTGCGGCCGATCCCGCCAGGCCGACGACGAACGGAACTGCGAATGCCAAGCCTGTGAACCTCATCATGACTGTCTTCCGCATATCGATCCTCCGCTTGATCTAATGAGAGTGATCCGGCAGCACGAGCCCGAACGTCCTGGTCAAATCCGCCACTTGTTCGGGCGAGAGATAGCGCGGGTTCAGCCCGCGCAGCAGCAGATAGAGTTTGGCAGTCTCTTCCAGCTCCTCGGTCGCAAACACCGCCGCTTCCAGCGTGTCGCCGGAGACGACCGGGCCGTGATTGGCGAGCAGCACTGACGAATATTGGCCGGCCAGCCCCTTGATCGCGACGGCAACGGCAGGGTCGCCGGGGCGATAATAGGGCACCAGCGCGGTCTGGCCGCACTTCATCACATAATAGGCCGTCATCGCCGGCAGCGCGGCGCGCGGGTCGATCTCGGGCAGCATCGAGAGCGCGACCGAATGGGTCGAGTGCAGGTGCACCACGGCGCCGGCGCTGCTGCGCGTCTGGTAGAGCGCCGTGTGCAGCGGCACTTCCTTGGTCGGGGCATCGCCCGAGATCAGCCGGCCATTGCCGTCGAGCCGCGACATTTTCGTCGGATCGAGGAAGCCGAGTGAGGCGTTGGTCGGCGTCACCAGCCAGCCGCCGTCATCGAGTCGGACGCTGATATTGCCCGAGGAGCCCGGCGTCAGCCCGCGCTCGAACAGCGAGCGGCCGAACCGGCAGATATCCTCACGAAGCTTTGTTTCGCTCATCCGGTTTCGCTCTCGGCGTCTTCTTTGGCGCTATCCGTTTTCAGCTTTGTCTCATGCTTTGGCAGCACGGCCAAGCCGTGATAGGCAAGCAGCAACGAGCAAGATCGGCAAGGTTGAAGGCCGGTTTTCCGAAAATGCTCAAACAACTAAAAATGTTCAGGGATCGCCGCATGTCCAGTTCCGCAAAACCACACGTCGCCGTCATCGGGCTGGGCTCGATGGGATATGGCATGGCGACCTCGCTCAGGCGGGCCGGCTTCACTGTGACCGGCTGCGACGTTTCGGCCGATGCCGCCGCACGCTTCGTGGCCGACGGCGGCAAGGGCGCGAAAACGCCGGCCGAGGCCTCACGGAGCGCGGATATCGTCGTCAGCGTCGTCGTCAATGCGGCGCAGACCGAAGCCATCCTGTTCGGCAAGGGCGGCGCCGCCGAGACCCTGGCCAAGGACGCGGTTTTCATTTCCTCGGCGACCATGGATCCCGATATCGCGCGACGCCTCGCAAAACAGCTCGAGGCGACCGGCCGGCATTATCTCGACGCGCCGATTTCCGGCGGCGCACAACGCGCGGCGCAGGGCGAGCTGACGATTTTGGCTTCCGGCAGCGCGGCGGCGTTCGCGAAGGCGCGACCGGCGCTGGATGCGATGGCGGCAAAGCTCTACGAGCTCGGCGATGCGGCAGGGCAGGGCGCCGCGTTCAAGATGATCAATCAGCTGCTGGCCGGCGTGCACATCGCGGCCGCCTCGGAGGCGATCGCGTTTGCCGCCAAGCAGGGCCTCGACATCAGGAAGGTCTATGAGGTGATCACGGCCTCCGCCGGCAATTCCTGGATGTTCGAGAACCGCATGCCGCATGTACTCGACGGCGATTATGCGCCGCGCAGCGCGGTGGAGATTTTCGTCAAGGACCTCGGCATCATCCAGGACATGGCGCGCAATGCGCGCTTCCCGGTGCCGGTCTCGGCCGCAGCGTTGCAGATGTTCCTGATGACGTCGGCGGCCGGCATGGGCCGCGACGACGATGCGTCGGTGGCGCGGATGTATGCGCAGGTCACCGGCACCAAGCTTCCCGGCACGAAATAAGAGGATCCTGCAATGCCCCGCTTTGCCGCCAACCTCACCATGATGTTCAACGAGGTCCCGTTCCTCGACCGCTTCGAGGCGGCGGCGAAGGCGGGCTTCACCGCGGTCGAATTCCTGTTTCCTTACGACCATCCGGCCGCGGAGGTCGGCAAGCGGCTGAAGGGCGCCGGGCTGACGCAGGCGCTGTTCAATCTGCCCCCGGGCGACTGGAACGCCGGCGAGAAGGGATTCGCCGCGCTGCCGGATCGTTTCGCCGATTTGCAAGCGAGCCTGAAGACCGCGCTGCCCTATGTGGAGGCGACCGGCGTCAAGCGGGTGCATCTGATGGCCGGGATCGCCGACCGCCGCGATGCCAAAGCGGTCGCGGCGTTTCGCAAATCGGTCGCGCATGCCGCCGAGTTCTTCGCGCCGCATGGGCTTGACGTCGTGATCGAGCCGATCAATCCGCGCAACGTGCCCGGCTATTTCCTCAACGACTTCATCTTCGCGCGCGACGTGATCAACGAGCTCGGGATTCCGAACCTCAAGCTGCAGTTCGACATCTATCACTGCCAGATCATCCATGGCGACGTCACGATGCGGCTGCGCGAGATGATGCCTGTGATCGGCCACATCCAGATCGCCTCGATCCCCTCGCGTAACGAGCCTGACGGCGAGGAGCTGAACTATCCGTTCCTGTTCGGCGAGCTCGACCGGCTCGGCTATGGCGGCTTCGTCGGCTGCGAATACAATCCGCGCGGCGCGACCACCGACGGTCTCGCCTGGTTCAAGCCTTATGCCGGAGTGAAGCCGTGACATCAGCTGCGAAACTGTCGCTTGGCTGTATCGCCGATGACTATACCGGCGCCTCCGACCTCGCCAACACGCTGACCCGCGCCGGCCTGCGCACGGTGCAGACCATCGGCGTGCCGGCCTCCGATCTCGCGCTGCCGGAGGTCGACGCCGTCGTGGTGTCGCTGAAGAGCCGCTCGATCGAGGCCAGCTTGGCCGTGACGCGCTCGCGCGCGGCGGAGACCTGGCTGCGCGGCCGCGGCGCTTCTCACATCCTGTTCAAGATCTGCTCGACCTTCGATTCCACCGATGCCGGCAATATCGGTCCGGTGATGGACGCGCTGCGCGCGGACTCCAAAGACAGCATCGTGCTGGTGACGCCGGCGTTCCCGGAAACCGGCCGCACCGTCTATCAGGGCAATCTGTTCGTCGGCCCAGTGCCGCTGAACGAGAGTCCGCTGAAGGACCACCCGCTCAACCCGATGCATGATTCCAATCTGGTCCGCGTGCTCGCGCGCCAGAGCAAGACCAGGGTTGGCCTGGTCGATCTCGCGACACTCGCCCGCGGCGCCGATGCCGTTCGGGCGAAGCTCGCCGACCTCGTGAGTAGCGGCGTCGGCGCCGCCATCATCGACGCGGTGTTCGATCGCGATCTCGAGACCATCGGGCAGGTGGCGCTGGATCACCGTCTCTCGGTCGGTGCCTCCGGCATAGGGCTTGGATTGGCACGGGCGCTGGTCGCCGCGAGCAGGGCAAAGCCGGATGCCAGGGGCGCGACGCTCGTGACGCCGGTCGGGGGCCCGGCCGCTTGCCTCGCCGGCAGCTGCTCGCAGGCAACGCTGCGGCAGATCGCCAGCGCCGAGAAGGTGATGCCGGTCCTGCACCTCGATCCCGAGCGTGTCGTCGCCGGCAAGGACGAGGCGCAGCGCGCGCTCGCCTGGGCCAAGGAAAGGCTCGCGGCGGGTCCAATCCTGATCGCGAGCAGCTCGACCCCGGCTGAGGTGGCAGCCCTGCAATCCCGTCATGGGCGCGATGCGGCCGGACATGCCATCGAGCAGGCAATGGCCGATATCGCGGAGGGTCTGGTGCTGTCGGGCGTGCACAGGCTGGTGGTCGCCGGTGGCGAAACTTCAGGCGCCGTGGTCGATCGCCTGGGTATCCCGGGATTCCTGGTCGGTGCGGAAATCTCGGCAGGCGTGCCGGTTCTGCGCGCGGTCGGGGCCGGGAAGGGCGAGATGGTGCTTGCCCTGAAATCAGGCAATTTCGGCGGGCCGGAGTTCTTCTCGGATGCATTGGCATTGATGCCTTGATGCGGTTGTCGCGCATCATGTCACCGACGTGACAGGGCATCTCCGTAGTTCAACGGGGAGCCAAATTAACCCCACTTAAGGAGGGGGGCTGGCTTTGATATCTGTGGCGCACCGCCGCGCCCCCAGCCATTCGATCGGGCTTCGCGAGCCCGTGTCCAAGAGACCCCACGATGTTCGCCAAATTCTCGATCCGCGCCAAGATCATTGCCGCGGTTGCATTCCTGCTTGTCGCGCTGACGGGCATGGGCCTGCTCGCCGTATGGAACATGCGGGCGATCAATTCCAGCACGGTCGACATCACGACCAACTGGTTGCCGAGCGTGCGCGTGCTCGGCGAGCTGCGCGCCGGGGTCATCACCTACCGCAACGTGATCCGCGAACACATGCTCTCGGAAACGCTCGAGGAGAAGCTGGCCGCGGAAAAGACGCTCGCCAGTGTCGTCGAGATGAACACCAAG
>NZ_VKHP01000212.1 GCF_010811875.1 Bradyrhizobium uaiense
TCGCCGCGATCACGGGCTTACCGAGATTTTCGACAAGGCTCAGAACCTCCTGGCCGAAGCGGCTCGATTCCTCAGCCTCATAGGCGTCGGCATGGGCGAGCTCTCCGATGTCGGCGCCGGCAATGAACGCCTTGTCGCCTGCACCGGTGAGGATCGCACCATGAACTGCGCCGTCCTCCTTCGCATCGAGGAACGCCTTCCGCAAATCGATCCAGGTTGGCGTATCGAGCGCGTTGAGGACCTTCGGCCGGTTGAGGGTCACGTAGGCGATGCCGTTTTTCTTCTCGTAAAGCACGTTATCCAGCGCCAGCCGGTCCGCCATGATGGTCTCCGCTTTGAAAAAGGCGGGCGGAGTGGTCTCTCGCCCGTTCTGATACGGTCAGATGTCAGATGAAGGCGCTGATGCCGGTGATCGCCTTGCCGACGATGAGGTTCTGCATCTGGTAGGTGCCCTCGTAGGAGTAGAGCGCCTCGACGTCGGCGAAGAATTTGCCGACATTGTAGTCGGCGACGATGCCGTTGCCGCCGAGCAGCTCGCGCCCCCACGCGACGGTCTCGCGAGCCTTTGCCGTGCAGAATGCCTTGGCGAGCGCCGCATGGTGGTCGCTGAGCTTGCCTTCGTCATCGAGCTGCGCCAGGCGGAGCATCATGCATTGGCACGCCGTGAGATTGCCCAGCATCTTGGCCAGCAGGTCCTGCACCAGCTGGAACGATGCGATCGGCTTGCCGAACTGCTGCCGGCTCTGCGTGTAGGCGAGGGTATTCTCGAATGCGCCCATCTGGGCACCCGTCGACGCCCATCCGACCATGTAACGGGTCATCCGGAGCACGCGGGCGGTGTCGCGGAAGGAATTGCCACCCTGCAGCCGGTTGGATTCCGGAATGCGCACGTCGTTCAACGTGATCTGTCCGTTCTGCACCACCTTCAGCGCCATCTTGTGCTCGATCTTCTCGACGCTGAAGCCCGGCGTGCTCTTGTTCTCGACGATGAAGCCCTTGACCTGGTTGTCGGCAAGGTCGCGCGCCCAGATGATGGAGAGATCGCACCAGGGAGCGTTGCCGATCCAGCGCTTCTGGCCGTTCAGGATCCAGGAATCGCCTTCGCGCTTGGCGGTCGTGGTCAGTCCGCCACTCGCGCCGGAGCCGATGAGGGGCTCGGTCAAACCGAAGCATCCGATCTTTTCGAAGCGCGCCATCTGCGGCAGCCACTTCTGCTTCTGCTCCTCCGAGCCGTCGAGGTAGATCGAGCCCATCGCAAGGCCGCTGTGGACGCCGAAGAATGTGCAAATCGATGGATCGACCCGCGCCAGCTCCATTGCGACGTAGCCGAACTGCTTCTGGCTTCCGCCGGCGCAGCCATAGCCTTCATAGCCGAGGCCGCCGATGCCGAGTTCCTTGAACGACGGCAGCAGCTCGAACGGAAAGGCGTCATCGGACCAGTATTTGCTGATGATCGGCTTGACCGTGGTCTCCATATAAGCTCGCACCTTCTTCACCAGCGCGATTTCATCGGGGTTCAGCAGTTCGACGAGCTGGTAGAAGTCGCCACTCGGCGCCGGCAGCGCCTTGGGCGCATCGGCTTGGCGGGCTGCAGCGGCGGTGACCATCTTGGGATCTCCCTGGCACGACGTTTGAAGCGGAAGCGCTAAGCGACGCACCTGATGCATCGCTCGGGTTTCGCGGTCGAGTGTGCCGGGCGTGACATTCCGGTTCTTGAAGCCGCTTGCCGTTCCGGGGACGTTTTTGCGTTGTTGTGGCCAGCACGCCTGACGTGAGCGAGGGGCATGCTTCAAGCAAAATCGCCTCCAGACGCCTTGGCGCCGGAGGCGAAGTCGGCAGGATCGGGAAGCGATCGCGCGAAGCGGGCCGGCTAGGCGACTTTCGCCTGGTTGGCCTTGCTCACCTTGTTACGCATCTCGATCAGCCCGAGCAGGATTTCGTCGCGCTCGGCGGCGAGTTCATCGATCGAGCGGGGGCCGACTTCCGCGTGAACGCCGTCGATCAGCTTCTTCTGGATCTCGGGCGTCAGTTCGGGCGAGCCCAGCACCTTCCACCACGCCGTAATGGGACCGGTGAACTGCTGGAAGAAATGCTCGATGCCGCCCTGGCCGCCGCCGAGATGATTGAGCATCAGCTGGCCCATGATGCCCCAGCGCAAACCTGGTCCCCAGCTCAAGGCAGTGTCGACGTCGGAAACGCTGACGACGCCGTCGGCAACGAGGTGGTAGACTTCCCGCGCGAGCGCCGCCTGAAGCCGGTTGGCGACATGGCCCGGCACCTCCTTGTTGAGGCGGATCGTCCGCTTGCCCATCGCGGTATAAAACTCTGCGGCCCGTTGAATCGTCTCCTCGGACGTCTTGGCGCCGCCGACGAGTTCGACCAGCGGGACGAGGTGCGGGGGATTGAAGGGATGCCCGATCACGCAACGCTCCGGGTGCGCCGGGCAGGCCGATTGGATCTCGCTCATGGTGAGCCCGGACGAGCTCGATGCGATGATCACGTCGGGTGGGAGCAGTTCGTCGAGCTGCTTGTAGAGCGTTCGCTTGAATTCGATCTTCTCCGGGCCGTTTTCCTGGACCAGGTCGGCATTCTTCACCGCACTCACCAGTGCGGCGGTGAAGGTGAGCTTGTTCTGTGTTGCGCCGGGCGCGAGGCCTAATCGTTGCAGCGCCGGCCAGGCCGCTGCAACAAAGCGCCTGAGGGCCGCTTCCGCGTCCGGCGCAACGTCGGTCGCCACGACTTCGAGGCCGTTGGCCAGGAAGAGGGCGGTCCAGCTTGCGCCGATGACGCCCGTGCCGATGACAGCAACCCGGCGAATGGGCTTGTGCTGTGACATATCATTTCTCCTTCGGGATTTCGGCGTAGGCGATGCCGGTAAGGTTGCCCTGAGCGTAGAGGAAGTTGCGTTCGCCCGATCCATCGAGGCGCGCCGAGTACATCGAGCCGGCGAAATCGGTCACGAACATGCGATCGTTGGGTACATCGAGTGCAATACCGATCCCTTCCATCAGGTGCGTCACCACGATCTCCGGTTCCGCCGGCTTGTTGTCGATCGAAGCTCTGTTGACCGTATTGCCTCGCGGAGGGTCGCCGCGGTCGGTCCAGTACAGCATCCGATTCCTGACATCGAGCTCGAGGTCGATCGGCTCGGGAAGGCGATCAAAGAACACTTCGATATCAGTACGGTTGGCCGGTGTCTCGCCGTGGGGGATCTCGAGGTTGGCGCAGAAGATCCGCCCCCGGCCGGCATTATCTGGTCCCTTCTGGGTCCAGTAGATCTTGTTGTGTGTGGGGTCGATCGCGAGGCCGACGCACCACCTGGTCTGGTCGCGGCGATCGGCATCGCCATGTCCGGACTCGATCAGCGTCTCAAGCCTTGAGCCATCGAGGTTGGCTCGCATAAGTCGCATTCCTTCGCGATCGCACCAGTAGAGCTTGCCGGCCTTCTTATCGAGGATGATCTGCTTGGGGGTGAAGGTGCCACCTTGGGCCACGATCGTCTTGCGATTGCTGCCGTCGAGATCAGCGCGCTCGATCGAGCCGTCGTTCAGGTTGGGAACTCCCATATTGGTCCAACAGATATGGCCTGCCTCGACATCGACGACGATCCCGTCGGGATGACGGCAACCGGTAACAATGGTCTTCTTGTCCGAGCCGTCGACATTGATCGAATGGATGCAGCCAGCATTCAATTCGAGAACGAAGAGGCGGGCCGTGGTCGCCGGTGCGTCTGCGTGTGGCGCTGATTTCAAGACCGGCTCCGGCATGTGTCACCTGTGTGCCTGTTGCGTCCGACACGGGACAAAGCTCGATCCGCGTCAGAGGTCAGAGTGCGTCAGGTGTCCAATGCCATATTGGATGGGATTGCGACGTCTGGAACGGATTTGCGCTTCTTGCGACCACGCCGTCGGCAGTGTGGACTTCCTGCGAAATGCCTATTGCAAGGTTCTATCGGCGGCCGGGAGCGTGAAGAAGAAACGGGCTCCACCATGAATGCTGCCGTTGTCGACTCCTATTCGCCCTCCGTGTGCTTCGATGATCGAATGGCAGATGGAAAGCCCCATGCCCATACCGCCTTGCTTGGTCGAGAAGAAGCTTTCGAACAGGCGGGGCAGGTGGTCCGTTGCAATTCCCGGACCGCTGTCCTCCACGCTACAGCGCAACGCGCCGCCGTCCAGGCACGATGTTCGAACCGTGATCCGGCGCTCGACGGTGCCGATCTGTGCCATCGCCTGCATCGCGTTGACCGCGAGATTGACGATCACCTGATGCAGCAGGGTCCGGTCCGCAAGAACCTGCGGCACTTCCGGCGAGAAGATGTGCGACACGGTGACCCCGCGCCATTCGACCTCGTGGCGGAGGAACTGCAATGCCTCGAGGATCACGTCGTGCGGGGACATGAGCACGCGTTCGGGCACCCGGCGCGCTGCCATCGCCCGTATCCGGGCGATGATGTCGGCCGAGCGCTGTGCGTCCGCGAGGCTGCGTCGGATCGCGGCGTTGACCTCGTGCAGATCCGGCTCAGGTCGATCGAGCCAGCGTAGGCCGGCCTCGCAATTGGTCGCGATGGCGCCGAGCGGCTGGTTGAGTTCATGAGCGATCGAAGCGGTTAACTCACCAAGCGTCGAGACACGTGCGGCGTGAGCGAACTCGATCTGAAGGCGTTCCAGCGTCTCCTGTGTTCGAACCAGATCCGTCAGTTCGACGAGACCGGCCAGGGTTACGCCAAACTCGGTACGCGCGGCGGTCAGGAGCACATCTATCAGGCGGCCGTCCAGCGTGACGAGTTGTGACTTTTCCTCGAACAGGGGATCGTCGTTGAAGCGGCTTTCCAGGATTCTCTCCATCGTATCGGGCCGTTGCTTGAAGAAGCGGCCAACCGATCCGAGCAATTCTGCCTGACTGCTGGCTCCAAACATGCGCACCGTCGCCTCATTAACCTCTTCGGCGACGATGACGTCCATTGCGCGTTGGAAAAAATCGGAATGGTCAGCGAGGTATGAAGGGAAGTCGGAGACGCCGGTGGCCTTCAATTCATCGAACATTTCCATCAGGCGCCGCACATCCAACTTCCATAGGGAAATCGGCATGAACTTGAAGAGATGGCGATAGCGGAGCTCGCTTTTCTCAAGAGCATCGTAGGCGATCTTGCGCGGCGTTACGTCCATGACTGCGCCGACCAGCTTGATCTGCCCTGTCTCGTCGGTTGAGGGACTGCCGACCACGTGCAGCGTCTTGGTCGATCCGTCTGGGGTCCGCAAACGATGCTCGATATCAAAAGGTACCTTGTGCGCGATCGCCCGATCCAACGCCGCCCTGACCCAGTCGCGATCCTCGGGGTGGATCCGCTGAAACGCCAAATCGAGGGTTGGCTTGATGTCGTTATCGTACTCGAAGAGGCGAAAAGTTTCCTCGGACCACGTCAGTTCGCCTGTCGTGCTGTCCCAGCCGAAACTGCCGGTGTGGCTGAGCCGCTGGGCCTCCGACAGGTATGCGGCCTGGCTTTCGCGGAGCGCTTCTTCAGCGCGCTTGCGGGCAGTGATGTCGGTATTGCTCTCGAGGGCGCCAATCGAATTGCCCTTGAAATCGCGCCGCAAGATCCACTTGCTTTCAACAAAGACCTTGGCGCCGTCTCTGGTTGTCTGAATGAGCTGGCCTTCCCAGCGCCCGGCGCGTCCAGATGCCTCGAGAATTTCCCCCAATGGAGCAGGGTAAACGGTTTTCAAGAGGACGTGTGCTACCTTCCCGATGGCCTCGTCTCGCTTCCACCCGAATAACTTCTCCGCGCCCCGGTTCCAGTAGGTAATTACGCGGTCGACGTCGAGGACCAGGATTGCATCGGGTGTCAGGTCGAGCAGATGGGCTTGCTCGTGCTGAGTCTCGCCAAACCGGCGCGCACGTCGCACCAGTGTTGTGATCACCAACGATGTCGCGACGAAGGTGACGAGAGCAACGATGTCTTGCGTGCTCGAGATATCAAATGAATAGAGGGGGACCATGAAGAAGTAGTCGAGACAAGCCACCGAGATCAGTGAAAAGATCGCCGATGTGACGAAGCTGTCCATCAGCGAAAGCACGACGATGATCAGGAGGTAGGCCAGGACCGCCGTGCCTGGCCGGTCAAAAATCTCTAGCCTAACCATTCCCCAGGTCACGGTAACCATCAAAACGATGCCGACGGCCCAGAGCTTGCCGAGATAGCGGATGTGCTCCTCGAGCGACGGTTTCGCCCGCGGGACCACGACACCTTGATACCCTTTGTTGTTGAGAAGGGCTTTCACAAACTCTGAGATGAAGCTCTTCGGCGCGTCCTGGCTCGTGGCCAACGGCTCGTAAGCAATCTTTGGATCGGGTTGCTTGAGATGCTTCATGCGTCTTGCTCGTCGCTGCCCCTGGCTGCTAACGGCTGACCGGTTAGGACCCGGCTCGGATTATCGTTGCGTCCATGCGGTCGGATGCAGGCCGGTCACGCGTCTGAAGGCTCGTATCAGATGAGCCTCATTGGCAAATCCAGAGGATTTAGCGACTTCGTTGAGACTGGCTGCCATTTGTCGGCTCAGCAAGGCCTTAGCCTGCTCGACGCGGTGCTGTTGCAACCATCCATGGGGACTGACGCCGGTCGATCGACGAAATGCTCGCAGGAAGGCTCCGGTCGGAAGTCCACATTCTCTCGCGAGGTCGGATACAAAAATGTCGCCGTTCAGCCGGGAGGCCAGGATCTCCTTGACCCGTGCCTCTTGCCAGGAGGCGAGCGTCACAATGGTGGAGGGAGAGAGGTGCGCTCTTACACCATAAGTCTTCAGGGTGTGCGCCGTCGTCGCGATCGTCAGATGATCCACGAAAAGAGGGGTGGCCTCGTCGGGGCGCTGAAAAGCCGGCAGCAAGGCAGCGCCGAGACCTGCCAATGTTGCGTCCCTGGTGCCGAGGCCAGGCCGATTATTGAATTCGTCGATCCGGCCGCAATCTTCCATGTCCGCAATGGCGTCGAGTGCCGCTCGAGGCACGTAGAAGTGTAGCGAATGGAAGGCGCTTATGCTGTTGGCGACCGGGCTTGATCGCAAATCGTAGATGCAGATGGAGCCGGGCTGCAGGTGGCTCGTCGGCACCTGCCGGTCATCGATAAACAAATCATGCCTCGGGCAGTCCCGGAGCTGCAGCGTGATCAGAAAGGCGTCTTCTCGCGGGATTGGAGCGGTCAGGCCGTGATCGTGAAGATCGCATTTGATCTCGGTAACGGCGATCGTGGATTTTTGCAGGGATCGGGTTACGAAAGCAGGTGCGCGCTCGAGCTGAAAAACATCTGCAAGCCGCTGACCATAGGCGCCCAGTTCGGTCATCTCTGCTTTCCCGATAAAGGTGCAATGCTGCTATTTGCCTCGGCTTGCGGGAAGAGGATTGTCAAAATCCCGCAGGCTTTGACTGAATCAAGCAAGAACGGAGAGGGCCGCATCAGTCCAGGGTTCGCCGCCATGCGCCTGGGCTGATGCCTGCTAGTCGAGAGAAGACGCGCGTGAAATGGCTTTGATCACCAAACCCACAGGCGAGGGCGATCTCGGAGAGAGTGATCTGGCGGTCACGCAGCAGGTGCTTGGCTTCCTCCACGCGATGCCGCAGCAGCCATTGATGTGGCGAAAGGCCCGTCGACTGCCGAAATGCGCGCGCGAAGTGGCTTGCTGAGAGCCCGCAGTCGGCCGCCAGATCCGCCAGCGAGATGTCGCCGTGGAGGTTAGCGGCAAGAGCATCCTGCGCCCGCCTCAATTGGCTCGGCGCCAGACCTCCGGTCGGCGGCCGAACGGCCGAGATCATGCCTCCGTATGTCTTGGCGACATGAATGCCGACCGCCAACGTCACGTGATCGACAAAGACGCGGCTGGCCTGGTCGGGCTTCTCAAAAGCGGGAATGAGCGAGGAGGTCAGGGCGCGCATGACGGGATCGTCGATACCAACGCCTGGCTCATAGCGGAGCTCGGCGATGCGGTTTGCCTCTGCATTGTCTGCGATGATGTTCAGTGCGGTCCGGGGAAAATAGAAATGGACGCAGTGACACGCCTTGTTGATATTGAATTGCGGGCTGCGCTTGAGGTCGTAGAGCGTGGTAACTCCCGCCTTGAGGGACGTAACGGGAGCGGCGCGGTCGTCCTCGAAGTACTCGTGAACCGGGTAGTCGACGAGATGATGCCCGATCAAATACGCATCCTCGCGCACGAGCGGTGCGGATATGCCATGCTCCGGATTGTCAGAACGAAGCTCGGTGACCGCAATATCGGTGGTACGAAGCGAGCGTGAAACGAATACAGTTGCCTTCGCTCGTAGCCGTTCGCCGAATCTTTCGCCGTAGCCACTGCTGTCCTGCATCCCAAGCCTCCGTCGCTTGAGTGCCGCCTGGCCGGTAGCGATGGTCACCGACCCGTCGCACCGAAACTGCCGTTGCACCCGTAGTCAACTCAGCCAAGGAAGACGTTCGACTCGTCGTGGTCCGTGGCTGGTTTCCCGTAGATTGACGGAGCCATTCAGCCGGCGATTGAAGAAAATGCGCGAGAATTGTCGATTCCGATCATTTGTCCGGACAATCCTAGTCGCAGTTGCGGCGCCAGGCTCCGGGGCTGATGCCCGCAAGGCGGGCAAAGACGCGCGTGAAATGGCTCTGGTCGGCGAATCCGCATGCGAGCGCTATATCCGACAGCGACAGCTTGCGGTCGGGCAGGAGGCTCTTCGCCCTGTCGACCCGGTGTCGCAATAGCCACTGATGCGGCGACAACCCGGTGGATTGTCGGAACGCTCGTGAAAAGTGACTGGTCGAAAGGCCGCAATCGTTCGCGAGATCCGCGAGCGAGATATCGCCCTCGAGATCAGCTGCCAGCGTTTCCTCCACACGTCTCCTCTGCCAAGGCGCAAGGCCGCCCTGGGTCGGCCGGGCAGGCCGCATTCCGCCATAGATCTTGGCGGCATGTGTACAGGCTGCCAGAGTGACATGTTCGACGAACAGGCGGCTTGCCTGCTCGGGATGCTCGAAAGCCTGTCGTAGCGAGGCGACCAGGCCGCGCATGACGATGTCGTCGACCCCCGCGCCTGGCTGGTAGCGCAATTCATCAATGGGCTTTGCCTCGCTACCTTCCGCGACAAGTTCGAGGGCCGATCGGGGGAAGTAGAAGTGAACGCTATGAAACGGGTTATTAATTACAAATTGCGGACTGCGTTTCACATCGTACAGCACGGTGTCGCCGGTCTTCAGCGACGTTACATCGGCAATCCGTCCGTCCTCGAAGTATTCGTGAGCTGGATAATCCCGCAGCATGACCGCGACGAGAAATGCATCGTCATGCGAGAGCTGACCTGAAAGCCCGTGCTCCGGGTTGTCAGCCCTGACTTCGGTCACGGCGATGCTGGTGTTGCTAAGCGATCGGACGAATGACGTGGCGCGGGCCCGCAATCGGTCGCCGAAAGCTTCGCCGTAAGCAGTGCTATCTTCCATGACCGGCCCCGTCGACTTCCATGTCGTCAGGTGCCCGATCGGAGTAACCAGCGGGCCGGCTTCCGTTCGAGCAGTCGTGCGACAGAAACAGCTATTTACTCACCGTCATACCGCAGTTGTCTTTACCGATCGTGCTCTCGTTCGTTGATCTCCGTTGGAGCGCGTTAGCTATCATCTTCGGCCCTTGCCATTCTTACGGAATGCGCCTGGAGGTGCTCCGAACGCGCGGGTAAAGGCCCTCGTGAAGCTCGATTGTGAAGAAAAGTTGCAGATCAGGGAGACTTCCGCAAGCGTTTCGTTCCCCTCGATGAGCAGCTGCTTTGCTTTCTCCAGGCGGCAACCTCGCACAAATCGGTGTGGCGATTCGCCCGTCGCCTTCCGGAAAGCCCTCGCGAAATGAAATGGGCTCAGATTCGCAACATCAGCCAGATCCTTGAGACGAATTGGATTGTGCAGGTTGGCATCGATAAACTGCATCACTCTGCGTAGGCGTTGATCATCGAGTGCGGGCGACGATGGCGCTCTATCGTCGGTAGACGGCATACCTGCCTCGCCTGGCGGCCGAAGCCGCCCAGTTCAGACGTTCTTGCGCGATTGCGCGGTGGCAAAGCAACTTTTCACTCTCCAGTCGTTGATCAATGACCTGGGAGGTGAGTTAGGCCGTGCCGCGCGGATGCGGGATCACGGAGAACCGTGAATAGCTGGCCACGGACGCAAACGCCTGCGTTGACAGCGGAAAATTGCCATCGCAGCATTCCTGACACGCCACACGAGGCCGGGAGCGCCGGATGCCGTCTTCCCACGAGAGTTCGACGGCAGGCTTGCGCAGAGCACGCTTCTCGCCGCCGCGCGCGCCGGCCGTCATGGTCGAGCGGGCTCGTCTGGTGTCCCAGATCGACGAAAGCAACGCCCAGCTCACGCTGATCTGTGCGCCCGCCGGATTTGGCAAAAGCACGCTGATGCAGCAATTGCGCCGGCATCTCGAGGCGCGCGGCTTGGGTACGATCTGGTTGGCGGTCGAGCCCGCCGACAACGACCTCGGCCACCTTGTGCAATCGCTCACGACGGCCGTCGAGGGTGTGCTTGGAGGACCAGCGCAAAGTCCGACCCCGGGACTATATGCAATTAGTGCCAAACCATCGCAGGGCGGGGCGGCGGAACTGATCGAGCGCCTGTCCCTCTCCGAGATGCCGGTCACCTTGTTTCTCGACGATCTCGAACTGATCGTCGACCGGGAGGTGTGGGCATTTGTGCAGCGACTGCTCGCCAATCTCGACATGCATCATCGCATGGTCGTTGCCAGCCGCGTCGGGCCTTCGCTGGCGCTTGGCCGGATGCGCGCGCATGGTCAGCTTCTCGAACTGGACCACGGAGAACTGCGATTCACGCCCCAGGAGACCGAGACGTTTCTTGCGCGGCAGAACGTCGGCGCGCCACTCATTCGAGCACTGCAGCAGCATACCGAAGGGTGGCCAGCCGTTCTGCAGCTTGCGGCCGTGGCCATCGGCGGTATCCGTGGAGCGGATGCCTTGCGGTCGATCTCTGGGACGAGTGACGGCATTGCAGAATATTTGGCACAAGAGATTCTGGATAGCCGGTCGGCGCCGCAACGCGATTTCCTCCTGCGCTCCGCTTCGCTCGGCCAGTTTTGCGCGGAGTTGTGCGACGCAGCGTTGGAGCGATCCGACAGCGATGAGATGATCGCGCAAATTATGCGCGACAATCTTTTGCTTACCCCGATCGATGCTCAGCAGCGATGGTATCGCTATCATCCAGTGCTCGCCGATTTTCTTCGTTCCCGCCTGGCTCACGGTACCAAAGAGGATCTGATCCGGCTGCATCGACGGGCGGCGACCTGGACGGCCGCACATGGCTTCATGAGTGAGGCCTTTACGCATGCTCTGGCTGCCGATGATCAGGCGCTCGCGGCCGATCTGCTCGAGGCGTCCGCAATGGACAATCTCCATTCGGGCCGCGTGGCTGACACCGCGCGTGCGATCGCAATGCTGCCCGATACGGAGGTGTACCGTAGGCCGAGATTGCTTCGCGCCGCCGCGTTTGCCGCGATCTTTGCGCACCGCTATGACGCGGCCAGGCGGTACATGGACATCATCCAGCAGATCGATGATCGGGCGATGAAGGACGACGAAACCGTCGCGATGCATCTGATGCTGCTCGGTTGGACCGACAGTATCCCCGACCTGCTTGGCGCGGTCGAGGAGCTGCGGGCGAAGGCGAACCGGTTCGGTCAATTCACCGCAGGATTGGTCGGCAATGCCAGGGCGTTCTGTCACATCGCGCTCGGTGAGTATGTTGAGGCGGAGCGCGACCTGACGCAGGCGCGGCAGGCGTGCGAACCGATCGACGCTCTCTACGTCCTGAGTTACAGCGCGTGCTTCGCCGCCGCGATCGAGCTAAATGTTGGACAGTTGGCCGTTGCGCGCGCGGCTCTGGAGACTTCCTTTAATCGCACGATCGACGGAGGCCAGCGATACGGCAGTGCCGGTGCGGTTGTCGCGACCTATCTGGCGGAATGTCTTTATGAAGCCAACGAACTTGACGCCTGTCAGACCCTCGTCGACGACTACATGCCAATCGTGGTCGAGACTGGACTGCCCGATCATCTGATCACGCTTCATCGCATTGCGGCACGGCTGGATTTCCTCCGCGGACATGCGGACGCTGGTCATGCCGTGCTGGTTCGTCTCGGCGAAATTGGCGCGCGGCGAGGCCTGCGCCGGTTGACCGCCGTGGCCTGGCTGGAGCGCTCCTATGTGGCGCTACGCAACAAGGATATTGAAAGCGCGCGGCGTGCACTTGCCAATGGCCGCGATATGACGCTCTGGAAGAGCATTGGCGCCTTCAACCCCCATGCCAACGAAATTGATGACGTCGAGATCGCGGACTTCCGCATGCGCCTGGCAACAGGCGAGGGCGGTCAGGCGCTGCCAGATGTCCGTGCTGAACGGCAGGCCGCGGAATCCGCCGGGCGTCGGCGCCGGGCATTACGACTCCTGTTCCTCGAATCGCTGGCGCTTGATGCGGCGGGCCACTGCCACGACGCCGACGCTGCGTTCGATCAGGCGGTTCTGCGGGCGACGGAAAACGGAATGGTTCGTGTGCTGGCCGACGAGAGTTGGATCGCAAGCTCACTTGCCCTCCGCTCTACCCTCACAGGCAAACCTCATATAGTAGCCTTGCTGCGCGAGCTGGGGGAGTCGCCGGTCCCGCCGACGGCCTCGGAGCGCCGGGATACGTCGAGTGCCCAGGCGGGCAAGGCGAGCCGCCTGACCACAAGAGAAGTCCAGATCTTGCGGCTTGTCTGGAAGGGAAGCTCGAACAAGGCAATCGCCCGCGCACTTTTTTTGTCCGAGAACACCGTCGAAACGCACCTGCGGCGCGTCTTTGAGAAGCTTGGGACTCGCAATCGTACGCAGGCGGCTGCGGTTGCGCATGAGGCCGGCGTCATATGATGGCGTGTCCGACCTAGCGGCCGCCGATTGCCTTCTCAAGGCAGCCGGCGAGTGTCAGTGCGTCCAGCGGCTTGCGGAGAAAGCTAGCCGCGCCGCTTTGCCGGGCGTTTTCTTCGAGATCTGGTTCGGCTCGCGCAGTGATCATGATCACGGGCAAAGCTTCGTAACGCAAGCGGAGCTGCTTTTTGAGCTCAAATCCATTGATGCCCGGCATCTGGATATCAGTGATCGCACACGCAAATTGTCCAAGCTCGCTGGACTCGAGGAAGGCGTCGGCCGAAGGAAAGACGCGCACATCGTACCCCAGTGACCGGACCAATCCGGCGAGCGCGTCGCGCATTGAGGGATCATCGTCAACGATCGAGATCAGATGCCGCGGCGCCATCGTTCAGCTCCCATGGAGCCAGCTGCAAGCAATTCCCGCTTGCGTCAGGTGGATCCACCGGATGGGTGTCTCAGGTTTTCCGCTCATCAGGGGCGGTCTTTCAATGCGTCCGCCATGCGAACGAGGTCAGCCAGCGACCGGGCTCCCATCTTCCGCATCGCTGCGCCGCGGTGGATTTTGACGGTGACCTCGCTCAATCCGAGCTCGGCCGCGATCTGCTTGTTCAATTTGCCTGCGGTCACGAGAGCCATGACCTCACGTTCTCTCGGCGAGAGTGTCGCGTGCCGGTCGAGGACAGCGACTGCCTGGGTCTCGCGGGCCCGCTGCAACCGATCACGATTGATGGCTGCCGTGACCGCGTCAATCATGTCCTGCTCGCGAAACGGCTTTGGCAGGAAGTCGACCGCGCCCGCCTTCATGGCGCGCACCGACATCGGGATATCGCCATGTCCGGTCATCAGGACAACCGGCAACCTGATCCCCAAGCTCACGAGCTCCTCCTGGAAGTCGAGCCCGCTGATGCCGGGAAGGCGAACGTCGAGCACGATGCATCCCGGCCTGTCCAGCCGATCGGCCTTCAGGAATTCATGTGTCGAGCCATAGGTTCGTGCGGTGAGGCCTACCGAGCGAATCAGGCTGTCGAGCCCAAAGCGCTGCGATTCGTCATCGTCGACGATATGCACAACAGGGATATCGCCCGACGCCTGGGGCATCTCACAATCCACCCAGCAACTGGATCGCAATCCACTGCAGTATCCTTACCACGGCTCGCTCTCCCTGCATCATCACACAAAGGTATGATCGAGGTCCCGCCTGGGGCTTCGTTGCGGGACTCATCGACGAGGGTCAGTAGCACAAGGCCGCAGCCTTCCGAGCTCAGGGTTTTGGACGAAACGCGCATGCGTTTTACGGATCGATCATTTTTGCCGGACCGCGGCCATACCTAGGTGTGATGCGATCAGTCTCAGGCACGATTGGCGCAACGAGATCCGCTGATCATCCTCCCTGTACGACAAGCCATCGTCACGAAAGCGAAGGCGATAGAGACGACGACAAGCAGACCGAGAGGGGATCGAAACATGTTCAAATCATTGGGCGAACGAGCAGGCGAGTTTCCTATGCTGATGTCGTTTGCGTCGGCTGCAGAAGATGATCCCGTATCCACCTTACCGAGAAGGCTCACCACCATTGCGGTCGATCGAGATACTACGGGAGTATCTCCGAGCTATATCCGCGGTGGATTGCCGCCGCGGGTCTTGCGTCGCGTTCGCGAGCACATTGACGCCAATATCGAACAGCGTATCAGCGTCGAGGCGCTTGCCAGGCTCGCAGACCTTTCTGTGTGGTACTTTGTTCGTGCCTTCAAGCAGTCCGTTGGCGTGACGCCGCATGACTATCTGATCCGGCGCCGGGTCGAGCGGACGATGAAGCTGCTTTCCGACACTGATCTGTCCCTTTCAGAGATCGCGCTGGCCGCCGGCTTTGCAGATCAGAGCCATTGCGCGCGGCGTTTCCGCCAGCATGTCGGAATGTCACCGCGCGACTATCGATGGTCGATACCGTAGGGCTCTGCCGAACGTTCCTGGGGCGATCTGGTAGACGCCTACAGGTTGAGGTGACCGCGTTTGTAGCTCGCACCAACGGCGGAGTACCTTGGCTCAAGCCGGCAGCGCCGAGCGCTACCAAGACCCGATGGCTTCAGCCACCGCAGCGACTCGCCAGCGCATTGTTGAATGCATCGATCTCGGAATCGAGAAGCTCGAGGTCGCGCTGACGGTCATTCCCGTGAGCACAGTTCGCAGCTGCCTGGCGGGCGGTCACCAATTCGTAGAACGAAACGGCGTAAGCACGGCACACCTTGTCGGTGTCAGTTGAGGGCGGCTGGCTTCGCGCCGCTGCCAGACGGCTGCGGGATGCGGCAATATCAGTGCTGGAGATGCACTCTGAAGCTACTGCAAGAATCGGCGTTAGGTTCAGCAGGATAGAAGCGAGGAGAATACATAATCTCGTCATCGGAGCGGCTCACGATTTGATAGATCGACTAGAGCCTATCGTTGTAGCCAATCGTTTTCGCGCATGGCCTTGCGGCTAATTGAACGGACTTGCTGCCGATACAATGGTGTCCGATTTGTCATTGAGTTGTCGGATCAGTACTTCGCGACAAGATACGACAAGAATGGATCATCGCATTCGCCGGAGGGGCCGCCCTTACCCCTTCTGCAGTGGGGAAGCAGTAGATGCTGAGATCAGACACGGGGATTTCTACGCGATCGCCTGGCACGAGGCGATGGCCGAAGTTGCGTCATGACGTTGTCCGAGCGGCGAGCGTGAAGAAATCGGCAGGCTGCCATCATGGTCGCAACGCGACCGTGGATTTTGACCGTAGCTTACAATCTTACCAAGGGCCGCTGGGCAAAGAACGCTAGCATTTGTAATGGCTTCTTGCATCACCTTCGGAGGATGGACGTTCCGCGCAGGCCGTAAGAGTGAGCAGCTACCAAAATGGCTACACCGGTCCGCTTCATTGTTCACGATCGATAACGTCCAATTATCATAAGCTGTGTACCGGCATGAGTAGGCCACTCCGCTTACAGGCCACGCTTATTCCGGCATTCCAAGCAGCTTCGATCAGTTCGGCAATCGTCCAATGGCGATTGGCAACCCCCAAGCGCGACCGCTGGGGGAGTGGCCTCTAGCGCCTCATTCGTTCCCTGTAATGGGCAACGTACAGCATTTCGGTTGGAGTTCGTGTCTTTGGGCACTGTCGCTGACGGAACGAGACAACCGCGCCTGTCCGGGGCCCGCAGACGTCAAGGTGGTGGACGGCTCGAACTTGAAGGGGCACACCGACAAGCACTAGACAGGCACCGCTCCGTCATCGACGAAGACCGCCAAGCCGTACCAACTACCGAAGTCGGATTTCCGAACGGTGTTCTAGCACTACTTTGGCAGATTGTGTTTTCGCCGCTGTTTTTCGCGGATTTGCTTTCGGCAATATGGGCATTGCTGAGACGGCGGCCGAAGGATGAGATCGACGATGGCGTGACGTACTGCGGGCATG
>NZ_VKHP01000213.1 GCF_010811875.1 Bradyrhizobium uaiense
TACGTTCGTCACTCGAAATCGTCAGCGTCGCCTTCGGCCGTCCGGTGCGCATCGGGTATCTCCTTCGATCAGGATACCCGAAACCAATGCAATAATTATGCTACGAACTTACGGGACAGAACACTAGGCAGACAGGACGGAAATCGTGCGGTCGGTTGCTGACAGACCGCGCATGACTTGCGATCCAAACGTGCGGCTCTCAGGAGGTTTAATCAACAAGCGATTTCCTAAGAAACCCGCGTTCTAGACCATCATCGTTCTGTCAGAAAACCTGCTTCGAGCCCGCGCAAGCTGCTTACTCTTCGCCATCCGGCCATGCGCTCATCGTCTCGTTCCAAAGTCCGCTTTCCGGACGCTCCATCGAACGCAAACAGACCCCGTGTATCGGTTTGCCGATGTGGCAAAGCGCCGCGCACGCAGCAGCGTGCGGAGCAGGCTAGCTCACCTGTCCGTGGCCATCGAGCTCAGGTGAATTCCGACGGCGTCATTGAACTCCAGGCGACTACGGAGCTCGTCCGAGAATCTCCGCACAGGTCGTCTTGTCTCCCGAAGGTGGACGCGTACGTCAGGAAAAATTCACACGAGAAAATTCCGGAGAGGGTTGAAACGCACCTAACGTCAAGTTGTACGATCTGAAAAATAGACGGCGAGGGTCGTCAGCGTACAAAAATCTCCAACGAGCGACAGTGTGCGAATGTCTCAAGTCTTAGGCTCACGCAGGAAGCGGCAATCATCAAATGCGCCGTGCCGGGATCCGGGCCGGCCGCCACGGTCCGACGCGCACTGCTAATCCTATTTCAATATTGCCGGAGTGGCGCGCGTAAGCCGTCCGGTTGGACTGTCGACGCGCGGCGACAAGCCGACAGTTGCGCTCAAATCTGCGGGATGCGTATGGCCGGATCAGAGTGGCGCGTCGCGCTAAATGGGGTTCGAGGGGCGGTCATAATGCGAACTGTTGGGAGATCTGAATGACATCGCTCAAGAGCCTTGCGAGACATCACTTCGCATCCGCGACTGGATGTGCAGGTTGTCCCTGGGCAGCTTCTTCGACTGCAGATCCGAAGCGCACCCGGGCTCTCTCGCGCAGGGCTCAAAGCTCTTGAACGGCGCTCGCCGTCTCTTTGCTGGGGCGGTTTTGCTCCAGATGCATCGATGAATACAACTGAGGGGGGAATAGTGTGACAAGACAGCGTTCTTTGCTGACGCCTGGTCCATTGTCGTTATCGCTGGATGTGAGGAGCCAAATGCAGCTTGACCTTGCATCGCGCGATTGCGAGTTCAAGGAAGTGACCGCCCGCATGCGGCGGCTGATCCTCAATTTGCTGGCAAATGCCGACGACTATTCGGTGGTCCCGATTCAGGGGGGCGGCTCTTTTGCGATGGAAGCCGCTCTGTCAACATTCGTGTCTTCAGCCCACAAACCACTCGTTTGCATAAACGGCATCTATGGCGAGCGCATATACAAGATGCTGCGGCTGTGGGGTGTCGAAGCGCAGACGCTTGCCAAGCGGGCGACCGACCCTTTGGATCCTCAGGAGATCGGCGAGCATCTGAACCGAAATCCCGGCGTCACGCACCTGTGTTTCGTTCATTGCGAGACCACGACCGGCATCGTCAATCCGCTGGATGCAATCGTGGAGGAGGCGAGGCGGCGTGGCGTGAAGACGATCGTCGACGGGATGAGTTCTTTTGGCGGCATCGATATTGACCTGAGCAAGGGTGGCCCTGACGTCCTGGTCACGTCGAGCAACAAGTGCATAGAGGGGCCTCCGGGCGTAGCGTTTGTCATCGCCTCTCGCGAACTGTTGGAGAAAGCGGTTCAAGAGCCGAGGTCATTCGTGCTCGACGTGAGAGACCAATGGCTCTCGCTGGAGCGCACAGGTGAATGGCGTTCGACACCTCCCACCCATATCGTTCAGGCAACGACCAGGGCACTGGAGATCCTGGAGGAAGAGAGCATTCCTGCCCGTCGCCGCAGGTATGAGAAGGTCAGGGACGATCTCCTCAAGGAACTCGAAGGAGTGGTCTCCCCGCTGCTGGCCGCCAACGTGCAGTCGCCGGTCTGCGTTGCGTTCGTTGCGCCGTCGGGGATGGCGGATCAGGCAGCATTTGACGGGCTGTATCGCCACCTGGCGAGCCACAACCTTTACATCTACTCCAAGTTGCACATTGCGACGCGGAGTTTCCGGATCGGCTGCATCGGGGAAATTCAATCCGGTTGGATTCAGCAGTTGGGTTGCGCCTTCCGGACATACTTCCGCCCTGGTCAGGGTGCGGCAGCGCGACCAATATCCGCTCAGGAGACATCCCAGGCCCTCGTCAAGGTGCCGCCTCGCGTGGCAGCGGGCGCGCAGGTGCCATGGTCCCCCGAGACTGCCGTTCTGCACGCGGGTTACCGTCGCGACCCGGTGACGAAAGCTGTGGCCGTGCCGATATATCAGAACACGGCGTATGAACTCGATGGCGATCTGAACCACATAGCCGATGTCTACAACGTAAAGGCTGATGGGTTCACCTATACAAGGATCATCAATCCGACGACCCGCGCGCTGGAAAGACGGTACGCGGCGGTCGATACGGGAAGGGACTCGCTCGCCGTCGCATCAGGGCAAGCGGCAACCTTCCTTGCCATCGTCAACCTGGCAAGCGGGCAGGTCGGGGATAATGTCGTCGCCTCGCCATATCTGTATGGCAATACCTGGAACCTGCTCCATAACACGCTGAAGCGTCTTGGCATCAGCGTCAGGACGGCGGATCCTCGAAGGCCCGAGACGTTCGAACGTGCCATCGATGATCGCACGATATGCCTGTTCGGAGAGGTGATTTCGAACCCCTGTCTGATTCCGCTACCGGTCAAGCAGCTGGCGGAGATCGGTCGGAAGTACGGCGTTCCCCTGGTGGTGGATAATACCACGACGCCACTGGTATGCCGGCCGTCAGATCTCGGTGCTGCGATCACGACGTACTCCGCGACGAAATACATATGCGGTCATGGCACCACGTTGGGCGGGCTGATTGTCGACAACGGCAAGTTCAGCTACCGCGGGGCCTCCCGCTTTCCGTTGTTCAACGGTCCTGACGAGGCGCATGGCGGGATTATCTGGCGCAGCGCGCTGCAGGATGTCGACGATCTTGGAAAAAGCGAGTTTCTGCTGAAGGCTCGCATGACTTGGCTGCGCGATACGGGGGCTGCGATCGCTCCGTTTGCGAGCTTCCAACTGATCCAGGGGCTTGAGACGCTGCCGCTTCGCATGAAGCAGCACTGCGCCAACGCTAGGGTCGTCGCAGACGCTCTCAAGAAGCATCCAAAGGTGCGCCGTGTCTTCTATCCGGGGCTCTTCGAAGGCGCCGATCGGGAAACCGTCGACCAGACGCTCAACCCGGCATATGGGCACGGCGCAATGGTCATGTTTGAGGTGGAGGACGAGCTGGCCGGACGCAAGTTCATCCAGAACGTCGACTTGATGTATCACGTTTCCAATGTTGGGGATGCGCGCACACTGGTGACGCATCCCGTCTCCACGACACACACAACCGTTCCACGGGAAAAGCGCGAGGCCGCTGGCATATTTGGCGGTTCGATCCGGCTTTGCGTCGGCATCGAGGACGTCGACGACATTGTCCGCGATCTGCACAAGGCGCTCGCCGCAATCTGACAACCTGGAAAGTGATCAGGAAGGGATTCTCATGAATCAGCCAGAAGCTTGGAAACTGAGGTCGTCACGCTATGAGGCCGTTCCATTCAGTCGCGAAATCAATAGGCAGCTCTCCGAGCTGAGGCCCGATAACATAACGGGTGCTGCCTATATCGCGAAAGACTACGTCGTGATCGCGGCGTGCACGCTCGCGACCGTGTCGGTCTCATGGTGGTTGTATCCGCTCGCGGTCCTTCTGATCGGCGCCTACCAGCGTGGATTGACGACGATCGCCCATGATGCAGCCCACCGCACGCTCGCGAAGAACACCACCTGGAACTACGTCCTCGGGATTCTGTTCGCCGCCTATCCGCTGTTCCAGCGCCACTGGGCCTACCGGATCTCACACGTCTATTTGCATCATCCATATCTCGGCGATCCGGACAAGGATCCTGACCTGAAGTTCTTCCTGGCCAACGGTGTTTACGACGTGCAGCCGCCTGAGCGGTACGCATTCAACCTGATCTGGAAGCCGATATTTGGCGGTGCGACGGTGGCGTACCTGAAGTATCTCTGGACCAACCGGTTTTCGATCAGAGATGCCGAGGACGAGAGCCGCTCAGGCATACTTATCGACAAATATGGCTTCTATCTCTTCTGGATCTGCATCCTGGGCGGATCATATGCCCTTGGGCTGCTCCACATCGTGATCCTGTTCTGGATCGTGCCCTATCTCACCACGTTCCAGGTGCTTGGCTGGTTTGTTGAACTCGCCGAGCACTCACCGATGTGCGAGATAGAGACGCAGAACGTCTATCTGACAAGGAATCGCAAAGGGAATTTCCTGGAGCGGGCTATCCTTGGGCAAAACCTGGATGAATATCACCTCGAGCATCACCTCTCGCCCGGCATCCCGTTCTGGCTGTTGCACAAAGCCCAGAAAATCAGGATGCAGGATCCGGCTTACGCAAAGGTTGCCGCAAGCTGGGGAGGGCTCTTCGTCAAGGGGCCGCAAGGTCAGCCGAGCGTCATCACTCAGTTGAAGGAGCGAAACCGACGACTGTATGAGCAGTCTGTGCGCGGTGCCAGCACGAGCGGACAACCCGCGTGACATTGCACCGGCCAGTCAAAGCCCGCGCCGTGGTCGGCATCACCTCGAACCGCCTGTTGGTCGATGGTGTGCATCGCGATTGGTTGCGGCGCAAGTACGTCAAGGCTCTGCTTCATCATGCGGGAGTGGCGTGCGTCATATTGCCGACGATCGACGCTGAAGATGCGTCCGTTGAGAGCGCAGGGGCGATCATGCGCGCTCTCGACGGGCTCGTTTTGACAGGAGACGAATCCAATGTCGATCCTGCCGTTCTGAGGGCGCCTGCGTCCTGTCCAGGGCCTGATCAGCAAGACATCGAGAATGGAATCCGTGATCGTCCCCGGGACAGGCTATCCGGGGTAGCGATCAGAAACGCCATTGCGCAGGGAATGCCGATCCTGGGCATCTGCCGCGGTTTGCAGGAGCTCAACGTCTATTTCGGCGGCACCCTTCGCTCATCCCTTAGCGCATGGAGTCTGGGAAGTGGCCAGATGCATGCCGAGAAGACAGACCGCCCGAGAGATCGCCAGTACGATGTCGCACATAGCATCAGGGTATGTCCCGACGGTGCGCTCTTTCCGATCGCGCGCACCGTCGAAGCACAGGTCAACTCCCTTCACAATCAAGGCATAGAGGTGCTGGCCAGTGCGCTAAGACGGGAGGCGTGGGCGCCTGACGGTCTGGTCGAAGCGGTCTCGGTCGTGGGCGCGCCGACGCTGCAGATCGCCGTGCAATGGCACCCCGAATGGCACGCCTCAACCGATCTGCTGAGCAAGCGACTATTTACAGCGTTCGGAGAGGCGTGTCTTGCGTACGCCGAAAAAAGAAGCACGAGAGGTGGACAGTGACATTTCAAACCAAACGCGGTCCGCCCAGATCGAAAGGGGAGTTCGCAGAAACCGACGCGCCGGCATGGTTCGGGCGGCGCGCTGCGCCGCAGCAACCTCGAACGAACGGCGGACGATCGACAAGCCGCTTCGCTCTGGGAGTTCTCTTCGTGGCGCTTTACGTCGTCCTGAGCGCGGCAGGAGAGGTGTATGCGGCATCGTATTTTCAGCAGGCAGACCTGTTCGTCGCTCTGTTGGTGTCCTTTGCTGCGGTATGTCTGTCGTTCAATCTGCTCGCTGGTCACGGGACGGGCAAGGCACGAGTGACGAAGCCAGCGCTCGTCGCTTTTGTGTCGCTCAATCTCGTGACCGCGGTCAGCTGGATCGGATTGTTTGTCGGCCTGAAATACGCCGAGCCTGCGATCGTCGTCGCGTTCATGGTGGCGCTAGGACCCGCCGCAACAGTGTGGTTGAACGCGGTGATCAGGCGGAAGGGTATCCCTCCAGCATCCGACATCGTCGTGAGCGCCACGATTGCGATGATTGGCGGCTATATGATCTGGATCTCGGTCAGCGGCAATGCGGGCGTGCAGTGGGGGCCGAAATCGTCCTTCGGCATCGTCCTCGCAATCGTGGCCGGCCTATCGCTGGCGCTTACAAATATACTGGTCAAACTACTATTCGATTGCGGGTTTTCCGGCCGACAAGTGTTGGCGCATCGGTTCTATGGAACGATTCTCCTATTGCTGGGACTGGTCGACTATTCCTCCATCGTGCTCGAGATCTCGCAGCATTGGCCTGCGATCGCAGCGATTGGGCTTTCCACGATCATTGTTCCGTTGCTTTTGATCCAGGAGGGCATCCGCCGCGTCGAGCCCTTCACAGTCAACATGGTGCTGTCCACCGCCCCTGTCATCACGTTCCTGTTCCAGTACTTCGATTCTCGCATCGTGCCTTCGCTACATACGTTCGTTGGAAATGTTCTCATCACGATTGTCGCTGTCGGCAACGTCTACTCGCAATATCGGAGGACCGCATGAACGAACGCAAATGTGCAATCGTCGACGCATATTCGACTGGCCGATTTCTACCTGAAGAGTTCAGGCGGTACGGAATTGGAACGGTGCACGTGATGTCGGCTGCACAGATCCCAGCCATCTTCCAGTCGCATTTCGACGCGGACCTGTATGATGAAGTCATTCGTCCCCACGAATGCATGGCCCACGACGAGATCGTTGAATTTCATCTTCAGGCCCTCCGCGGCAGGGAGCTGGAGTTCGTTATAGCGGGGTCCGAGACCGGAGTTGAGCTCGCCGATTCCATCTCGGAGCGACTGGGCCTGCCCTCGAATGGGACGGCCCTGTCGGCCGCCCGGCGTGACAAATCGCGGATGTCCGAAGCGTTGGCCGCGGCAGGCGTGCGATCGATCAGGCAAGTCGTGTCCGACAATGCCGTTGAGATCGCTAGCTGGAAACGTCAAGAGAACTTCGATGAGATCGTGATCAAGCCACTAAATAGCACAGGCACGGAGGACGTGTTCTTCTGCTCGGCTGATGCGGATGTCGAGCGCGGTCTGGCTGCCATCGTCGGAAAGACGAACCGGGTCGGAGCGTTCAATGAACTGGCGCTTGCACAGGAGAAAATAAACGGTCAGCAATATACCGTGAATGCCGTCTCGATCGATGGAGAAGCGTTCATCACCGAGGCCTGGACTTATGAGACCGTTCCCGTCGAGGGCGCATCGTCGGTCTGCTCACGCGAGTGGTTGCTCGGATCCAGGGAGCCAATCGTCCTGGAGTTGTCCGATTATCTTGTGCGTGCGTTGCAGGCACTTCAGATCGTCAACGGACCCGCGCATGCGGAGATCATCGTCGATAATCGCGGACCAGTTTTGGTTGATTTCGGAGCGAGACTGCAAGGAACCATGTCGGCAAAGGCCAGGACCATGGCGTTGGGTGACAATCATATGTCGCTGACGGCCTGGCGGTACGCAAATCCCAAGGAATTTGGTAAGTGTATGAGGTTGCGTGGGGCCTACAAGCGACAGGCTCATGCACTGTGCGTCTCGCTGATTTCCGATATGAGCGGTGTCGTTGCCGGTTACTCCGGATTGGATGCAATCCGTAACCTCTCGAGCTTTGCGGATGCCATCGCATTCGTTCCCATAGGCCAAAAGCTGGTCCCGACGATCGACCTGGTGTCCACACCAGGCATCGTGTACCTCGTCAATAACGACCTGGTACAGCTTGAGGATGACTATCGCCAATTGCGTGCGCTGCGGATGAACCAAGTGTTCGATCTGATGGCGCAGGAAGGCGGCGAATGACCGACATCCGTGTGGCGCGCACGAACTCAGCTCGTGCGGCGATGATTGGCGTGAGCGACTTTGACGGTATCCTTCGAGGTAAGCACGTCCTGGGTGAAGATCTCTCGGATGGAGACAAGATCGTCAAGTTCTCTGAAGCGGTGCTGGCGTGGGATTGTGCGGACCGGGTCATTCCCGAAGGATTCACGCAAAAGCCACTCTCAGCATTCGGAGATGCCGATCTGCGTGTTCTGTCTGGCACCGGCCGGTTGGTGTCTTATCTCGGCGATCAGGATCTCTACCTTGCCGAGTTTATCGGCGCACATGAGGACATCTGCCCGCGAGGTATCCTGCGCAAAGTCCTGAAAAGGGCAGCTGATCACGGATACGGCTGCACGGCCGGGTTCGAGTTCGAGTTCATGCTGTTCAATGAGAACGCCGACACAATTGAGGACAAACCGTTCGCCCAATGGGCTCCGTTCACGCGAGGGCCTTTCGGTTACTCGATTGCGCGCTCTGTCGCGCACCAGGAGCTGTTCGGCGAGATCTTGGCGCTTTGTGAGAAGGCCAGAATACCTCTCAGCGGCTTGCACTTCGAGACAGGGCCGGGCGTGATTGAAGCATCACTTCATCATTGTGATGCCCTGGAAGCTGCGGATCGAGCGATCATCTTCAAGGCAATGATAAAAGCCTGGGCGCAGACGAAAGGCATGATGGCAACATTCATGGCCAAGGTTTGTGAGGATTGGCCCGGCCAGTCGGGCCATATTCACATCTCGGTGTTCTCGGACGGCCAGAATGCGTTTTACGATAGTAACGCGTTTGGCAACGTCTCAAAGATCATGAGGCAATTTGTCGGCGGACAACTGAAGTACATGAATGAGTTCTGTGTCCTCGCCGCGCCGAACTTCAATAGCTACAAGAGATTGGTCCCCGGCTACTGGGCGCCGGTCTGCCCAAGCTGGGGAATTGACAACCGCTCCTGCGCGGTGCGGGCCATTCCGGGAGAGCCGTCTTCACATCGCCTCGAGTACAGGCTGGCTGGTGCAGACATGAACCCATATCTCGCTCTCTCATGTGCTATCGCTTCGGGTGTGCTGGGCGTCGAGACCGATGCGGACTTGCCGGCTTCGATCGTCGGTGACGCAAGCATGGAAATGTGTCCTCGCTCCGGAAGGCTGCCTCAAAGCCTGGCAGAGGCAACATATCGGTTTGCACAGTCGCCGGCGGCCAATGATGTGTTCGGAGAAAGGTTTGTCGAGGCCTTTTCCTGCTCCCGGCGCTGGGAGTGGGAGGCCGTTCAACATCGGGTGACTGACTTTGAACGTCGGCGGTACTTCGAGATCATCTAGCTGTTCGCACTATTGAGGATTGCCGCCGTTGCGCCGCGGTTGGTCAGGGCCTGGGCGTCCGTCCGGGACAGCCGCGGAAGTTCACGCCTGGACCCTTCCTTCTTTCGCCGTCTTGCTGGAGGCAGGCGACCATCCCAATCCTGCTATCCATGTTGCGGCGTGTCCGCTGAACCTCCGGCCGCAGGGCGCGACCGGAGGTTGACCCCAACAGGGCTTCGCGTCAGTGCCGCTTGCTGCTTAACGGCGTGGTGCTATTCGCAGGGTCGTCAACTGCCTCATTGTCGGACGCGTTGCCGTCGTCTGCATTCTTTGCGCCCTTGGTCGACTTCCTGCCCGCTTTTGCGCCAGCGGCCCTGAGCTTAGGCGACGAGTCCTCATCATCGCTTATCCCGCTCTGTACGCTTGATCCTTCGCCTTTGCGAGCCTTGGCATCTGTGGCAAGGCTTTGCGCAATGACTGGGTAAGCAAGGAAAGCCGCAAGGCCGCATGCGAGTACAGAGGTCTTCACCAATTTCATTCACGTCTCCTGGATCGAGTTGCTTGACGGAGCGATTTTGGCTCGACGCCGCGCCGCCCGCCTGCGCCGCTTGCCTCGCGTTAAGCGTACGTGCAGCGCGGCTTCATCTAATCTCTCTTGTGTGGTCATCGTTTAGGAGATTTGGGGTAAATTCGCGAAGTTGTTGTCTTACCTGTGGCGATACAACATTCGTATCGTCGTACCCTGCTCACGACTGGAGGGACGCGTGCAAGATCTGCGCTGCTGAAGTGGCCGGAGTCCCCGGCCGGGGAGATAGACGCGCGCGACTGGCGGCTTTGAAGTTCTCACGTCTGGAGTCGTCTAACGGCAGGCACCGCTTTTGTCGTCGAGCTTGTCAGCATCCTGTAAGCTAAGCTGGGCAGTCTACCGCACCCCGAAAGCCGGCTTTGGCGGTTCTCAACGGGAGATTAGGTATGGAGTCTATCGAGCGAGCTTTGTCTGCACGCCATGCCAACAATCACCGAAAATGAAGAAATCCAAGGTATGGAAGCCTTTCCATCAGCCGATCCAACGGATTTCGCCAGCAAACAGTCGCGGCGCGAAGATTCGGATCATCGAATGCGGGCGACAATTCGCTGTGCAGTATTTCGCAGGAGTTCGTGCGGTGCTGGCCGGGATTGAACGTCGCCGGGAGTCTCGCTTGACTCGTCCTATCGTGAGTCTGCGTTGCGCGGCGGTCCTCGCTTTGTGCGAGAGCCGTCGCAGAGCCGCCCTACTGACGGCCTTACGGGGATCGGACCGCAACGGCATTTTAGATAGCTCGGGCGGTATTGCCTCCGAGGCGGATATTCACGGATATCGGCAGTGGTGCCTTGAGCGGTTGGACGTCAGCAGGCAGGGAGCATCGGCGGAGCGGTTGCCGCTTGGGTTGCCCGACGATTGTCACTTTGTGCGGCATGATAGCGCCTGTGAACCGACCACTCCGGGTCAACAAGCCGCCTCGTCATTTCCCATCGAGCCTGTGCGTCATCAAGGGGCCCAGACCTGGGGCGTCGCCACGAGAGCGTCGACACTTTCGATAACTTCATCGAGAGCCGAGACGACACCAGCGACAGCGCGGGTTTCACTGCTTCGGAGGAGAACCTGCGTCGCCAGCGCGCCCTCCTGGAGTTGACTCGACCGGTGCCGCCCCGAGACAGAGCACGCAGCGACGACTCAATGGTACGCGAAGTCGCCCACGTATACGCGATGCAGCGCGGCCGGCAAGCCGGGCCATCTGTCGTGGGACCGTTCCGCGAACTCGGCTTTCAGAATCAAGAAGGCGCCGGACCCTCGTCTTCCGCCGAGCCTTCACGCCGTCACCGGCAACTGGATCACGCAGTAACAGGGCCGATGAATGACTCCGGGCATCTGGACTTCGGCCTTGTTGTTGGCCCGAACTGGGCCCATCGCGATCAACCGGCCCCTGCTTCCCTGATTCTTCAGTTACGTCAGCACGGCTCACTACCGAGTTCGAACCAGCGACAGACGACCATCGAGATCAATAGTGTGGCCTATGCAGTCGTGCGGGGGGCCAGGAGGGTCACGGGACATTCGCCGTTTCCGTAGTCGGTATGTTGCGCCGTTGCAATCTGGCATCGTCACGCCGTGAGCATCCCTGGACCGTAGGTCCCCGGTTCATTGCCGTCTCCCTCCGGGAGCGGGCTGTCGGCTCACGCTGAAACCCCGGCTTGCGCCGGGTTTTCACCCTTCGGGCTTCCATCCCTGACGGTAGCTGCAGCGGCGCGGAATGTCTTGGGCCTCGGGGCGGCCGTAAAAAGGGAGAGGCAGAGTGGGGTGGCCTTGGCCATGACGGGTTGAGGGTCGGAGGAGAGTCTTCCGGCGCCCGTCATGGAGATTGCTGCCATGAATACGCAGATTGTTGATGCCGGCCGCATTGCGAGCGGCGGATACAGAGTGGATGTGAGTCGCGGCGAGCGCGTCGGTCGGGTGTCCTCGGAGTGGTTTTCCCGCCCGGCAGATCAGCGTTACCTGTCGCTCGATGAGCTGGCCCGCACGGTGCACGATCGGGCGAACCGCAGCCGGACGCGCGTGGTCGAAAGCGCGCTGATCCATGTCAACGCAAGCCGTGCCGACCCTGAGCGGCTGGCCTTGATGTTGCCCGGCTCCGACACTCCGGTTGCTCCGACGCATTGGAGCTTCGGTCAGCTTGCAAGCCAGGTTGGCGCTCCGGCCGCTTACCTCCGGCAGCTCCCTGCGTCACTCGCAGCCATCAACCTGCAATATGGCTTGAACGCCAATCGTCTCGAGCAGATCAAAACGCTCGAGACCGAGGAGAGCCGTGTCGAGCTTCGCGCCGTCACCGGCCCCGACTATGGCCGGATCTACGACCACGAGTTGGTCGAGGCCGTACAGCGCATCGCCGGCAATGGCACAGGCGATACGCGATGGAAGGTGCCCGGTGTACTCGACTGGTCGAGCGGCATCTACAATCCCCGTGTCGACATTTCCAAGGCCACGACGACCCTGTATGCATCAGACAGGGACGTTTTCATCTTTCTGGTCGATGATCTGAATCCGATCGAAGCCGGTCGTCTTCGTGACGGCTCGCCCGACCTCTATTTCCGAGGCTTCTATTGTTGGAACTCGGAAGTCGGCGCGAAGACCCTCGGCATGGCGAGCTTCTATCTTCGTGCGGTTTGCCAGAATCGCAATCTGTGGGGCGTGGAAGATTTCGAGGAGATCACCATCCGCCATTCCAAATACGCAGCCTCACGCTTTGCTCACGAGGCAGCGCCAGCGTTGTCCAACTTCGCCAACTCTTCACCCATGCCTTTCGTCAACGGCATCAAGGCCGCTCGCGAGCGGATCGTGGCACGCAGTGACGAGGATCGCACCGAGTTCTTGCGCCGCCGCGGCTTCTCCAAGGCCGAGACGGGCAAGGTGATAGACGCGGTGCTGACAGAGGAGGGCCGCCCACCTGAAAGCATCTTCGACTTCGTGCAGGGCATCACCGCCGTCGCGCGTGACAAGCCGCATCAAGATGTCCGCCTGGACATGGAGGCCAAGGCCAAGAAGTTGCTCGACCGGGCGGCCTAATGTCAGCCAGGCCGGAGATCCAGGTCTCCGGCCTGGTACGTCTACCTTTTCCGTTCACAGGTGATGGCGCTGCTCTCTCGCCGTGATGTCCATCGCGGGCTGACAGCTCTTGGCGGTTTCGAATTCTTGCGGGATCGAGACCCGCGCATGGGATTGCGACGACTACATCGGAATCTCTGGCTTCTCGCGTCGACACGATCGGCTGATTCATACAATCGCTGCCACGAACCCACTTCCGCGCGTTCAGCTTCGTGTTCGCCCCAACGTCTTGGCTCAGGGGCAGTCAACATAACCGCCTCTGCCACCGCCGGCGGCCATTTTAGCTTCATCCGATCCGCCATGTGACGGCGCGACCTGGTTCTTTCCGATAGCGCGGCACACGCCAACGAACGCCATTTGCCGCCGAAAGCGAGAGCGAGAGCTGGACAGGCTTGTCCGCGAACGGGTTGGAGGCCGAGAGAGAGGCTCCCGGCCGCCCGGTTCGGAGAAGCTGACATGGCAAGCGCCGTTTGGAAGATCAAGCTGACGCCGTCGCGCGACATCCTCTTAAGCAAACTCAACTTGAGCCCTTTCGTTGAGCGGGAGGGCGCGTGATGGTCTTTGATGTCTCAGAATTGGTACGCCGCCTCGCACGCGAGGCCGAGGGCGTATGCCGACACTATCTGTCCAATGGCAAGCGGGTGGGGCGGTACTGGGTGGTTGGCGACGTTCGCAACACGCCAGGACGCTCGTTGTTCGTACGGCTCCAGGAATCGACAAAGGGGCCCGCCGGAAAGTGGACCGATGCCGCCACCGGAGAACATGGGGACCTGCTCGACATCATCCGCGAAAGTATGGCTTTACGCGATTTTCGCAAGGTGGCGGAGGAGGCGAGACGCTTTCTAACGCTACCTCGTTGCGAGCAGCAAGCCGCCCCGAAAGCCGACGCTCCAGCGGCGCGAGCCGGTTCGCCGCAAGCCGCCCGTCGCCTGTTTGCAATGTCCAGCTCCATCGACGGTACGGTGGTCGAAGCTTATTTGCGGCGTCGCGGAATAGTCAGTATCCACCATAGCGGCAGCTTGCGCTTCCATCCACGTTGCTACTATCGACCGGACGAACATTTTCCGATGGAAACATGGCCAGCGATGATAGCCAGCGTCACGAATCTTGATGGGCGGATATGCGGCGTGCATCGCACCTGGCTCGATCCGGACGGCTTTGATCGCATCCGGCTCGGCAAGGCTCCCGTCGACACCCCACGGCGCGCCATGGGCGACTTGCTCGGTAACGCTGTTCGTTTCGGCCTGGTGGATGATGTGCTCGCTGCCGGCGAGGGCATCGAGACCATGCTGTCGCTGCGCTGCGTCCTGCCGACCTTGCCGATGGCTGCTGCGCTTTCGGCCAATCATCTCTCAGCCATGTTGCTGCCGGCTGGCTTGCGTCGGCTCTATATCGCCCGTGACGCCGATGCTGCCGGAGACGCCGTACAAGCCATCCTTACCCGGCGCGCGGAGGACGCCGGCGTTGAAGCGATCTCGCTGTCGCCTCGGCTCGGCGACTTCAATGAAGATCTGCATGTCTTCGGCCTTGAGGTTCTCCGGGCAGCGTTGCGGCTTCAACTTGTTCCTGACGATGCCGCCCGCTTCCTGCGCTCGTCCACGATCGAGGCCGGGTAGTCGCGGTAATTCGACCGATGGCGAAAGTCGGTCATAGCCGAACCCAATTGGCGGAGAGGACGCGACCTTCGGCCTTCTAGCGGGCGATCGGACGGCAAGCGGCCCGGGCCGGCAATGGCTGCGTCCGGCCATTTTCCGCCGCGCGCAGGCAATGAGAAGACACGATCGCGATTTGGCGAGCGCGCTTTGCATCGCGAAGCAAAATAGCCGGTCTTCGCCATCCTCCGCTGCCGCTTCGGCCCTTCGCTTCCGCCCACGCCCTGCGGGCCTGCGCGGACAAGCCGCTCCGGGTTCTGGTCCGTTCCGCCCGCCGTCTGAGTGATCGCCACGAAGGCCGCGATGGGCGCGGCCGCTCCGCCAAAAGGATCTCTTGCGATGACCGACCACGACGACATCGAACCGACGCATGCCCCGTCTCCGAGCGAACACGTCCTCACCGAATTGCAGCTCTTCGGCTATCGCCCCTTCGACGACCAGCCAGATCCAAGACCTCTTCCCGAGAGCCGGATGATCGCCGGTACCATCGTCGATATGTTCGACGTGCTGGTCGCCACGCTGAGCAATACGCGGCTTGAACCCGATCTCAGCGAACTCCTCTGGTCAACCGTCAACCTGTTCCACCGGGCGGTCGATCGTATCGAACGCCAGCTCGACGACAATGAACAAGCGCAGCACAAAAGCCAGCGGGAGCAGAATGGGTCAGAGGTGCGATCGGTCGAGCTCGAGCGCCTGACGGCGGAGGGCATCACCCTGATCGAGCGCCGAAATTGCCTGGAACTCTTCCGCGACCAGGCGATGGAGCAGTTTGAGGTTCACACCGGCTCGTCCTGGCGTCCTCGGTCGGGCTCGCTGGTGAGCCACCGCACGCTCACGGCAGCGATGATCGACTCCCGCGACTTCATCGCCGCCAAGCGCCGCTCCCAAACCGAGGTCATGTTGCCGGCAGGACCGAAGATCGCACTCACTGGCGGGCTCGACTTCAACGACCACCGCCTCATCTGGGATCGCCTCGACAAGGTCCACGCCAAGCATCCCGACATGGTCCTGCTCCATGGCGGCTCACCCAAGGGGGCCGAACTGATCGCTTCCAAATGGGCGACGAGCCGCAAGGTGACCCAGATCGCATTCAAGCCCGACTGGACGAAGCACGCCAAGGCAGCGCCCTTCAAGCGCAATGATGCCATGCTCGAGCTCTTGCCGATCGGCGTCATGCATTTTCCGGGTACGGGAATCCAGGACAACCTCGCCGACAAGGCGAGGCGTTTCGGCATCCCCGTCTGGAAATTCGGCGGCGCGTGAGCGCCGTCTTTTCCAAACTATCGAGCGGAGCTGGACGCCTGGCACTCCGGCGCGTCCAGCTTTGGCTCCAAAGTCGCGGCTTGTGACGGTGGTGGAAGACGCCTTCCCAATCCATCCGAATGAAGCCGCCACCATGCTCGCGCCTGGTCTTGTTCTTACCACACCACGCATTGGTTTGTTCTGCCGGGCGGCCTCAGTGCGGTCAGTGGCGGCCAGGCCCTTTTCCGTCGCACCTGGTGCTCACGCTTGCGCGGATCGGGCTGCTGACGCGTTTTGCGTTGGCGGCGCGACATGGACGCAGGTGACTGTCCCTGCTTGCGAAGACCCGCCTGCTTGAGCCGGCTGAACTGGTGGAGCAACAGTCTCAACCCATTCTCATGGCCGCCACGTGCGAAGGATGATCCATCGCCACCTTCCTCATCGAACAGGTTGCGCAGGATTGCCATATTGAACGGGGGGCAAGTGACTGGAGCGAGAGATATCGCGGCCCTCTTCGGAACGCTTCGACCATGCTGCGCCGATCTCGGCCCGGCCCACCTCGTGGCTTGGCACGGTCAGTCGTTCTCGATTGTTCTCTCATGACGACACCGCCCTTTGCGGCAGGTTGTTTCTCTTTGTTCGCCGAGTCGTTCCAACCTCTTGTG
>NZ_VKHP01000214.1 GCF_010811875.1 Bradyrhizobium uaiense
CCTGGCATGTTCTATCATCAGGCATAGGCATAGTTATAGAAATTGACATCACTACCTCCGGCGCGCCAACGCTGGAGAATCTCAGATTGCCAGTCGGTCCGCAACGCGCGATGGCCTTGGCGCTTACCGTCAGGCTCAGCATGTCGGCTATTTCATGCTTCGTCGGGATACGACGATTTTGTAACACGCGGCGCGTTGCATTGATCAACTCGTCCCGCTTCATGCCTCGATCTATTAGGTAAGCGTCTAAGGCCTCTAGAAGTAGTCCGTTGCCGCGGCTCTCCCAGTTGGCGGCGAGGGATCGACCACGTGGCGAAAGCCGAAGTGCCTTGCCATCCAGCAAACCGATGCGGTGCATAAATCCTAAGTATCGCCCAACGACCTTATGTCCTACCGGCACATAGATAAACGTACCGTTTGCTTGCTTGTGCAGGGTCTCAAAGGAGCGGGCGTATCTTTTCGTCAAGTGCCGATGCAGCGCAAGCGCGTTTGGAAAACTACTCTCGGCCAACGCCCTAACGATCACGATGACCTTCGCATAAGCAGTCTTTTCGTCGGCCCATCCGGCGTACCCTTGGTGCAGGGCCGGAGCCGCCCTATACTCGAAGAGTGGCTCGCGAAGCGTTCCTTGTATCTTGGGGGCTTGGACTTGGGTTCGCCCGCTTTCGATCAGAACCCTCTGGACGTAATTGAACAAGCTCTCCGTACTAACGTGATTGTCCACGGCCGATACGCAAGCCTCCGCTGCCGTGAAGCTCTCCATCAATGCAGATGTGAATGCACCGATTGGATCTTCCAGCGTTCCCGACCTGACATAAGCCTTCGAAGACGGCGCGGTCGCCGCAATCCGGCAGTGCTCGCCTTTCAAAGCGTGTGGAAACGTCCGCTCGACTCCACCGGCGTAGCAGCAGTCCAACAGGAACAGGCTCTTTTTGACTTCGTTTTCGGCAACTCGCGTCTCAAGTTGCTCGAGGGATATCTTGTCGTGCTCGCCGTTCTTTGGCCCTCTATGAAGGAGAAGAAGTTTCGAATCCGCTGATAGATCGCCATGTCCGAAATAATAGAAGAGCAGCAAGTCCCCATCCTGCGCGGCACGTTGCGCGAGCTCCTCCAACTTTCTAACCACCGTTTGTCCGCGCTCGTCAATACACACGGATACGTCGAAGGCGTACTCATCTCCTAGTTCCGAAAGCAGGACCTTGAGGCGCTGAACCGTGCGCTCTAAAATAGGACGGCTAATGCTTTTCGACAGGTCCGAATAAGTTACTGAGTTGCCGACCAGGAGTGCTCTTCGTGTCATCTCTTGGTCGCTCTCTTCTTTGTTGTACTGGCTTTCCTTGGCTTGTTGGCGGCGGACTTGCTCGGAGACTGTTCGGGTTTCGAAAGCGAGTTCAGAAATTTCTTGAGCTGCGGTTGGTCAGCAGGCAGTTCGATAATCCTATCTTCCACTTGTACTAAGACCAGAGGCTGCGTGGCCGGCGCGGTCGGCTTCTTGGGGGTCGTTTTCGTAGGAGCTTTGGTTTTCTTCTTGGCTGTTATTCCACGTCGCTGCAAGACGGCGTTTGACAATTGAAGCACCGCTGTCACCAGCGGAAGCGCCTTCGCAAGGCCTGGGCCATAGTCGAGAATGAACTGGTAAGCCTCAGCGAGGGCGAGAGCGCCTGCTTCGACCGGCTTCTTTTGAGTAGTTATCTCCAAATCCGGCTGTTCTAGTCCATGCAATTCCGTATCGAGCACCGCGCGAATATCCCCAGCGTCCGTAGCTCCGGCATTCAACGATACCTTGATCTGCATTGTGCTCACCCCAGCTCCAAATATAATAAAATCGCCTACATCGAACGCAGTTCGCTTTACAATTGCAAAGTTGAAACAGAAATAAAAGCACGATTTGGCGCGGCCCAACCTGCGAGGCCGCACCAAATCACTCATACAAATACGCGGCGGGATTTCACTTGTGAGCGGCAAGATAGGTCGTTGGTGTTATCAAAAGCCCATCGTTCAGCGGCGGGGCGATCTCAAACATCTGAGCCTGATTGCAAAAATGGAATACCTCGTCGTAGCCGCCGCCCAGATCGGATACCCGACCAGCAACCTCGACTGCTCGACAAGTACGAGCTTTCCACGGCGATCAAGGGCTGAGCGGCGCGATCGGCGCAGCGTGGCGCTCGAAACGGAGATATTATTCTGCGGTTGTCTCCACCGCTTCTGGCCAACTCGAATCCAGGAGACGTCCTGTGCGCCGCATCTAAAGGTCAAAGCGAGTGAGAGAAGCATCCGTACGAAACGCTCCAATCTGTAGCCGAGAGAGCACGCGAAGCGATGAGGAGATCATTCGTTCGTTGTGTACGACACTGGCCTGCGCAACTGTTACAATTTGCCATTAGTGTCTACGCTAGAAGAGCGCCAATTCTTCATGGTCACCATCAAGCGCCACCTTGTTCAAGGAGCCCCCTATGACAGGTACCATCAGCGCGGCTTGAGAAATTGCTTTTCCCGATGAATACAATCAATAGTTGACGCGAGAGCCGTCGGCTGCAATGAATAGCCAGTCTTGCCTCTCTTAATATTGCGATCATTGAGGTTGGGCAGTTGGCGGCGGCGGACGCTTCCCAAAAGATTACCCTTCTGTTTATGGAAGTTGGAATGATGCCGATTACGGCAATCGGGATATAGACATCGTCAGACTGCTGCGGCTCAACACGTAGCTACGTGACTAGAAAGCGACTTCCAAAGTGAGACGTATCTCGCATCGATGATATCGAAGGATTCACGTGAAGTTGTGGTGCGAGCGGTAGTGAAGTGTATTGGCGATCGTGTGTGCCCGCGGCGAATGCCAACTACCCGCTTTGACTCCAGCGCGGACGGATTGATCGAAGCGGCCAGGAAAGGCGCATGATATTGCGCCGCGCACCTCCGCATCGAAGTCACCTGGAGATTGGGCGATGGACAGGCCGGATAGCTTTCACGGATCGACGCCAGCCATTTTTGGATTCGCAGGCGCTGTCTTTCTGGCCGCGATGGCGGTCGCTCACGGCGGTGCCCTACTGGTACAGCATCACAACCCTGATCCCGATCGGTTCTTCTATCTGGACATTTTCACCGCTTGGGCCTGCATTTTCCTGCTGGTGCCTGCACTTTGCTTTCATATTTTCTCGCGCAGCAACTCGTCGAACAGCTTTTGGCGCGCTTTCTGGACGTTTGCCTATCTCGCCCTGCTCATCCACCTCACCTGGGCCATTGCCGGCAGTTGCGGTGGCAGGTTCGAAGCGATCTACGATCTCGGCCAGACACGGCAGGCCCATCCCGGGTGCATCGTGGCGCATCCGGGACCAGATTTCTTCTTGGCGGCTTGGTGGGGGCTCGATGTCGTTCTGGCCTATACCGTCTCAGACAACCAGAAATGGGTTCGGGTGCAGCGTGGAGCCGTTCATCTATTGGCCTTCCTGATGTTCTTCGGAGCGTTCGTGCTCGCTGAAAAAGCCGGTATCGTAGCGCGCCTGCTTGGCCTGTTAATGGCGATCATCGTTCTCGCCTGCCTGGTGGTACGGCTCATCGTCAGCGAGAATGATCCGAAATCGCTGCTGATGGTCGTATATGTCAAATTCTTCGAACTCCTCAATCGCTTCGTGGTCTGGCACAGATTGCCGACATTCCTGGCGGTCGCCAATCTGGGCGCGTTGCGCGAGGTGCTACGCGCCAAGAATCTGCACAACACCTCCGACATCGCCGTGAGCGAGCCAGCCGGCTTGCGTGCGGTCGCGCCGTACGACCCACTCTTCCTCAGCGAGCGCGAAGAAGACGGGCAGTACAATGATCTAAGCAAACCAACCATGGGAAACGCGGCGTTTGGCGGACCCGATTTCACCCTGAGCAACCAAGGAGCGCGGTTTGGACGGAACATCCCGTTAAACGAGGTCGATCCGGTTCGGGATGGCGCGATACTCGATCCCAATCCGCGACAGGTGAGCAATCTCTTGCTCGGCCGGCCACGCAACGCGGACGGTTCCAATGGATTTCAGCCGGCAACGATCCTCAACCTGCTCGCCGCCGCCTGGATCCAGTTTCAGACCCACGACTGGTTTAATCACGGGAATCCCCGTGCGATCGACGACGACCCCTTTGACGTGCCGATTCCGCCCGGCGACGCGTGGCCCGGCGGCAAAATGCTCGTGCGACGCACACGGGCCGATCCGACGCGTCGCGTGAATGATGGGGCCGGACCGGAAACGTTTGCCAACGCCGAAACCCATTGGTGGGACTCGTCGCAAATCTACGGCGATAGCCGACCGGCCTTGATGCAGTACAGAGCAGGCACCGCGGGCAAGCTCAACATTGATCCGAAGACGAGGCTCATTCCGCTAGATCCAACCGGCGTCGAAAAGACAGGATTGACCTCGAACTGGTGGCTTGGCTTGAGCCTGCTGCACAACATCTTCACGCTGGAACACAATGCGATCTGCGATCATCTCATTCTAGCTTTTCCCGAATGGCTGCACCAACCTGACGGAGACGACAAAATCTTCCGGGTAGCGCGACTCGTCAACAACGCGCTCATGGCCAAGATCCACACGGTCGACTGGACCCGGGCCATCCTGGTTCATCCCGCGCTGCAGATCGGCATGAACGCGAATTGGTGGGGATTGGCGCAGGAGTCGGTGAAGAAAACGTTCGGGCGGATCAGCGCCAGCGAGGCAATAAGCGGCATACCTGGCTCACAAACCAATCAAACTGGAGCCGATTACTGCCTGACCGAGGAATTTGTGTCGGTTTACCGGCTTCATCCGCTGCTGCCGAACGATGTTGCGCTCTTATCCTACAGGGACGGCAGCCGCTCACGTGTGCTCAAGTTCGAAGCGGATGATCCCGAGGATCCGGACCTGATCGTCGGGCCATTTGCCATGAAGAACGCGCTACGGGACGAGCGCGTCACTCTGGCCGACGTAGTCTATTCCTTCGGCGCTCAGAGTCCCGGCGCGGTGACGCTGCGCAACTTTCCCAACTGGATGCGCCGGATGCGTCGCCGCAACGGCCAGCAGTTGGAGGAATTCATCGATCTTGCCACGATCGATATCCTACGCGACCGCGAACGCGGTGTGCCGCGATACAACCGGTTTCGCGAACTGTTTCATATGCCACGGATCAGCTCGTTCGAACAGATGAGCACGGATCCAGACATCGTGCGAACCTTGCGCGAGGTCTACGGTCACCCCGACAAGGTCGACCTGATGGTCGGCATGTATGCCGAGACACCGCCGGAAGGTTTCGGTTTCAGCGATACGGCATTCCGTGTCTTTATTCTGATGGCGTCACGTCGGCTCAAGAGCGATCGCTTCTTCACCGACGATTTCACCTCGGCCGTTTACACCCAACCCGGGCTCGATTGGGTCAACAACAACAATATGGCGTCAGTGCTCCTGCGTCATTTCCCCGAGTTGACGCCGGTGTTGCAGCGCGTCGCCAATCCGTTTGCTCCCTGGCCTAATCCGCCAGGAACAATCCCGAACTGAGGCTTTGATGATGGAACCCGCGTCATTGAAAAGTACGGGCCTCGACGCGCTATGGGCACGACCGCTTGTGGAGAGCATCTGGCGCCGAAGGACGCATCGGGTAAGTCGTGGCGTTCCGCTCGTGAGAGCCGGCTCGATGACCTATGCGTCGACCCATCGGCCGCTGCCGCTCAGCGAACTCGAAGAGGCCGTGCTGATCGCGATGACCGGACATACGGGTCTGACAATGCCGGACCGGCCGTTTCAGGATCCGACCTCCGGCGACTTCATCATGGCCAAACCGAACCTGACGATGGAGGGCCGTACTGCCGGCAGCCCCGACAACGCTCAGGGGACGGCCTTTTTCATGATCAACGATAGCGGCACGTACTTCATCAAGAAATTGCCGCCAACCGAGCCGACGGCAGCGCTTGCGCCGCAGGCCCTGATCGAGCGAGCCCAAATGGCCAAAGTCAAGGTCCTGGACCGCCGGATCGATACCGAGGACCGCGACTTTCCCGCCTATCTCGACTCCAACCGGTTTCTGTCGAATCTTCCCGGCACGACGATTTTCTTTCCGGTCGTCGACCTATCGCATCAATACATTAACGGGCTGATGTATCTGCTGACCCAACCAAAGGGACGGCGGCCGACGATCGTCGACGATCGAAATTTCTATCGGGTGGCCGGTATACAAAAATGGGTGCGCAACGGCTTTCTCAACCCCGACATCAAGATCCCACTGGGAACAATCTCCACATTGCGGACGCACATTGAAGCCGATCTGCTGCTGCAGAATCTCACATTGGTCGCGGACGCGATGGGATTGGGTGCGTACATCCACGGCTCAATCAGCCCACCGGTACTCCTCGGCGATCCAAAATTCACAGACCAGTATGGAAAAATGCTGGGCTTTGAGTTTGCGACACCGCCATTCAGACTGCTCGACATCATCCGCTGGCAAGTTCTGCTCCCCAAATTCAGCAACCTGCGCGCCCATCCCATAGGCCTCAAGGTCGATGGTGAATACGTATTAAAGGCAAAGTGCCCCCCGTACTACGCCTCCATGAAGGCCGCGGTCGACGAGGTCATGGCGGGAAAGTTTGGCCCTGAAGGTATCTACAGGGACAAGGAGATGTTTGCGCAAATATACAAAGAGCGATTTGGCGCGACTTATCTGGCGGAAGCGAGCGATTACAGCCAGGAGGTTATCGACTGCGCAACTGACATTTGCACGTATATCTACGAAACACATGGGCGTTTCCCGGCGCATGTCGACGCGATCTACGTTCCTGGCGTTTGGCTCCAGGTGCATCATGTCGATTGCGATTATTACGACCGATATTTCCGCAACGGACTCACTGACGCGCATCATCAGCACGACGCGCACTGGCACTGACCAGCTGCGAATCGACTTGCATTCGAATTGCGCTGACGAGGCCATTTTTCCAATAAGACAGTCGAGGGGCCTTGATGTTCATTGTCGCGCTGGCGCTGGCCACATTTACGTTCCTTCTGTGCTTCTTCCCGACGCCGCGCACCGCGATCTCGCGTCTTGGACGCGCGGTGTGGGTATGCCGCATCAGTGTGATCAGCGCGGCTCTCGGAACCTTGCTGTTTGCCTGCGCTCCACCAGCACGTGACCTGTTTGTCGAAATCAGTGCGGGAGCGCTCTACTGGGCTGCCTTCTTTGCGCTCGTCTTGGCTTGGGCGCTTTGCGTGCATTACGGTGCGAGGAAGGCACTAGAGCAACAGGCCTGGGCTGCGGGGAGCCGTCCTCTTCCGCTTACGCCGCCGGTTGCGAATGGGCTTCAGATGCGGTTCGCTTTCATCGGAACCTGGTTGCCGAGACTGCTTGGCCTTGTCTGCTTCGGTGCAGTTGGCTGGGGCGTGATCGGCGCGCAAACGACCTCGGTCCTGATGGATGCGGGAGAAGAGGCGGTCCGCAGCTATTTCCGGCATCTCGAGATCGCAACCGCCGGCATGGCCGTGTTATTTCTAGTGATCGTGATCTTCCGGCGGGCCTATGCGCGTCCCTTGGCAGACCTTCTGAAGCCGGACCCGAAGGCCGTCATCGCGGAGCCCAGCCCGATCTGGTTCCTCACCTTTCTGGTATCGCGCCAGCAGCGGGCGGCGCGCGTTGTGCGTTATGGCGGTGTGAAGGCGGATTGGGTTGCGATTTTGCTCGGAACCGTCGTGCTCTTTTGCTTTGTGGCGTCGCTCTTTGTGCCGCTCTTGTTCGGCTACGTCGTGCCGCGCGCCTGGTTCGTGCCGGTCCTGCTGGGGCTGCCGGTGTTTCCGTTGTCCATCATCACAGCGTTCTCGCACCGACTGCGCTTTCCGATCTTCGTCCTGCTTACGCTCGTTTTCGGCCTGTTCGCCATACTGGCGCCGTCCTATCACGACGTCAGGATCTGGCCTGACAAGGTACAGAATTCGAACGCGCGGCAGGTCAAGCTTGAGGAAGCACTGTCCCGATGGGAGAGGCTCAATTGCGACCCCAATCGCTCCAGCAATGCCGACTGCGCGAAGCATCCGGTGATCGTTGCGTTGGCGGGAGGAGCCAGCCGCGCGTCATTTCTTGGCGCAACCGTCCTTGGCGATATCTTGGATACGACCCGCGGAAACCCCGCGTTCCACGACTTCGGTGCGCAGACATTTGCAATCTCCGGCGTGTCCGGCGGCTCGGTGGGGGCAGCAATGATCCGCTCCGCACTGGCGGACGCCAGCGGCGACGGTGCTGCGCCGTGCAAGAGCACGGACGCACTGTGGTACGGCTTTAAGGGCGGCGGCGCCTTTAGCCGCTTCTCCGTTCAGCCCGTGCAGCAAAACTCCTGGAAGGCTTGTCTTCAGAGCCTGACTGCCGGCGACTTCCTGTCGCCCGCAATCCTCGGCCTGGCGTTTCGCGATCCCTGGAGCGGCTTTGCCGGCATCGCAAAGGCATTCGGTAGCGACAGCGACGACCGCGCCGCCTTGCTCGAGCGCGCCTTCGAAATTCGCTATGCGACATTGCTGAGTGTACCAACGAGCCTCGCGTCCCGTATTGGGATCATGGTCGGCTCTGATCCGGAACTCTCGAACCGCAGAGGCTTGGCACGGCCGCTGGGATATGTCGGCGCCGAAGCGCGCTGGCTGCCGCTGCTGCTTTTGAACGCCACTTCGGTCGATACCGGGCGGCGGGTGATCGCTTCCGACCTGTCGCCCATCTATACCGACAGCGCAAACGAGCAGCGGCGCGTCTTTCCGGAATCCTACGACCTGTTTGAAGAACTTCCCGCGCATGACATCCCGCTGTCGTCCGCAGCGACTTTGAGCGCGCGCTTTCCCGTCATTTCGCCCTATGGCGCGGTTCCGAGCGACGATCCAAAGCGTCCCACGGAACGCGTCGTTGATGGTGGCTATTTCGAAAACGACGGCGTCACCACGGCGCTGGAGCTCGCACGCGCGATCAGGCAACTCAGGCCTGCGATGGAGCCCATCATCCTGCACGTTACCAATGATCCGGTCCAGCGCGCCGGCGACAATACCTCCGTTGGCAATATGCCCGCCCGCAAGGAGCTGCGACCGACGCCGCGTCTGTCACGGTGGTACGAGAGCTTGACGACTCCGGTGACGGCCCTAATCGGAACGCGAAGCGGTCATGCCGCCCAGGCCGTCGAGGCGGCGCGCGCCGCAAAGGGAATCAAATATGTCCGCTTCCAGGTTTTCGACCAGACGCCGCACGCCCCGCAAGCTGCCGGCAGCGGGTGCCATCTGCAGGACCAGACGGTGGACGACGCGCCTGCCACCGCGCCAATCGACGACGTTTCGATGAGCTGGTGGTTGTCAGGTGCAGTCCAGGAGTATCTGGATCGCCAGCTCTGCCATCGGTCGAACAAGGAGGCCTGGGCGTCGCTGTCTGGCTGGCTGAAGAATGCGAATTGAACCGCAAGCGCGGCGCCGGCTGGGCTTCCGCTCACCGCGGGAGTACATTGTGCATCAATCAAACCAGCCGAGTGTCTGGTCTAACGGAGCCAACTTCACTGAGCGGGTCTGGATAATGAGGAATTGCTGGACGCCGCACTGCCCAAAAAGCCCAAACGGCTGGTGCGCATCAGGCACAAATTCAAGGTAATCGAGGGCGGAACGGGCTGCGGCATCGCCTTGGCCCCCTGCCATTGCGCCAATGTTCTGTTTTCAGATCGAAGTGCAATAGTGTCCGTGTCATGTACGCGGCACTCGCGTGCAATCCCCATTTCCGCCGTGCGCCCGATTTGTCGGACGGCCACCTATCGTATCCCGATCTTAGATGCGCTTGAGCGTCAAGCGACGCGCGCCTGCCGGCTTGAATTTTGTCGACGGCGACAAAAGCCACTGACATCTCGGTCCGTCTTGGACGAAGCGTCATAGATCATTGACTTACGGCACTGGAGATCGGCGGCGACGGAGGAGTGGATGTGCGTGGCCATATCAGTCCCAACCTCCACCGAACGCGCGTTTCGTACAAAGATCTGAACGCGGATAGCGACACCATCTACCAATATAACCATGCGGGCGGGGGCTCGGTCGGCACCACGACGCACAGCGCGAAATGCGCTCTCGTCCGAACAACCGCCACTCATGCAGTCGGCATGCGTTGGTTGTCATAATTCGGAAGCCGCAATGAAGGTATCAGTCGTGAAAGATCAGCCAGCTGTGCGCGATCTGATCCGAGGCGGCGATACCGATTGGAAGGCATATTGCGCCGTTCGAAGGCCGCGTCCATGACGTCCACCGTTATGGGCGATTTGAGCAAGAGTTATCTTGGAGTTATTAAATGAAGCGACGCCTCGCCGTCATCGGAATTGCGGCCATCGCGTTCGTCGTTGGTCTTAACGCGCTGGTGTGGTTTCTGCCCGAAACGCCGGACCAGAATTTTCATCCTGTCTGCACGCCGAGCACGATCGCAACTGCAGACGCGAACATCAAATGTGCGAATGAGGCTGAACTGGTGCAAAGGCGAGACAATTGCGCTCACGGAACGCAGCCATGTTTCGGCGTGGATACCGACGGTTGGGATACCGATGTTCTCGGTTACGGGAAATGTAGGAGCACGAAGAATCAGTCCTGCACACCAGCGCCGTTCCGTTTCGCCACGATTGAATACAAATCCGACGGGCCAGGAATCGCTTTGCGATGGCAGCACGAGCAGGTCCAAGCGATTAAGAATGAAATTCGCTCGCTCAACCGGGTCTATCTCGTGGTGTTTGTTCATGGCTGGAATCACGACGCTCGTGAGACACCAGGCGTCGAGCTACCCGACCTCGAAAGCATTTGCGTCAAGGGGTCACAAGATGCCAATCTCAGATTCTTCAAGGATATTCTTGCCAAGAGTAAGTGGGAGCTTCTCCGCAGAGGAGATTATGACCGGACCGTTCTCGGCGTATACATCGGATGGAACGGCGGCGCGGATGACTACTTCTTCCCGTTCTCGATCGGCTCTCGCGCCCGCGCCGCGGATCGTGTCGGCCGTTCCGAGCAATTAGCCGATGACTTGATGGCACTCACCAGCGAACTCCAGAATGCTGATAAGTCCAATCGAGCACTTATCATGGGTCACTCGCTCGGTGGCCGCATACTCTCGCGGTTCATGCTGAGAGCAAGCCAGTTCGGCAATCTAAAGCCGCTTGGTCCTGGCGTGCTGGTGTCTACCGTAAATCCAGCGATCGGAGCAGACGAGTTCGAAGAATATGTGACCCTGCCGAAGCAGAGTGAATTACCCTATTGGATCAACGTGACGAGCAAGGACGATTGGGCGACAGGCCGAATATTTCCGCTTGCGGCGAGCTTTGGACGCATACTGGGGTTCGGTCGCGGTGTCTCTGACCATATCGCCGACATTCGCGGATATTTGACCATCGGCCACTACCGCGCCTTTCAAACGCACAGGCTGGAGTTAACGCACTTTCAGGCGCCCGATTGTGATCCTCGGAGCGGCACCAATGCGGGCGCCCATGTTGTAGGTCATCCGGATCCGTTTATGGGCAGGACCACTAATTGGTACCGCCTAGACGGAGACGAGAAAAGCAACTATCGCGCAGTTTATTTTGGCTGTGAACCAGATCGCGCAATACCTGGCTGCGGAACAGATTGCAGCGCGGCCCACTATTATTCGAGGCTTTCCATCGCGGAAGCACCGCATAAGCGCTTTCATCAAGTTTCTGGTTCGATGTGGAACCTGGTCACCGATGAAAACCTGATCGAAGGAGATGAAAAACACAGGGGAAGATATTCTTCGCATACTGCCTTTGTTCAAACTGCTCTGAACCGAATGCTTATTGAGCTTCTATTCGAAAACTGAACTGCGACCGGCTCAATGGGGCATGTTCCGTTACCGATCCACTACGATCGACGTCATGCGCCAGCGCTTCATGCAAGCGGCTGGCATGGCAAACGCAGCCAACGAGGAGGATTTTACGATGCCGTTCGGAGACAACCAAGCTCCCCGATCTGAACGCTCCTATCTCAACATTTTTGAGCCACCGCCACAGTTGGTTGAGCCCGCCGTCCGAGCCTGCCGAATATTCAACACGCTGCTAGATCTCATCTTCTACAACGTACCGGCATTGGCTATTCAGCTCGCCGAAAGAGACGCGCCTATGCGAGCCCGTGAGGAGAAATTTCCTTCCCGCATCATCCAGTTCGATGCGCTCAGCGATCCGGAAGGCTCACTTCTCCTGATCGACGCCAATACCGCGCCGTACGTGCACAGATATACGGATGTGGAGCTGTTCCTGGCTTCGTCTCACGCGGAGACGCGTACTGTCGAGATCGCCACGATTACGGGAGTCGGAAGCTCTGCACTCGGCAGCGTCGCGCTGGCATGGGACATCTCTCGGGCGCTCGGAAAGCCCGTGCTTGCGATTGTTCCCGGATACGGCATGGCAGACGTCATGCTACAGGCGCTTGGAGGGTGGTTCGGCTTCGGCCTCTACGACTACGTGCATGCAAAAAGCCTGATCCAGAATACCCTTGCCAATGCCACGCCCCAGATGGCAAGCATCGGCCGTCAACTGTCCGCGTCCACGCCGGACGCGAAGACGCTTCATGGCGCACCCGTTTTTCGCCACGGCTCTGGCTCCTCGGACGTGCTGCACTCCCTCCTCCTTCATCGCGAGACGCCCTTCAGGCTTTTGGTTGGACACAGCAAGGGCGCCCTGCAGATTGGAAACGCGATCCGGTCCCTCCCGCCGGAGCGAACGCAAGACCTCCACGTCGTGACGCTTGGCTGCCCGATCTCGAGTGATGTCGAAGGCGTGAGCTACTATCAATACCTTGGGCTGTTTGACGCCCTGGGTCAGCTCAATATGTGGGGACACCTGCCAAACCAATGGACGCCGACCTGGCACAGCACGAACCCGATGTTGCCGCCCGCAATGGCGGCGGGAACATACACGGTAGGTGCGTTCCTGCCACCGTCCAACGCTCACCTAGCTATCCGGCATTCATCGGCAACGAAAGTCTAGTTTATAGGAGCTCGATAGGTCTAAGATTCCGGCCACCATCGCATTGCGCCAAGCCCGTCGCCGCCTGTTCGTCCTCTCGTACTTCATCTTGGCGGCATCATTTGACGCGGTGCGATCAGATCCTCCCCCTCATAGTTGAGGCGATCGAAGGAAAAGCCACGGAGGGCATCATCCGACATCGGAACACCCGTCACCGCCGAGACCACGGAGCCGGGCTGGGATGCTTGCGGCTGGTACCATGAAAAACGCTCGAACAATGACCGCAACATCGGGCTCGGGCCGAACCATGATTGGTCCTTTGCACGGCGCGGATAGCTTCGGTCTGAAGTGCATTGACTACGATCGCCTGCCGGCGCGCCGCCGCACGAGCGCTATCACGATCGGGGCCACAGCTCTGACGGAGATTCTTTGCAAAGCGTTTGGGATAGACGGACTATCTTGCGGTCGTATCGAAGCGGGTCGGGACACTGAGAGATCTGCCGAGAGGGGCGATCACATCAGACGCATCGGATGTCTGCGACTGGATTTTAGCCAGCAGCCGTCTTTGCGCCTCAAGCGTTATGATCTTGTTCTCGAGATCTTGCCGCAACTTATTGATTTCTGCCTGAAGTCTCTGTGCAGATTTTGAATTGGCTTGGGCCGATTCAACTTCCGATTGGAGCTTCTCTTCAGTTAGCTTCGTGTCCGGAACACTGAATTTTAGAGGGGGCGAGCCTGACGTAAATCTTGAACTATCAGAATTAACTTCAACGGGCTTCTCGGGAAGCAAGCGTGCAACGGCCGCCGCAGATCTCTCAGGGAGCAAGCGAGCGACAGCATCGGTTGACTCCGCCCAAAATCCGAGAACCGTTCCGCTAATCAGCGCCAACACCAAGCCTGCGGCGGCGAGCATGCCACCATGAGATTTACCGCCCTCGAAGTAGGGATAGTTGAATTCTTTGAAATCTCTCTTTGGTGAAACCTCGCGTGCGATAGCGACGATGGCAGCCGCGCGATCGAATTCGGTTTCTGCCAATTTTTCTTTGATTTCCTTAAGCGCTGCGCGGAGGACGCTATCTCCATAAATTGCTTGAGCCTCGGACACACTCAGCACTTCACGCATTAATGCATCGCGACACGTCGCTATCCTGGCCGGGAAATCCCAACCGGGAGTTTTTTGTTCCTGTTCCGCAGCCAGTCGATCTGCGAATTCTTCTTCGGTCATAGCAGCCAGCATCTCGCGCCTAGCTTAAGAAGTTCTAACCGGCGGCGCCGCCGCAAGGTCCTCGGCGATGGCTGATGAAAATATGCTCCCAGAGGTTGGATCTGACAAGTCAAGTACTCCCTGCCAACGGGTTCGTGTCAAAAGAACGGGGCCTAGCTTCCGAGTCCGGTGGGGGTACACAATATCTCGAACCGGGTCATCCATTTGGTAGATAATTCGCAAATTGAGCGGATCGGGGTGGTCAACCAGGCTAAGAATTTCCGATCCGCGTTGCGCTTGAACGTCTTTAGGTAACTTCTTCAAGTTCCTCAATATTCGTCGGCGACAACCGCGCCACTCCCTCGAGTTGACAGGAATAAATCCGTACTTTGGCCACAGCCTGCCCCCGGCGGAGAGGCCCGCCGTTAGATAGATGAGATGGATGCCAAGTTGGCTGTAAACGGTCACAGCAGCTCTCAACATGTTCGCCGTATAGGCAATGCGGCGGCGCGTATCTGAATCGATTCCGTGCGAGATTAAGGTATCATGGTACGCCTGATTGCCCGGTATGTTGAGAATCCGACGGCCGACATAGCTACCTTGTGAGCCAATAGTGGTGATGATGTAGACGATAATTCGTCGGGGTTCTGCGACGTATGATCGCAAAGACCGCTCTTTGCTGACGGCCGGCGCGTACTGGAAGAATTCAACTGGACGAAGCGCTACGCTCTGCGCCCAACGATGCGCACTACCGTGATTAAACGGCTTGTCTAATACGCCGTGCGAATATTTGCGGGCAACGGAGTGCTCGAATTCGAAGGCAACATCGAGCCATCCGCAACAGGGGCGGATGAAAGCAAGTATTTTCGCTCCGAGGGTCGCTGCCATTTTGCTGTCGGGCAAAAACGCCGAAAGCCTTATGGTACTGCAATTGCTCCCCTGAAGCCGGCGCCCCAATACAACCATCGGCTCCCCAGCCTAAACAGGGCATACAATCACTGATTGTTAGCCGAAGTTCAAGTCGAATTGCGCGATATCACAGCGGCGTCCTGCCACTATGCCTTGATCTGCAGTGACCTTCGCCCACCCGCCTGATGAAGCGCTCGAAGGCGATGTCCTAAAAGGAGCATGCAGACCTGCGCCACTCCTCGGCTCGAACACCAGAAAGAGGCCAGCGAACCACCCGCTCAGATCAACTCCCTTCTATGGACCGTTACATCCCCTGGAGAACTTGCGCTGACAGATTGCTCCCGATCTCCGCGCAAACTTGGTACGGTACGGGTGAACGAGCTTGCCCCACTGCAGCGTACGAGAAGCACAACGGTACGATACGTACAGTAGACGGCGACGCCATTACCAATTTCGACGTCTCAACCACCAACGGTCTTGCCGCGCGTCGCTCGGCGGTTCGCATAGACTCGCGAGTGTCCTTCCCGCAGAATGAAGCGCAGTTCGGATTCGGGACACTCGCGCACTGGTCCAGTCCAACCATGGTACTTGCACCGCTGATCGCCTACGCGCATGTCGGGAAGCGCTTTGCCGATCGTCACGACGGCGAACACATCACAGCCGTCGACGATGTCTCGCTCGATATTGCCGCGGGCGAATTCCTGGCGATCGTCGGCGCCTCCGGCTCCGGTAAATCCACCTTGCTGCGGCTCACTAACCGCCTGCTCGACCCTGACAGCGGCCGCGTCAGGGTGGAAGGCGAGGACGCGCGCGACGTCGATCCAGTTCACTTGCGCCGGCGCATGGGCTACGTGTTCCAGAGCGGCGGGCTGTTTCCGCATATGCGCGTCGCCGACAACATCGCCGTCACGCCGAGACTGCTCGGCTGGCCCACCACCGAGATCGCCGCGCGGGTCGATGAGCTCCTCGACCTGGTGCGGCTCGAGCGCTCCCTCCATCGCGATCGCTATCCGCATGAACTATCGGGCGGGCAGCAGCAACGTGTAGGCGTGGCGCGGGCGCTCGCCGCTCGTCCTCGCATCATGCTGATGGATGAACCGTTCGGCGCGCTCGATCCGCTGACCCGCGATACCCTCGGCGAGGAGTACCGCGCCCTGCATCGCAGTCTCGCCTTGACCACGGTAATGGTCACCCATGACATGACAGAGGCCTTGCTGCTTGCCGATCGCATCGCGGTGATGCGGGCTGGACGGGTTGTGGCGCAAGGCCAGCCGGCCGAGCTGTCAAACAACA
>NZ_VKHP01000215.1 GCF_010811875.1 Bradyrhizobium uaiense
TACTCGGGTGGGCGCGGTCCCCCCCTCTCCGGATGGCGCTGCACAATCCGCCGCCTGCCGGGCGCCCCCAACCCTCTCCCCGCAAGCGGGGAGAGGTGAAGGGGCGCGCGAGATCAGATCCCCGCCTCATACTTCTTCAGCGTGGCCTGTAGATCGGCGTCGATCTTCTCAGCATCGCCGCCGGCCTTCTTCACCGCCTCGGCCCAGCTGTCGTGCAGCGGCTTGACCGCCTTCTTCCATTCGGCGAGCTGTTCCGCGGTCAGCGGATAGACCTCGTGGCCTTGCAGCGCCTTCATCTTGGTGCGGCCGTTGGCTTCGAAATCGGTCCAGGGATCGGTGACCTTGGAGGCCCATTCAGGCGAGCAGTGATCGTCGATCACCTTCTTCTGGGCATCCGACATCGCATTATATTTGGCGAGGTTCATGTTGTAGGTGAACACCGTCGTATAGAGCGGCACGTCCATGTGGTACTTCACCACCTTGTCGATGCCGAACAGGAAGATCGAGCCCCAGGGGAAGGTGATCTCGTCGGCCACGCCGCGCTCGATCGCGTCGCGCGATTCCGGCGCGGAGGCCTGCACATTGGTGCCGCCGAACATCTTCACCATCTCGCCGATCGTGCTCTGCGCGGGACGCACCTTGACGCCGGAGAGGTCGCTCGGCAGCACGATCTTCTTCTTGCCGTGCAGCGCGCCGGGATCGTGGATGAAGGCGAAACAGAGCTTGGTGTCCTTCATCTCGGTCGGCGCGTACTTGTGGTACCACTCGTTCAGCGCCAGCGTGCCCTTCTTGCCGTCGGAGAACACGAACGGGAGCTGACCTGCGGCGGCGATCGGAAAACGGCCGGGCTGATAGCCGGGATTGACATAGGTGACGTCGGCGATGCCGTCGCGCGCCATGTCGTAATGGTCGAACGCCTTGCCTAGCTGCTCGGACGGAAACACGGTGACCTTGATGGTGCCGCCCGACGCCTTCTCGATTTCGGCGGCCCAGGCCTGCGTCGCCGGCACCAGCGGATGCGCCGGCGGTACCCAGAGCGACACCTTGAGATTGACTGTCTTGTCCTGCGCCACGGCAGGTGCCGCGGCCGGCACGATGGCGGCCGCCATCAGCAGCGCCAGCAAACTCTTCCTCATCACGTCTCCTCCTCTCCAGGACGGCGGGCTTCGTGCCCGGTCTCATTACTTAACATGTTATCTAATTCGCGGGGATATTCAAGACGAAATCCGCGTGGCGGACGCTGCGTCGCACCCGCCCCTCCTCCATCTTGCACTGCGGCGAAGGACCTTTCCCGCGCAAATCCGCCTTGCCAAAACTGTTATATGATATAGTTGCCTTGGCAAGTTGACGGCGCTCGCCCTTGAGCGGGCGCCCGGATAAAGCCTATCCGATCGGGAGGACGAGGTATTGCGGACAAAAGTAGCAATCATAGGCGCCGGTCCGGCTGGACTGTTGCTTGGGCAACTACTTCATACTTTCGGCGTAGACAACGTCATTCTTGAGCGGCAGACCCCGGATTACGTGCTGGGACGGATTCGCGCCGGCCTGCTCGAGGAAGGCACGGTGTCGCTGCTCGACAGTGTCGGCGCGGGGGCCCGCCTGCATCAGGAAGGCCTGGTCCATCACGGCGTCGAGCTGGCCTTTGGCGGCGCGCGGCACCGCATCGACATGCATGCGGCGACCGGCAAGACCGTGACGATCTACGGCCAGACCGAGGTCACGCTCGATCTGATGAACGCCCGCAAGGCCGCCGGCCTGACCACGGTCTACTCCGCCGCCGACGTCAAGCCGCATGATTTCGACACCGACCACCCGCGCGTCACTTACGTCAAGGACGGCGTCAGCCACGAAGTCGCCTGCGATTTCATCGCCGGCTGCGACGGCTTTCACGGCGTCAGCCGCGCCAGCGTGCCGGCTTCGGCGATCACCAGCTACGAGCGGGTGTACCCGTTCGGCTGGCTCGGCATCCTGTCGGAGACGCCGCCGGTCTCGCCGGAATTGATCTACAACAACCACGAGCGCGGCTTTGCGCTGTGCACGATGCGTTCGAGCCATCGCAGCCGCTACTATGTGCAGTGCCCGCTCGAAGATCATGTCGATCAATGGTCGGACGAGCGGTTCTGGGATGAATTGAAGCGGCGCCTCGACCAGAAGGCCGCCGACGAGATCGTCACCGGCCCCTCGATCGAAAAGAGCATCGCGCCGCTGCGCAGCTTCGTCGCCGAACCGATGCGGTTCGGCCGCATGTTCCTGGCCGGCGATGCCTCGCATATCGTGCCGCCGACCGGCGCCAAGGGCCTCAACCTTGCGGCCAGCGACGTGCATTATCTGTCGCAGGCGCTGCGCGAATATTACGACGAGAAGTCCTCGGCCGGCCTCGACGTCTATTCGGGACGCGCGCTGGCACGGGTCTGGAAGGCGGTGCGCTTCTCCTGGTGGATGACCTCGATGCTGCACAAATTCCCCGACGAGGGCGAATTCGCCGCGCGCATCCAGATCGCCGAGCTCGACTATCTCGTCAGTTCGAAAGCGGCATCGACCTCGCTGTCGGAGAACTATGTGGGGCTGCCGTTCTAGCGAAAGCGGCCTTGTTTGGTTGATCCCGTCATCCCCGCGCAAAGGCTTTGCCTTTGTCGCTGGAGGTGCGAGCCTTGCGGCGCAATTGCGCCGCTGGGCGAGCCTCGAAGGATGCACGGCCACCGGCCGGGCCGTCGACCCTTCGAGACGGCCGCTCCGCGGCCTCCTCAGGGTGACGGTGATGGGCCTACCGGAATCCAACATCGTGCTTGCGAAGCTGCCGCCGGAGACATTCCCTCACCTCACGGCGCATTACGAGAGGATGTTGGCGCGGCCTGCGGTGCAGAAGACGATCGAGGTCGAAAGCGACGTCGGCTACGAATTGCCGGCGTGACCGCTCGGTGCGTTGACGCTTTCAAACACAAACGCAAATCCCGTTTAAAACTTTGTAGGCGGTGAAACCGTCATCGACATCGCGTTCAATGGCGTCAACCCAACGTCATGAGCGAGATTCAGATGACCGCCGAAACGCAAGTCGCCCCCGACATCCCCCAGGACGTCCCGCAAGGCTTCGAGCCGCTGTTCCGCAAGAGCCCGCTCACCGAGCCCTGGGAGCCGCTGTACCAGAAGAAGACCGAGCGGTCCGTCATCATCGGTCTCCGCTTGGCGAGACCGCACACCAACGGCCGCGGCCTGATCCACGGCGGGCTGATCGCAGCGCTTTCCGACAACGCGATGGGCTATAGCTGCGGCCAGGCGACCGGCTGGACCACCTCGTATGTGACGATCTCGCTGACGGTCGATTTCGTCGGCTCCGCCAATGTCGGGCAATGGCTCGCGATCGAGAGCGACGTGATCAAGACCGGCAGCACGATCTGCTTCGCGCAGAGTTTGATCAAGGCCGATGGCGTGATCATCGCGCGCGCCAGCGGCACGTTCCGCGTCGTGCCGAAGAAGCCGCCGGTAAGCTAAAGCGCTTTCGCGCCGATCTAGCCGAAGTGCCAGTCGGTGATCTCGGTGACGAGATCGATGAAGGTCCGCACCTTGGCCGACAGTAGCCGCGATGTCGGGTAGACGACATGAATCGGCACCGGCGGCTGCTCGAACGCGGCCAGCACGATTCGGACCCGCTTCGCCTTCAGTGATTCGGCGGCCTGATACGCCATCACCCGGGTCAGCCCGCCGTCCTGCTCGGCGTACTGGATGGCGGCATCCGAACTGTTGCTGGTGAAGCGCGGCGTAGGGGTGATGCGAATTTCCTGGCCGTCTTCCATAAAGCGCCAATCCGGCACAGCCGTCATGGCGCCGAACTGGATCGTGTCATGGGCAGTGAGTTCGGCCGGCCGCTTCGGCTCGCCACGAAGCTTGAGATAGCCGTGCGAGGCCACCACGATGCGACGCATCTGGCCGACATGCCGTGCCACCAGCGTCGAATCCGGCAGGTGGCCGAGCCTGACCGCGAGGTCGACGCCGTCCTCGACGAGGTTGATGCGGCGGTCCGACAGCCGCAGGTCGACGCCGACATCGGGATAGCGTTTCAAATAGGCTGTCACGACCGGGCTGACATGCAGCCGCCCGAAGCCGAACGGCGCCGAGATCACGAGGCGGCCTTCGGGGCGGGTACGCTCGCTCTCCACGGCGTCCTCGGCCTCCTCGACATCGGCGAGGATCCGCCGCGCACGCTCCAGATAGCGGGAGCCGGCGTCGGTGAGCGTCACCTGCCGCGTCGTCCGCTGCAGCAGCCGCGCGCCAAGCCGCTCCTCCAGCGCTGCGATCAGCCGCGTGATTGCCGAAGGCGACAGGCCGAGCTTGCGGGCAGCGGGCGCAAACCCCTCGAGGTCCGCCACCGCGACGAAGGCCTGCATGGCATCGATCCGGTCCATGGAACTATTGCATAATCGGCAATAGTGAAGTGTCAATTCACAAGATTGCTTGCGATCCGGAAACGCCCATCTTAGGCCCCGGGCACGACCGTTTTGGCGCCCATCATGGCACCCTTCCGGGGAGGCTCAGATGTCAGACGTTCGCAGCTACGCGAGCGATATCGCATTCAGTCCGGCGGTGAAGGCGATCCAGACCCGCAAGGGCTCGCGCGACACCTACGCCGAGGTCGAGGCGCACCGCGGCTGGCGCACCGAGGTCGATGAAAACCTGGCCGCCTTCCTCGCCAACACCAACAGCTTCTATTTCGCGACCGCCTCGGCCGACGGCCAACCCTACATCCAGCATCGCGGCGGTTCGAAGGGCTTCATCAAGGTGCTCGACAAGGGCACCATCGCGTTCGCCGATTACAGCGGCAACCGGCAGTTCATCACGCAGGGCAATCTCTCGGAGAATGCGAAGGCCTATATCTTCGTGATGGATTATGCGCACCGCCAGCGCGTGAAGCTGTGGGGCGAAGCGCGTGTCGTCGAAGACGATCCGGCGCTGACGCGTTCGCTGATGCCGCAGGGCTATCGCGCGCGGCCAGAGCAGGTGATCCTGTTCAAGATCGCGGCGTGGGACACCAACTGCCCGCAGCACATTCCGCAGAAGTTCGACGCGGCCGATGTGGCCACCGCGCTCGCCTCACGCGACCAGCGCATCGCCGAACTCGAGGCGGAGCTGGCCGCATTGAAGGACCGGCCTGCTCCTGCCGCGCCCGCTTAGGCTGCCTGCTGCTGCAACGGTGCCCAGGCGAATTCCGGATAATATTGCTGCATCATCCGGCCGACATAGGCGGTGAGATTGTCGAACTTCTCGGTGCGCTCGCGGAGTGGCGAATCGAAGAATGGCGTCAGGATTCCCGCCAAGGCGCCGAACGCGGTGGCATCGGTGCCGCAGGGGTAGTTGCCCATCAGATAGGGCTTGTCGCCAAGCTGCACCGACAGCGCAAACAACGAGCGGAGCGCGAGATCGACGTCCTCGTCGGGTCCGTGACGGCCGAGCCCGCTGAGCAGATAGTTCTCGGCAACGCGGAACTGGGCATCCTCGCGCATCTTGTCACGCATGTGATCGGGCGCGCCGTCGAAGAAATGCGCAGGCCCCTTGGCGAAATTCGTGTCGTCGACCCAGCGCGCGCCGACCAGCGCCCAATAGACGTGATGCTCGATCATGCGCTCGAAGGCCCAGGCCTGAGCGCGCGCCTGCAGGCTCAGCGGCGCGTCGAAATCGAAGCCGTATTTGCCCTCGATATGGGCGCGGATGAAGGTCGAATCGGCGATCGTCTCGCCGTCATCGGCGATGAACGGCAGCTGGCCCTTGGGAGAGGCCGGCGGCATCGCCTTTTCCTTGGTGTAGGCAAGACCGGCCATCTTGAGCTGGACCTCGGTCTTGGTCACGAACGGGCTGATTTCAGGCAGACCGAAGCCCGTGCCAAAGCCAAAAAGCGTAATCATATGAAACTCCCGATCGCCTGTGGTCGTGAACTGAAGCTAGCGGCCCCCTGCTGCCAGCATGGTGTCAGCAGTAGTGGCATTCACTGTCGAGCGGGCCGACCGGCGCGAGGCGGCGAACCGCCTCGCGAACGCGCTTGACCAGCCGGGCCCGGCCGTAGGACCAAACCGTGCTGATCGACTGTGCGATCAGCGCGACCAGGGCCCAGCGCAGGTCGCCGGAGGTGGAGTAGACCGTGACCATTTGTTCCAGCGCGAAGCTCTGCGCTTGCCGGAAACCGAGTTCATCAAGATTCGTCATGGACAAATTCCCTTCACTTGAGGTGTTGTCCTGATATAGCCCCCACCTGCTGCCAACATGCTGTCAGCAGCAGTGACAGGGGGCGCGAAAAGGCGACGGGTCGAGACACCACGAGATCCGTCAAGAGAGCGACCAAGAGAATTGCCGAGAGAACTGCCATGAGACGCGCCGACCGGCTGTTTCAGATCATCCAGGTGCTCCGCCGCACCCGTAAGCCATTGACCGCAGATGCGATCGCAGCCGAGCTCGAGACCTCGAAGCGGACGATCTATCGCGACATCGCGAGCCTGATCGAGCAGCGGGTGCCGATCCGCGGCGAGGCCGGCATGGGCTACATCCTCGAGAAGGGTTTCGACCTGCCGCCCCTGATGCTGACACCCGATGAGATCGAGGCCTGCGTGCTCGGCGCGCAATGGGTGGTCGGCCATGCCGATCCGGCGCTGGCGCGCGCGGCCGAGGACCTGATGGCCAAGATCGCCGAGACCGTGCCCGATCGCCTGCGACCATTCGTGCTGGAGCCGGCAAGCCGCGCCCGCTCGGCCTGGAACCGGGAGCCGGACCGCATCGATATGGTCCGGACCCGCAGCCAGATCCACGAAGGCAAGAAGATCACGCTCAATTATCGCGACGAGCATGGCCGCGACTCAGAGCGCACCGTCTGGCCGATCGCGGTCGGCTATCACGAGGCGGTGCGGCTGCTCGCCGCCTGGTGCGAGCTGCGCAGGGATTTCCGCAGCTTCCGCACCGACCGCGTGGTCACGGCGGTCTATCACGACGAGAAGTATCCGGAGCGGCGCGACCTGCTCAGGGCACGCTGGCGGCGCAGCCTGGTCTGGGAAGCACCGAAGGACACCTGATGGCCGGCGACGCAATCGACACGGCCGGCGAAAGCCCCTGCCAATCCTGCGGCGCCTGCTGCAGTTATTCGGAGAACTGGCCGCGCTTCACGATCGAGGATGACGCGCAGCTCGATCTGATCCCGGCGCAATTCGTCAATGCGCGACAATCAGGCATGCGCTGCGAGGGCGACCGCTGCTCGGCGCTGTCGGGGAAGATCGGAGAGGCAACGCGCTGCGTGGTCTATGCGGTGCGGCCGGAGGTGTGCCGGACCTGCCAGCCGGGCGACGCGGAATGCGCGATGGCGCGGCGCCGTCACGGGCTGCCGCTCATCGCGAGCGCGCCGCCGGATTGAGCGCGGCTTAGGCCGTCACAGTCACCGTCTCGCTGACGTCCTCGTCGTCGAGTTCGTCATCGACAACAGGCGCGAAGGTCGACAGCGGCTTGGTCGACAGCGTGATCGGCTTGCGGCCGCCATGCGACACGGTCGCGACACGGGCCGGCTCACGCGACAGCGCGTACAGCGTCGACCCGACACGGCCGCCGAAATTCACCAGCTCCCACTCGCTGCAGCTCGACGCAATCGCCACCGCGAGTGCATGCAGGTGGCTACGGCGATAGCAGAACAGCGCCAGCCTCGCCCTGTCATCGGGCGCGACATTGGCAACCAGCAGCGAAAGCCCGTTGGGATTGGCGCGGTACATCTGGCCGAGCAGGTCGTCCGCAACTGGGCAGGCATCGTTCTCGAAGGCGTCGCGGCTTGAAAACATTTGCAAATCCCCCTCGATCGGGAAGATGCCGCGCAATCCTCTAACGAAAGGTTAACCACGGCCCCCGGTCGTCCCCGGAGAGGCTTGCCCGTTGCACGCGAATCACATCTGCCCGCCGCAAGCGGGTGGTCGGTTACTCGAAATGAAGGAAGAGCAGTCCGTCAGCCGCTCAGTTCGCGGCCATGTAGATCGACAGCGCGAATCCGGTGAGGTGGTGCAGCGCCTGGTCGACCCCGATCAGGGTCCAGAACCAGGGATGACCGGACTCCAGCGTCACGCCGAAATGCGAGGCGCAGATGCCCTTGCAGCGATCGACGATGATGTGGATCACGAAGTCGATGAATGCGACGTACCAGAACCGCGGCGCCACCACCAGGATCAACGCCAGCGCGACCGCGAGATGGATCAGGCAATGCGCGAGCAGCGGCTTGGCCCAGCCGGTCTTCTGGTCCTTGCCGATCGCCATCCAGGCGTTCTGCAGCATGAAGTCGGCGATGATGTGCTTCGCCGTGAGAAGCAACATCCATCCCACCAGGGCACCAACCGACACCGACGATGACATGGCAGGAAACAACAAGCTGACGCCCTTTTACTTCGGTGAATGTGATTGCAAGAAATCCGGGTCAGGCCGTCAGCACAATTCCGCAAAACCAAGCGTGTCTCATTTATGACATCTCCGGCGGCGGAATGCACCTGCGGCTCTCTCGAAAATCACATCTGGGTTGGGGCGTCGATAGTGGCGATGGTCATGTGGCATCGCGGCGCAGACCAACCGAGATTAAGGTTACGGCCGGCGGGCCGGTTTGCATTCCCTCCGGGGAGGTATATCGTCGGCAGCATAGGAAATTTTCTTTCTTTTATAGTCATTTACGGATTCACCGGGCAGCGCGGCGCCGATTGAATTGCGGGCGGCGGGCCGTCCCGGACGGGTGATGAGCCAGGTCATAAGCCATGAGCGCCGAAGCCCCCGCGCCTTCGCCGATGCCGCCACGGCCACGCCCACCGGTCGCCAAGAGCAACCGTGCGCAGGTCATCATCTTCACCCTGCTGACGCTGTTCTTGAGCGCGATCACCGTGGTCGGCGGCCGCCTCTGGCTGCGCGATTCGGAAACGCTGGTGTTCGCGGTCGGCGATGCCAATGGCCCGGAGGCCAGGTTCGCCGCCAAGCTCGCGGCCGTGCTGAAGGCCAATTCGTCGCGGCTGCGGCTGAAGATCGCGACGAATCCCGACAACGCCAAGGCGCTGGCGCAGTTCGATCGCCGCGACGCCACGCTTGCCATCCTGCGCACCGATGCAAAAGTGCCGCCGCGTGCCCGCGCCATCGCGATCCTCGAGCATGATGTGGTGCTGGTGCTCAGCCCCGGCGGCAAGAAGATCAAGTCGCTGTCCGAGCTCAAGAAGAAGCGGATCGCGGTGGTCGGCGACGGCGAGAACAGCGTGAATTTCGTCCGCAGCGCGCTGGAGATTTCCGACAGCCCGGATGCGGCGCAGCGGGTGCAGCAGGCGCCGCCGAACACGCCGTTCGACAAACTGTTCGCTTCGGGTTTCGGCGCCGTGGTCGCGATCGAGCATGCCTCGAAGATCGTCAAGGACAAGGCCTACGAGCAATATGCCAAGCGCTCCGGCGGCTTCACCTTGAATGCGATCGACGCGGCCAAGGCGCTGGCGCGCAAATATCCGGCAATATCGGAGGAAACCGTCTCGACCGGCATGCTGTCGTCCGCGCCGGCCATTCCCGATGACGAGGTCGACACCATCGGGCTGGAATGGCTGCTGGTGGCGCAATCCTCGATGTCCACGACGACGGCCGCCGAGCTCGCGCGCATCGTCTACGAGAACAAGTCCGAGCTCGCGCTCGATGACGGCTTCGCCTCCAAGATCGAGCCCGCGGCAACTGACAAGGACGCCTTCATCGTCGCGCATCAGGGCGCGGCCGAATACATCAACGACGACACCAAGTCGTTCATGGATCGCTACAGCGACGTGATGTATCTCGCCGCGGCCACGCTCAGCATCATCGGCTCGATCTTCGCCGCGATCTACACCAAGATCACCCGCGTCGCGCCGGAGAAGGCCAGCGAACTGGCGGGCCGCATCCTCGACATCGGTGAACGCGTCGCGCATACCACCTGCGCCGACGACCTCGACGCATTGCAGGACGAGCTCGAGGCGATCCTGCGCGGCGCGGTGATCGGCCTGCGCGACGGCACCGTTTCCGGCGACGGGATGGACACCTTCAAGCTCGGCTACGAGCTGGTCCGCGACGAGATCGCGCTGCGCCGCGATCACCTCAAGCGCCATCCGCCGGCCGCGGACGAGAATCTCGTGGTGGTGAAGACCGCGAACGGGTGAGGCGGGCGGTCGTCGGCGTGCGCCGGCAGCTCCTCACACCCCTACTGTCGTCCCTGCGCGCAGGGACGACATCGACTGTGTGGCGCGGGCAATGCGTCATGCATCCGCACTCTCGCGACATGCCTCGCCGCGCGGCGCATCACCCGGCCACCGCATCCGGCGGCGTCATGACGACATCGAGCTGCCGTCCCTCGTGATCCATGTGCAGGTAGTTCGGGTTGAACAGGGCTGCACGCATCAGCCGGTCGAGCTTGGGCACCGCCAGGGTCTTTCCCTTGAGCACGATCAGGCCGTCGGCGCGCAGCTCCTGCAAGGTTCGGTTGACGTGCACCTTCGAGAGCCCGGTGGCGTCGGCGAGATCGCCCTGGGTCAGCGGGAAGTCACAGCTGTCGCCCTGGGTCAGGCCGGCGAGACGCAGGCGAAGCCAGATCTCGCAGAGCAGATGGGCCATCCGCTCCAGCGCCGTGCGCTGGCCGAGGCTCATGGTCCATTCGCGCTGGATTGCCGCATTGACCAGGGTCTCCCACCAGAACGCGGTCACGATACGCGGATGTCCGGCTGCGACCCTGTCGAAGAATTCGCGCGAGAGGTCGGCGATCGACACCGCGGTGATGGTGCCGATCGAATGATCCATCTCGCGCAGGATGAAGACGTTCACGTCGCAGATATCGCCGGGCAGGAAGAACGACACGACCTGACGCCTTCCGTCCTCGAGCTGCTTGTAGCGGCAGGCCCAGCCGGACAGGATCAAATGAACGTCCTTCGGCTTCTCGCCTTCACGGACGATATCGACGCGCGGACCAAAATGCCGGACGCGCTCGGTCGACGCGCGATTGAGAATGGCGTGGTCTACCGGCGAAAGCCGTACGAACTGCTCCAATTTCCGGACTAGCGACGCCAACGACATTGATCTCCCCGCATGTTTAATCGGGTAACTGCCGGGCCGTCTTCAATAACGTATGTTACATTGCACAGCTATTGACGTCTGTTCACCAGTGTACAGACGCCGGATGATGCGACGGTTACATCCTCAGGCGCCGTACAACTCAGTCTCCGGCGGGCGTCACCGGTGAAATGCTGGCCCTTGGCGGACACTGCTCAGACGAACGGCACGCCGTAGTAATCGTTCACCGCGCGCGTGGTGCCGATATCGGCCCAATTCCAATCCCGCTCGCTGCCGTATTTCGGCGCGCCGCGCAGCTGGGTCTCGGTCACGCCTGTGACGTAGCCGCCCAGTCTGGTGTCGTATTTGAGCGATTGCCATGGCAGCGGATAATGATCGTTGCCGAGACCGAGAATACCGCCGAATCCGAGTACGGCATACGATACCCGGCCGCTCTTCTTGTCGATCATCACGCGCTCGATCGAGCCGATCTTGCGTTCGTCCGATCCATAAACCGCGGTGCCCTCGACCTTGTCGCTGCCGATCAGGTTTCCGAGCTCTTTCTCGTCCATCGCCATGTCAAATTCTCCATTGTTCTCTCAGGCCAACAGCCAACAACGGAGAAAAATGATCGTTCCTGCCGCATTGCCGCAGTTGCTGCACAGCGAAATGCGATTCAGCCGGTCGGCGGCTCGCCGTCATCGTCTGACGTCATGCCCGAGCCAGGTGTCTTGCTGGGGTCACTTAATTTCGGATCCCGCGTCGCTTCGCGCGCCCGCGGCTTGCGGGTGTCGGTCTTGTGCGCGGTCTGCGCGCGTTGCTTGTCGACCGGCTGTTCCTGACCTTTGTCGTCCTTGACGATGCCGTGATTGGAATGTGCCATTTCTGATCTCCCTGAAGATGTGCGGGCCCCGGCGATGAAATTCGCCGAGGCCCGGCACCGGAGTGGTCCACCACCTTTCGGGGAGCAAGGCAGCGAACGCATGGGCCTTACGCATGGCGCCGGAGATCGTTCCTGCGGTCCTGCCGACGATTTCGCTCGACCCGATGTCATGGGTTAACGACGGGTTGCGGGGAACATGCCTAGTATTGCCGGTTCCAGCTCGGAGGCGGCATGATCAAGAAGAAGCGCAACAGGTCACGACCTCCCGGATCGTTCGAAGACCGCCTGCAGAAATTCGCCGAGGATTCACGCATTGCAGCACGCAAGCTGCCGCCGGGACGGGAACGCGAAACGCTGATGAAGAAAGCCAGACAGAGCGAGGCCGTGATGGAGATCAGCGAGTCACTGACGCTCCGCAAATAGCCCCAAGGGAGAGCTGCGATGATCGAGGAACGATTTGATTCAGGTACGCTCGCTGCGATGAACTTTGCGCTCGACCAGGTCTGCGCCGGCGCGCTGCATGGCGAGGAACATGACACCCGCCGGCGCGTTGCCCGATACATCATCAAATGCGCCAAGAACGGCAGGACGACGCTTTCCGAGCTCACCGAAGCCGGACGACAGGCGTTGGCCAAGGTCACCGCCGCAGCGGGATAGTCAGCGCAAGCTGCCTTAGCTGCAATCTGCCTTCTCTTGGCCTTCAGCAGAGGCAGATTCACATGCGCATTGCAATCAGCATCGGCCTGCTGGTGCTTCTCGCCGCCGTCGGCGCCTACGCCTATCAAGGGCTCACTGTCGACGCTCCGGTGCCGACCTATGGCATCGTCCTGTTCACGATCGGAATTGTGCTTCTCGCTGCGGTCTGCGCCGGTCTGATGGGTCTGCTGTTCTATTCCAGCCGCCACGGCTACGACGAGCCGCCGCACATGAAGCGGTAGAGTAGTCTTGGAGAGACGCAAGCACCTTCACTCGAGCCGTCACCCCCGCGCAAAGGCTTCGCCTTTGTCGCTGGAGGAACACGCAGCGCGTCTCGAAGGATGCACGGCCATAGTCGGGCCGTCGACCCTTCGAGACGCGCTTCGCGCTCCTCAGGGTGACGGTGATGGATTTGCCGGCGCCCGCGCGCGAATCTCGGCGATCTTGCGCTTCAGCGCGGCCTGCCGCGGGTCAGGCATGATAGCTTCGCGGGCTTCAGTGATGGCGGCGGCAAGGTCGGGAAGTTCGAGCGCGCCGTCGAAGGTCGGCTTGACCAGCCCGTCGATGATCACGTGCCAGTCCGCGATGCCCTGGCGATAGGGATCGCCGTAGCCCTGGATCATGGTCGCGGTCTCTACGACAGCTGGGGCTGCGCCCGGCTGCTTGGTCAAGCTGCGGTCGATCATGTGCAGCCAGCGCTCGACCCAGGCACGCTCCTTGGCATAGCGCCCCGAGAACAGCCGCCAGCGCTTCAGGCCGGCCTCGACCCTGAGCCGGCGAACGCTGAAGCGGTTGTTGGCACTGAAGCGGATCGAGACCCGGCGACGGCGCCAGCCGAACTGATCGAGCACGCCAAGGACCGGATCGGCGACCATCGCCGGCAAGGCATCGATCAACTCGTCGAGGCGAAGCTTCTTGACGTCGTCGACCGAGCGCGCCGCAAGGCCGCCCACCGCATGGACTTCGCCGAGCTTGAGCTGGGCGATGCGGATCGCGTCCTCATAGGCCATGCGCTCTGCCATCAGCCGCGCGATCTCGGCAAGCAGCGCATCGTCAACGCCGCGGCGGCCGACGAAGCGCTTGAGCCGGTCGATATAGAGCTGGGCGTAGCTCGTGCTCTGATAGGCGATCAATAGATCGATGGCCTCGGTGACGGCCGGCCCCAGATGGTCCGGGCAGGCGTCGGGCAGCACCGGCGGCCCCTGGTCCTCGTCGCCGATGATGTCGGCAAAGAGATACCGAAGCGAAGCCAGCAGACTGTCGTCATCCGGCACTGCGGCGCCTCCAGAACTCGTCACCGGGCTCATGCAGGTTTCGGCTCCGCCACTTGTGGGGTGGCGTGCTGCGCGAGCCGTTGCTCGAGCGTCGCGATATTCTGGAACAGGCGGGCGCTGGACAGACGCAGGAAGTAGAAGCCGAACGCCGGATTCTGGACGTAAAGCTGCTCGACCTGGTCATAGGTCACCGACAGCACCATGCCGGTCTCGACGCACTCCAGCGTTTGGGTTCGCGTGTTCGACGGCGACAGCATTCCGAACTCGCCGACCAGGGCGCCGACCGGCAGCTCGATGCCTGACTCGACGAGGCGGAAGCGGCCACTGACGATGTAGAACATGCTGTCGGCCTTCTCGTCCTTGTAGAACAGGACTTCACCCGCCTTGAATTTGCGCTCCGTCGTGAACGGCCTCAGCCAATCCATCGACAGATCGCTGTTGACCGATCTCTTCACGTTGCGGACCAGCTGCAGCATCTGGTGCAGACGATAGGTGTTCACCGGCAGCAGCACGGCATGCAGGATCAGCGTCGCGTAATTGTGGGTCGGGACCGCGGTCGCGATCAGGATGATGTTGGTCAGGATGGCGAAGACGCGGAGCGGGATCATGGTGCGCATCGACAGCGTGGCGACCACGAAGATCGATGCGAAGAAACTGCCGGCCGCGCCGGCGTGCTGCGCGAGATGTGAGGTATCCATCGGAAACCAGCCAATTCTCAAGAAGTGAATAAGATCGCCTTATTAGTCGCTTCATTCCTGACAGGGTTGCCTGCCCGCGCCGCATAGCCATCGCGTCGCCCAGCATCCCCGGTATACGGGGAAAAAGCGACGATTTGTCTGATTTCTCACATTCGCGGGCGCAAAATCGGGCCAACATGGTTAGGCCATTCGTCCAACATATCGGACTTTGGCCGCGATCATGCCGCAGCAAGCCTGCGCGTTGACGGCCTCAACCGGGAGAGGCAGTTTGTGACACAGGCCCCGCCATTCGCAGGGCCTCGATTCCTGCAGTTCAGCGACAGGCAAGCTCCGTTCCGATGTCCAAGCCGCTAGTCCTTCCGGCCTTGACGCGCTTCGTTTCCGCGACCGCCGGCCGCAACATGACCACGGCAGCCTATGTCGCGGTCATCGTCGGTGTCGCGATGATGACGCTGCTGACGGTCGCGCCGGCCTATGACGCGGTGCCGCACTGGGTCGATGCGCTGCTCTGGGCCTGCCTTGCCTATTTCGTTTTCGAATGGCTGGTGCGGGTGCGGCATATGCGGCGGCAGGACAAGTTCTGGTTCTACCAGCTGTCCAGCGCCGGCATCGTCGATGCGATCGGCGCGCTGGCCGTGCCGCTGGCGCTGCTCGCCGGCATCGAGCCGAAGACCGCATGGCTGCTCGGCGTGCTCTGGGTGCTGAAGGTGGTGCCGGGCATCCCCGGCCTGCGCCAGCTCCGGCGCGTGCTGGTGGTGGAGTCCGGCCCGCTGCTCAGCGTGCTCGTGATCTTCCTGATGGTGGTGTTTCTGGCCTCCGTCGCCGAATATTTCCTGGAGCGGGACGTCCAGCCGCAGACCTTCGGCAGCGTGCCGGCGGCGCTGTGGTGGGCGGTGGTGACGCTGACCACGACCGGCTATGGCGACGTGGTGCCGATCACCCCGCTCGGCCGCATCGTCGCCGCCATGGTGATGATCTCGGGCCTCGGCGTGTTCGGGCTGTGGACCGGTATTCTGGCGACCGGCTTTGCCGCGGAAACCCGCCGCGACAATTTTCTGAGAACGTGGGAGACCGTCAGCAAGGTGCCGTTCTTCGCGCATCTCGGCCCGGCGGCGATCGCCGACGTCACCCAGGTGCTGCGGACGATGGACCTGCCGCCCCGCACCATGATCATCCGCAAGGACACCAATGGCGACTGCATGTACTTCGTCGCCGCCGGCGAGGTGGAGGTCGACCTGCCCGGACGCAAGGTGAAGCTCGGCGAGGGCGCGTTCTTCGGCGAGATGGCGCTGCTCGGCAACGCCAAGCGGGGCGCCAGCGTCTCGACCAGCAAGGTCACCAAGCTGTTGGTGCTTGACCTGGTCGATTTCCGCCTGTTGATGGCAAGGCATCCCGATCTCGCCGAGACCATCGACGCCGAGGCGAAGCGACGCGAACTCGAGAATCAATGATGGAGACCGATATGGCCGAGTTGGCCGACACCGCCAGCGGACCCGTGCTCGAAATATCAGGCGCACGCGCCACGATCCGCCTCAACCGGCCGAAGCACCTCAACCGCCTGCAGGCCGAGGACCTCGCCGAGCTCGTCAGACTGTTCGACCGGATCGAGGGCGATCCTGCGATCCGCGTGCTGGTGCTGACCGGAACCGGACGCGCGTTCTCGGCCGGCTACGACCTCAACTCGGTGGCCGAGCGCGCGGTGAGCGCCAACGAGCAGCAGAGCGCGGGCTCAGCGTTCGAGGTGGTGGTCAACCGCCTCGAGGATCTGG
>NZ_VKHP01000216.1 GCF_010811875.1 Bradyrhizobium uaiense
CCGGGGCTGAAGAATCTGCTGTCGAACGCGTTCAAGTGCAGCGCGGGTGGCGGCGGCAGCCTGACCGTGGCGGCGGCGCTCGGCGGCTGGAGCGGCGGCGGTTGGCGAGGCGGCGGCTGGCATGGTGGAGGCTGGCGCGGCGGTTACTATCGGCGCGGCTGGGGCTGGGGATATCCGTTCGCTGCCGCGGCGGTCGGCTTCGGGCTCGGTTACGGCGCCTATGATTACTACGACGGCTACTACGGTAATCCGTACTACGCCGGCTACGGCTACGACGATGGCTATGGTTATGGTGACGGCGGCTGCTACGTCGTGCGCCGTCGCATGCTGACACCGTATGGCTGGCAAATCCGGCCCGTGCAGGTTTGCAACTGAGCCATCCCTTGAAGCATGGCCGGTCCATTCGATCGCCATGCTGATGGTCTTGGAATGATTGGCACGGCCTCGGTGTCTTGATGCCGAGGCCGTCGCGCATTGGTATGCGGTTTGCAAAGCCCTGCAACAGTCTGTGCGTGAACGCGTCGCGAAAACATCTGGTCCGGCTGCGATTGGAGCCGGGCCTTAGAGGACCTCAGAGATGCTGACCATTCCTGATCTGACCTTGCTGTTCATGGTGGTTGTTTCGAGTCTTGCCATTGCGTTGGTCTACGCGCTCCACCAGCTCGAGCCGAAGCTTGCGCGGTTGCGGCTGAGAACCGATCGCTTCCAGCGCGATCGCACCAAGTAGGCTGTCAACGCCGCTCGCTGCGGCTTCGGCCGCGGCGATTTTTGCGCGTGCTGAGCTGCAAGCTGAAACCGATTTGCGGACCGCACGTGCGCGAGCGCCGCTCCTGATGTGCGAAGCCCGGCTTTCCTTTTGGGTAGTCTCGGGGACCCTGGCTGCAGGGCCAAAAAACAAGGCCGTCGACGTAGTATACCGTCAACGACCTTGCCAGCCCCGGATATTGAAATCGGCTCACGCCATCCGGTCATTTAAGGATGACTCGGATTCGAGGGCCGATATGTGAACCAGTTCACAAAGTCCGGATTAATTCACGGTAACGGGCACTCATGCGAGGCTGCCGCAGCAGGCCTGGAGCCCGGAAGTTCCACCTTAGACCCTGATCTTGTTCGGGATTTGGCGCATTTTGATGGCCGGGCGCGTGGCACCCTCGGTCGTCAGCCGCGCGACTTGTGGCGTTTCCGGTTGGCGCTACGGGTGGCCTTCGAGCGTTTGCGCGGCTCGGGCTCGGCGGCCGGCTCATTGGCCTGCGCGCTTGCCAGTGACTGGCGCAGACCCTCGACCTGTTCGGTCAATGCAGCGACCTGGTCGGAGAGCCTCCTGGCGTCGGCCTGCTGCAGGGCGAACTGCTTGCGCATGGTCAGCAGCTGGTCCTGCACCTCCTGCAACTGGTCGATGGATTCCTGCTGGGTCACCTCCATGCCCTTGGTCTTTTCCACCAGGGCCTCGGATACCTGCGCTGTCCGCGCCTGCAATTGACGGGCGGCGATCATCCGGTCGGTCTCGGGCACGTTGCCGCTGAAGCTGCGCCACAGTGCGATCGAGCCGATCCCGAACAGCACGAGCACCAGTGCCACGGCGCCGATCGCGATCGGCTGCACGCCAATCAGGCTGCCGGTTTGTGAATTCCGGGGGGCAAGTTCGACCATGCGACCAGAACCGGACGTCAATTGAAAGGTTCGGAATACCACAACCACCGCGCGGGCAAAACCCCCGGAGATTCAAGCAGGTGGCGCGGGGAGTGCAAAACTCGCCGCAAATTCCGAGGCCTCTGTCCCAAAACGGGACTGTTCGACGCGAGCGGGTTCAGCGCGTCGGCGCGATCAGGCCAACCCTCATGTCCTTCGCCAGATAGACACACTCGCCATCGGCAAGCACACGGCCGTCGGCGATACCCAGCACCAGCCGGCCGCGCCTGACCTGGCGCATGTCGACCTCATAGCGCACCAACCTCACGTCCGGCGTGATGTGTCCCCTGAACTTGACCTCGCCGACCCCGAGCGCCCGGCCTTTGCCCGGCGAGCCCGACCAGCCCAGCCAGAAGCCGATGATCTGCCACATGGCGTCGAGCCCGAGGCAGCCGGGCATCACGGGGTCGCCGGCAAAGTGACAGGCGAAGAACCAATGATCAGGTGCAATGTCGAGTTCACCGGCGACATGGCCCTTGCCGAAGGCGCCACCCTCGGTGCTGATTTCGGTGATGCGATCCATCATCAGCATCGGTGGCGCCGGGAGTTGCGCATTGCTCGGGCCGAAATAGCCGCCCTCGCTCGATCGCAGCAGATCCGGCTTGGTGTAGGACGATTGCGGCGTGTGAAAATCGTGCGGGTTGAACAAGATGGCCACCAACCTTGGGGTTATTGTTGAACGTTAGCGGCGGCTGCGCCGCGTGGCTTTTGACCTCACTTTCGAGGCCTCCGCAGGCAGGCGCAGCGCCGCGGCGATGAAGGCCCAGATGTCGTCGGTGAGATCAGCCGGATCGGGTCTCCGTTCGCCGGTCAGCGCGCCGATCAATGCCTGGCGGATGCCGCCGATCATCAGCGCGATGGTGAGGTGAGGGTCGATGCCTGTGGCGACGATCCCGTCGCGCTGCGCCGCTTCGAGCATCCGCGCGCCGGCTGCGAGTTGCCGGGCAGTGAAGGCGGTCTCGACATCCAGCACCTCGGGCGCCCGGCTCAGCGGTCCGACCACGAGCCGGGCAAACGGATGCTCGTAGTGAAACGCGATATAGGCGCCGATCCGGGCCTTCTCGCGATCCGCCCAACCTGTCGCCGGCAGCTTGGCGCCACCGAACGCTGCCTGATCGAGCCGCTCGTAAAACGCCTCGACGACGGCGGCAATCAGGCCGGCTTTCGATCCGAAATGGTGATAGGCGAGCCCGACCGAGGCTTGCGCCCGTCTGGCGACGGCCTGCATCTCGAGATGTCCTTGGCCCTCGATCAGTTCGTCCTGGGCTGCGGCGAGCAGCCTTTCCCGCGTTGCCGGGTTGGCGACCGTCATTGTCCATCCGTAAGCTGAATTGAATTCAATTCAATTGGCCGGATGCTAGGAAGTCAAGCGTGGTGGCGCGAGCCGGCGATTGGACGGAAAGGCGGGGGATGGCAGTCGCGATCAAGACCGGGATCTCCGACCGATGACAACAACGCACCGGCCCGCGGAGGCGATCGTTTGGCGCTTCCGCGAGCGCTACATGCGCGGGGAATGGGACTCCGTGACCAACCAAACGGGCGAGTTCGTCAATGAGGCCGGCGAACTCGTTACGCGGCGCAATCCGATCCCGACCGGTGCCAGGATCAAGATCATGGAAGGCGAGTTCGCCGATCTCATTACGACGGTCCGCGGGCGGAAACACGGGAAGCTGGAATTCCTCGCGAATGGCAAGTGGGAGACCACCCGCGAGAGCAACGCGAGGGCGGCGTGAGACCGGTAAAGATTGACCCGCAGCCGGCGATTGTTCCAGTTCGGCGGAGCTTCACAGAGATCGATCGGGACGAGATCGTTCGTCAGACGCTCGAGGAGGCGGCCAAGCGTATCGAGGGCAGGGTAGGGAATACTTCGTACAGAGCGGCGTGGCGAGCTGCAGCGGCCATGATCCGATCTTGGAAGCCATAAGTGGAGACTGCAGCGGAGTGGTGTTCCAGTGGAAATGATTGATGAGTCATCCGACAGGCGAATTGAGCCTAGAGCGCAACTTAGACGTTGCAGATGTCTGGTCAGCAACGTACCGTCAGGCCAGACCAACTTAGAAACCATTCGCAAAGTGCGAGTGGGAGGGCTTTGCGAAATTCGCCTTGACTGCAATTCACAACCTTCGGCCGGTTTCCGGCGCTGAGGCGATTTCCGTCGCCGACGCGCACTCCAAGAATGTTGCCGCGGCGCCTCACCTAAAATACCGCCCGGACATTGACGGTCTCAGGGCCATTGCTGTTCTTTCTGTCGTCTTCTTTCATGCATTTCCAGAAGCGGTCCCGGGCGGATACGTCGGTGTAGACATATTCTTTGTTATCTCTGGCTGCTTGATTTCATCCATATTGTTTGCGGAGCTCGCAGAGGACCGATTGTCGATCGCCGCGTTTTACGCGCGACGTGTCCGGCGAATTTTTCCCGCTCTTGCGTGCTGCTTGGCAGCGGTGCTCGCTTACGGTTTTATCGCCCTAACCCCCGCTGAACTGGCGCAGGTAAGCAAGCACGCTTTCTTCGGCGCGGCGTTTTTGGCGAACATCGCGTTCTGGCTGCAGACCGGATACTTCGACGGAGCTGCTACGACCAAGCCGCTCCTGCATCTATGGTCTCTGGGCGTCGAGGAGCAATTCTACATAGTCTGGCCTGTCTTGTTGTGGCTGGGCTATCGAGGTCGGCTTAAGATCAGCGTCTTGATAGCCGTCCTGTTCGCGCTTTCTTTCACGACCAACATCGCGCTCTCGCGGACCAACATATTGGATGCCTTCTACCTTCCGATGCCGAGGTTTTGGGAGTTGCTTGCCGGGGCGGCTCTAGCCGTTGCGAGTCCAGCGATCATCTCGCCTCGAGCGCGCTCTGTAATCTCTGGCTTGGGCTTACTAGCTCTGATAGCCGCATTCGCACTGCTTTCACCCACGACAAGATTTCCAGGTTGGTTCGCGGTGCTTCCGGTGCTCGGAGCTAGCGCGATCATCTTCGCCGGGCCTCATGCCATTCTGAATCGAGCGCTGTCGCATCCCGCGCTCGTCAAAATTGGACTGATCAGTTACCCGCTCTACCTTTGGCATTGGCCGCTGATCTCCTACGCCTACATCATACGACTTGGAAAACCTCCGACATTGCTGATGGGCGGCGGTCTCATCGTTCTTAGTGTACTGCTGGCTTGGGCGACCTACCGCTTTATCGAAACGCCCATCCGCTTTGGTCCTCGGAAAAACAAGTCAACGTGGCTTGCCGCGGGTATTTTGAGCGGAGTTGGCGTTGCTGCGCTTGTCATCTGGCTCTTTAACGGTTTCCCGCAACGCCCCCCCGATATCGATTTGCAGGAAGTCGCGGCAGCCAAAGCGGACGGTAGCTTTAAGCCGACCTCGGGCATGGTCGTGACCGATCGTGATTGGATCCTCACTGCTCGGTTGGGGAAGGGGACGAAGAGCATTATTTTCGCTGGCGACAGTTTGCTTTTCCAATACGGCCCCCGCGTGCAGGAATTGTCAGACCAAGGGAAGTTAACAGCGAAAACCATCTTTGTGACCGGCCCGCGCTGTCCCGCGGTTCCTGGCGTTATTCAGCTTGACCAATTTGCGCGGTGCGCGAAGTTACCTGACGTGGTGGCTAAGTTGGTTCGCTCAGAAGCGATCAAGGTAGTGGTCCTAGGAGCAGGCTGGAGCGGATATAGTGAAGACTCGATGTCCGCAGAGCGCGACGGGGTAACAGCAAAGCTAAACACGGCGCTCGGCAAAGACCTCTTTTACCGGAACCTTGAGCAGTATGTGAAGTCACTGCAGGCTGCGGGTGCCAATGTGTACTTGATCCTTGGGCACCCCATCAACATGCGGTTCGATCCAGATCAAATGGTTAAGCGAAGCATCGCGGGGGTGTCGTTCCCCCCAGATGTGGAGAAGCCAATCTCGGTGCAGGAGTTGAGATCCACTCAGAATTATTCTGATGGCAGGCTTCGCGAGGTCGCGGATCATACTGGTGCCGAACTGCTCAATCCCTTCCCAGACATCTGCGGGTCAAGCGAACAATGTTCGCCGTTCTTCGAGAACCGCCGGCCGAAATATACCGATTTCACCCACCTGCGCCCGGCTTTCGTGCGAGATCATATACACTTCCTCGATCAAATCTTGACCGCTCCGTAATCCGGCCGGCCAAGATCCGGATAGCGTTCCAAAAATGGTCGTCGTGGAGGTTATCGAACCTGACGAAGTGAACCAGAACGGTACCGGAACAAATTCCCGGAATTTTCCCCGTGCGCTTGCGTCGAGTCGTTCCGTCTCGAAGCGTCTCTAGACGCGGTTCCGCGCCGCCTCAAACCCCGCTGAAATATAAGGGTTTCAGCGCTTTTGCCGCCCCGCAAAAGGTTGCGGCCAGGCTTTGGGGGAAGCCTGGCCGCGCGCGAACCGGTCTGGGACGGGGAGGGGTGGGGATGTGACCGGGTCGCGAACTCGAAAATCCTTGGCTCTCTGCTCAGCGCGAGCTTGCGGTTGAAACTGCGGGGCGGTTGTCGCCGAGCGAGACCCACACATTGGGATCGCTCTGCGATTGCCGCTTGACGAAGCGGTAGCCGGTCTCCGTCCAGGTGACGATGCTCTCGTTCTGGTTATCGAGCACGAACTCACCCTTGTCGGTCTTCACCGTCAGCACCGCGTGGCCTTCGCCCTTCTTGTCGCGGACCACGGTGATCAACAGCGCCTCGCGGGGCCAGCCGGCGTCCATCAGCATCTTGCGCTTCAGGAGCACGTAGTCTTCGCAGTCGCCGTAACCGTCGGATGGCAACGACCATTTCTCGATCACGCCCCAATGATCCATGTCGGTCATCGGCTTGATGGATTCGTTGACCCACTTGTTGACCCGCACGAGGTCGCGCCAAGCGGTCTGCGACAACACGATGTCGCGTGGTTGCGTCTTGCCGCCGCGGCACTCGGCCGGATTGTCGGCGCAGAACCCGACCCAGCCGACCGGCGACCGCGCGACGTCCCCGAGGCTGGCGTAGCCCACGTCGCCGGCCTTGGCCGACACGCACGTTGCAAAAAGGATGGCGGCAACCGCCAGACCTTTTCCCTGTCCCCTGAAACCAAACATTGTGGCCCCCGTTCTTTTTGTTGGGACCACGTTTCGCACAAAGCTTTTGCGCCGCCGCTAAGTGCGCGAAGTAGATTTGACGCGAATACTGGTAAAAGCTGCGGCGAATTCGATCTTTACTTGAATCGAATTCGCCTAAAATTTGAAACAACTGCAATTTATTCAAATTTTATGCATTAATACGGAGAACGCTGCGCCAGCGCGGTTTGTTGCGTCAAAAGCTCCGGCCGTTAACCGCCGATTTTACTGCGCCAAACGCGCCGAAGGCGGCCACCGGTGTACCGGAGGCCGCCTTCGCGGGCTGAAAACGGGGGTCTTGAGCGGTTTTTCGCTTTACCTCGCGGTAACGCTCTCTTCGAGCGTTTCCGCGGATTGCTCGTGGACGAACTCGAGCGCGAAGCCTTCCTCGAGATTTCGCACCACGCGGGCCTGCACCCGGCCGAGCATCACCAGCGACTTCAGCGGCGGGCGGTTCTCGGCGGCGATCGCAGCGCCGGACAGCGAAAGGTCGATGATACGGCAGGTCATCCGCGTGCCGTCTTCCTGGGTGAGCAGGGCGATCGGGTTGCGCGGCACGATACGGTCGTGGCGGCGATCCTCGGGCAGATTGAGGATGTCGCGGTTGGCGAGCCAGGTGAGCTGGGCGGCGAGCTTGTCGCGCTTGCGCGCGGTGGCGCCGATCGTCATCGCAAAGCCGTTGTCGATGATCCGGGTGATGCGGCCCTCGACCCGGCCGATATGGTCGAGATAAGCGATCACGCGGTCGCCGACATTGCCGATGCCGGGCGCCAGCAGTGCGAGGCCGCCCGGGGACATGTTGATAATCTGGCAGGGAAACTCGCGCCGGTCGGGCAGCATGTAGCGGCCGAGCAGGTGTACCTTGACGCGCTGGAAGCGGCGCCGCTCCTCGGCTGCGGGGACGACGGTAGTTTTCTTCTGTGCAAACGACATCACGACAAACCCGGCCACCGTCCATTCGGAGCCCCGACGACCCTAAGGCTGATAGGGTTAACGGGGCGTTACGGTTGAGATGGGGAACCCGCACACGGTGCAAGAGAAGTGCGCGGTGCTGCCGCGCGCAGCTTCTCAAGAGATTGCGCCCGCTTCGCGCGCCGCATCCGGTTCGCCGAACCACCGCGACATGGCCTGAGCAGCGTCCTCAAGCTGGGGGGCGGTGTCGGCGGCCCAGGCGACGACGCCGTCGGGGCGCACGAGCACGGCGCTGAGGCCGAGCCGATCCCTGGCGTCGCTTGCGACATAGTCAACCCGCCCACGCCAGCGATCGCCGAGCGCTTGCAGGGGCGAGCGCGGCTCGAAGTCGAGCAACAGGCCGCGCCCGTCTCTGAGCAGTTCGCCGAGCATCATCCCGCAGGCGAGCGCGAAGTCGGGCGCGCTGCGGCCCACCAGCGGATGGCCGCCGCCGAGATCGTAGCGGAGCGAAACGCCCCACACGCGCTCGGCAAAATATGTCGCGCCGTCCGATGTCGCGATCAGATCGCGGATGATGGCTTCGAGCGCCCGCGAACTCCGGCTTGGCCGCATCAGTGCGACCTGGGCGCGTGACCAGTCGAGGACTTGCGCGCCCACCGGATGCCGCTCGCTCATATAGCTGTCGAGCAGGCCGGCCGGCGCGTCGCCGCGGATCGTGGCCGCGAGTTTCCAGCCGAGGTTCATCGCATCGCCGAGCCCGAGATTGAGCCCCTGGCCGCCGAGGGGAGAATGGATATGCGCGGCATCGCCCGCGAGCAGCACGCGACCGTTGCGGTAAGCCGTCGCCTGACAGGCGCGATCCGTCCAGGTGGTGGCGAGCTTGAGCGCCGTCAATGTGACGTCGGTGCCGGAGACGTGGCGCAATATCGCCTGCACCCGCTCGCGCGTGATGGGTTGGGTTCGATGGAAGGCGCCGCCGTCGAATTCGACCATCGCGATCGTACCGGGATGCGCGTGTGTATACATGCCCGTGGGCGTGTAGTTGCGGCCCGGACGCAGCTTGTCCGGATCTGATATCTCGACTTCGACCGAATAGCCGGTGAACTCGGGATCGGTGCCGACGAAATCGAAGCCGCCGGCCTTGCGCACCATGCTGCGGCCGCCGTCGCAACCGACCAGCCAGCGTCCGTGGAACGTGTGGCCGGCGGCCCCAACGGTCACACCGTCATCGGACTGATCAATCGCCTCGACGCCGAGGCCGCGCCTGATCTCGACGCCCACAGCGGTTGCGCGCGCGGCCAAGGCGGATTCGAGTGACTCCATGTCGACCGCGATGCTGGTGCCGGCCGGGCTCGGCAGGCGAAACGCCCATTTCGACGTGTCGATATCGTCGTGAAAGAACTGGATGCCGGCGAAGTGGCCGGCCGGGCGGCGCGGCTGTTGCATCCAATGCGCGCCAACCGATGCGTTGCCGACCGAATCTTTCGCACGCGGCGGCGCCACGATGTCGTCCAGCATCCCGCGACGATGGAGGGCTTCGATGGTGGGCGCCGAGAGACCGCGCATGCCGAACGGCAGCCGCTTCAACGGTGAGCGCGGGTCCGCGGCCTGCTCCAGCACCAGCACCGAGAGCTTTGCGAGCCGCAGCTCACAGGCGAGCATCAGGCCGACCGGGCCGGCACCGGCGATCACGACATCATAGGGGAGGAGGTGGTGGTTGTGCATGAACTGCTCCTTTGTCGATGTTCGACCGGAGCGGTTCGTCGGGTTGAGAACCACACGGACGAACAATGGACGCCTGGACGGCGTCCGGTGTTCGTCGTGGGGATCTCGCGCATCAAGCAGGAGACCAGAGCTTTCGTTTCGAAAGGACTTCGATTTCGAAAGGACTTCGATTTTGAAAGGACTTCGATTTTGAAAGGACTTGGGCTTACCAAACCAAGTCTGCCTTTTCCGACGCTGGTCGTATAGCGGTGTGGCGCCTGGTCTGCAACGGCGATCCGGCGTGCGGATGACGGCAACAATGCGCAGCTGCTATGCCCCGGCGACCGCATCGGCATCGCGCAGGCCATCGACGCGGCGCGAACCCGGGCGCGGCCCAAGATTATCCGGCGTCTTGATGTTGCTCGCCAATCCTGTTGCCTCGAACGCCTTGATCAGCCACCAGCCGAGGTCGATCTGACCCGGCAGCAGCCCGAGCTTCGCGGAGCCGGGGTAGGCATGGTGATTGTTGTGCCAGCTCTCGCCCATGCTGATCAGCCCGGCGATGCCGACATTGTAGCCCTGGGCCGCAACGCCTTCGATGACCCAGGTCTGTCCGCCCTTGCGATGCGAGTAATGACCGATCAGCCAGTGACCGGTGACGCACACGGCGACCCGGACGCAAATGCCCCAGACCAGCCAGCTCCACGAGCCGATCGCAAAGAACAGCATTGCCCAGGGCAATTGCTGCCACATCCAGGTTCGCTCGACGAAGGCGTAGAAGCGGTCACCGGCGAGCCGCGGTTCGAGCCGGAAGACCGGCGGGTGTTTCAGCGCGAGCGTACAGTGAAGTTGCCACCAGGCATCGCGCCAGAAGCCGGCAGCGTGGCGGGAGTAGCCATGGCACGCTGCCTGCCGTTGCGCCCAGTCGCGGAAATCATGCAGCCTCACCATGCCGTAGGGGCCGGCCATCCCGACCAGCGTGCCGAGATAAACGCAGAGCCGCTCGAGCCACAGCGGACAGTCGAAGCTCGCATGGATCAGGCGCCGGTGCATGCCGACCGAATGTCCGAAGCACAGCGTGATCGCGCTGGTCACGATGAACAGCGCGAACGCGCTCCACGAGAACAGCAGCGGCCCGAAGATGATCGCAACCGCGGTCATGCTGCCGAGCCATAGCGATTTCGCGGGCGCCCATTGCACACGTCCGTCCAGTGGGTCGGTGCTGTCGTCCGCGAAGATTCGTTCGGACCCGGGCTGAAGCTTCATTCCAATACCTGATGGTGCCACCGCAGGGTGGGGTGGAGCGACCATTGCTGTCAATCCGCCGCGCTCATCCGTCGTGTCGTAGCCGACATTGGCATCTCCGGCCACTTCACCTAACTTGTCGCGACCTGGTGAGCTCATTGGCTTAGTCAGCGCTTGGGGCGGGGACGTTCGATCATGCGACAGAAATTGTGGCTTGTGCTGGTTACTGCAATCGTTGCGGGCGCCGGCGCCGCGCGCGCCGCCGAAATGCGGGTCACCTTGCTCGGCACCGGCACGCCGACGCCACGGCTCTCCAGCTTCAGCGCCTCGACGCTGGTGGAAGCGGGACCTGAGAAGCTGATTTTCGATTTCGGGCGCGGCTCGACGATCCGCCTGTTCCAGAAGAAGATCCCGATCGGTGCGATCACGGCGCACTTCATCACCCATCTGCATTCCGACCATGTCGTGGGCCTTCCCGACATGTGGTTGACGGGATGGATCGGCACGCCGTTCGGCTCGCGCAAGACCCCGATGGTGATCTTCGGGCCGAAGGGCACGGTGGCGATGACCGAAAATCTCACCAAGGCGTTCTCCGAAGACATCCGCATCCGGATCGACGACGAGAACTATCCGCCTTCGGGTGTCGCGTTCGCAGCGAAGGACATCGAGCCGGGCACGGTTTACGAGCACAACGGCGTCAAGGTCACCGCGATCGAGGTCAATCACGGCGAGAAGATCAAGCCATCGTTCGGGTATGTCGTCGAATATGACGGCAAAAAGGTCGTGCTGTCGGGCGACACCAAGCCGGACGAGCGGGTGGCAAAGGCGGCCGAGGGCGCCGACCTCCTGATCCATGAGGTCGCGGTGATCGATCCGGACCTGTTCAAGGACTATCCGAACTACCGGGCGATCGAGAACCATCACACCTCGCCGGAGGAGGCCGGCAAGATCTTCGCTGAGGCGAAGCCGAAGCTTGCGGTCTACTCGCATATCGTGTTCGCGAGCCAGCCGCCGACACAGGACGTGCCGGAGGACGTCCTGCTGAAGCGGACGCGCACGACCTATCAGGGGCCGCTGGTGATCGGGCACGACCTGATGTCGTTCGTGATAACGGACAAGGTCGAGGGCTTTTCGCCGGACGGCACTGCACTGAAGTGACAGTCGCTGAAATGACAGTCCCGGCGTGAGAGCAACGCGGCGAGGTTATTCGGCTTCGCCGTCCGTTGTCGGTTCGACAGTCTCCGCCGGCGGTTCAACGGTCACCGCTTTCAGCACCTTGCGTTTCGCCGCGCGGATCTCGAGCTGCAAAGGCGGCTGATAGGACCCGGCTGGCGGCTCGAACATGAAGGCGTGGTGCCCGTCGCCCTTGTTGAGCTTGAGAAGATCCTTGCGGAACTGATCGGCGACGACTTCGGCAACGTGATCGCCGTTGAAATAGATATCGATCGTCACCCGCTTGTCGGGGTGCTGGTCGTACAAGGCCCAGCCGGCGATTCTGTTCTCGTTGAAAACGTCGACATGGCCGGTGACCTCGCCTGAGAGGCTCTCGATGCCGGCTTCGATCACCTCGAGGTCGCTCCTGTAGATCGATCGCGTGACGTCAAAGCTGAAATTCGCCGTATCGACGCATTGGTCCAGCAGGCTCTGCCGATGCTCTTTCATTCGTTGCAGCGTGTCCAGTTCGCCCATCTTGACGTACATGCCAACGATGCCTTCGATACCTGGATTCATGGTGTCGTCCCCGCAATGCTACAAGCTTCTTCGTACTCAGCTGCATTCACAATCGATAGTTTCTTGCGATGCGCGAAAAAATACTCCCGTCGAGAGTTGAAGCGCCTCGTCCCGCCAAGGTCTGTCATGAATCCCTTCATGACAGGCATTCATGACATCCCAATCGTCCTGACCTAAAGTCGGTGCGGCCGTGCCCGGCCCAACGACAAGGACAGGGAGAGCGAACCGATGGAGCAGATCCGCGTCTGCACCCATGATGGACCTGGAGCCAAGCCCGCAATCCGGACCGTGCCATGGCCGGAAGTCGGCAAAAAGGCGGCCTTGATCAAGGTCGGCTCCTGGGGCTTTACCGGCAACGACCTGCCGCTCGGCGTCGACATGCCCTACCGCACGCGCAACAAATACCCCTGGCTCGACATGCAGACGATCTATCCGTTCACCGAGGATGGCGTGGCGTGCGCGGTCGCCGACGCGAGGGCGATGAAGACGGTGAAGTCGACCATCGTGCCGTGGCCGGAACTGGTCGGGTGAGGCAGATGTAAGGGCGCGCCGCAAATCCTGTTGCAGTGCTCCCAAGGAATAGCGGCCGGGTGCTGCCGATCATGCTCTGATATCGCTCGCCGGGGCGACGGCCGGGAGCTAACATCTGATGATGCAGTCGAACCGTGTGCCGCCGAGTGCAACGTTTGCGGGGGGGACCGTGTCCGCGGACTTCCCGCTGTTCAGGACGCTCAGCGCGGAGCAGCGGCTGATCGCCTTTGGCGCAATGACCCGGCGCGACCTCGTGCGCGGCGAGCTGCTGGTCGAGCAGGGCGGCGCCTCGGATGCATTGTTCCTGGTGCTGCACGGAGCGCTCGCGGTGTACCGGACCGATCATTCCGAGCCGATTGCGGAGCTTCGGGCCGGCGAGCTGGTTGGCGAGATCGGCTTCTTCGCCAACATCCCGCGCACGGCCAATGTGATCGCGATCCGCGATACCAGCGTGCTGGTGCTGACACGTGCGGCCTATGCGAGGCTTGTCCAGGAAACGCCCGGCATCATCGACGCACTGCTGGCCGCGCTTGCACAGCGATTTGCGGTCCAGACTGCGCGCCTGTTGCCGGTCCGGGCGTCACCGAAGGCGCGGACCGTTGCGTTGGTCTCAGGCGGACGGGAGCGGGTGCCTGCTGCCTTTGAAGCGCGCCTGCGTCAGAGCCTTGCCGCGGCCGGTGCCGAGATCGTCGACCTCGCGCGCGTTCAAGCCAGGTTTCCCGGCCGCGCGCTCGACGCATCCGAAGTCGCCGACTGGCTCAACGGGATCGAGTACGACGCGCCGCTGGTGGCCTATTTCGGGGGTCACGAAGCCTCGGAATGGGCGCGGAAAACCATTCGCCAGGCCGACCTCGTCGTGTTCTCCTGCCGCGGCCATGCTCCCGCGCCCGACCTGACCGAGATCGAAAGCTTCGCCTGCTCCGTGCATCCGGCGTCGGCGCGGCGCCTGGTTCGTGTTCACGACGCGAGGCGTCACGAGGTCAGCGGCACCGCGGCCTGGCTCGCGCGGCTTCCATGCTTCATGCATCATCATGTCGCGCTCGAGGACCAGATCGATATCGACAGCCTGGTGCGCTTCCTGTGCGGCCGCGCCGTCGGGTTTGTCGCCGGCGGCGGCGGCAGCCTCGGCACCGCGCATGTCGGGATCTACAAGGCGTTTTGCGAGCGCGGCGCGATGTTCGATATCTTTGTTGGCACCAGCGTCGGTTCGGCGATGGCGGCGGGCTTTGCCAAGAACTACGACGCCGAGCATCTCGAGCGCGGCACCCATGAGATTTTCGTCTCCAGCCGCAGCTTCCGTCGCCCGACCTGGCCGCGCTACGCGCTGCTGGACCACAAGGCCTTCGATGCGGCGCTGGCCGATCAGTACGGCCTGCATTGCCGCATCGAGGATTGCTGGCGGCCGTTCGCGGCGGTCGCGACCAATCTGTCGACGCACAGTCTCGAATTGATCCGCACCGGTCTGCTGTGGCAGGCGGTGCGCGCATCGAGCGCCATCCCCGGCCTGCTGCCGCCGTTCTATACAAGGGACGGTTCGATGCTGGTCGACGGATGCCTCGTCGACAACGTGCCGCTGGCGCAGATGCATCAGCTGAAGAGCGGGCCGAACCTGGTGGTCCATTTCGGCGAGCCGGCGACCGAGATGTTCGACGTCGACTATGCGGCGCTGCCGGGGCGGCTCGAGCTGCTGGCGTCGCTGCTGACGCCGTTCCGGAGAAAATCGCTTCCGGCGGCTCCAAGTGCCGTCAACGTGTTGTGGCGTAGCCTCGTCGCGCATCAGCGCTACGATACGCTGCCGACCACGCCGCTCGACATGGTGATGCGCCCGCCGACGCCCGATGGCATCGATGTGACGGATTTCGATCGCCATCAGGAGATTTTCGAATCCTCGTACCGCTGGGCCCAACAGATTATTGCGGCCTCGGAGGCGGTGCATAACCCGGCCCTGGCGGCAATCGTCGCGTCGGCCATGGCTGGGGACGAGAGCGCGGATCACGCGACAGTGACCGCGCCGGTTTCCCAACAGGCCCGCGTCGGCTGAACGGCTTGCAGGCGGCGGCGAAGTCGACCATCGTGCCGGACGGAAATCCGGAGAACACGATGCCTTTCGATTTGATTCTGCGCGGCGGACGGGTGATCGACCCGTCGCAAAAGCTCGATGCGGTGACGGACGTCGCCTTTGCCGGCGGCAAGGTCGCAGCAATCGGCCGAGAGCTGAAGGCCGATGCCGCGACCGACGTTCGCGACGTGTCGGGGCTGATCGTCTCGCCGGGGATCATCGACCTGCACACGCACGTCTATTGGGGTGGCACCTCGCTCGGCATCGACGCCGAGGAGTTTTGTCGCGCCTCCGGCGTCACCACCTCGGTCGATACCGGCAGCGCCGGCCCCGGCAACTTCGCCGGCTTTCGCAAGCATGTGATCGAGCCGAGCCAGGTCCGCATCCTCGCCTATCTGCATGTCTCGCATGCCGGCATCTTCGGCTTCTCGGACCGCGTGATGGTCGGGGAGAGCGAGGAGCTGCGGCTGATGAATCCGGTCGACGCCGCGCGCGTGGCCGTCGAGAACCGCGACCTCATCGTCGGCATCAAGGTGCGGGTCGGCCTGTTCGCCTCGGGCACCTCTGGACTGGTGCCGCTCGAGATTGCGCTGGAAGTTGCAGAGCAGGTCGGCATGCCGCTGATGGCGCATATCGACCATCCGCCGCCGAGCTATGAGGAGGTGCTGGCGCGCCTGCGCCCGGGCGACGTGCTGACCCATGCGTTCCGTCCGTTCCCCAACACGCCTGCGACCGCGCAGGGTACGGTGAAGAAGGTGGTGCTGGAGGCCCGCGAGCGCGGCGTGCTGTTCGACATCGGCCACGGCAAGGGCTCGTTCGCCTTCAAGACCGCGCGTGCGATGCTCGCCAACGGCTTCTATCCCGACACCATCTCCTCCGACATCCATCAGCTTTGTATCGACGGCCCGGCCTTCGACCAGGTGACGACGATGTCAAAATTCCTCTGCATGGGGATGCCGCTGCCGGACGTGATCGCGGCGTCCACCGTCAATGCCGCGGTGGCGTTGCGGCGGCCGGAGCTCGGCAGCCTCAAGCCGGGCAGCGTCGGCGACGCCACGCTGCTCTCGATCAAGGAAGGCCAGTTCGATTATGTCGACGTGGTCGGCGAACACCTGACCGGCGATCGCAAGATCGCATCCGAAGGTGTCGTGATCGGCGGACGCTGGTGGCACCCGAGATAGGGCGTGCGCTCAAAGAGTCCGCTTCGGCTTCTTCCCCAAAAGCTGACTTCGAGGGTGTCTGAATCGATGTCGGCTAAGGGCCCAGGCCGTGTGAAAACTCCGCCTCTACTATTAGTATTCTCCGGTGAATCGACGGGGACGGGCGATGGCGGGATTCGTGGAAGGGGTTGATCGCGGACAGAGCACGTTGTTCCCTGCACGGCT